>DASQGL010000001.1:0-22219 GCA_035632635.1 Candidatus Limnocylindrales bacterium
GTGTGGGGGAAAGGCGAAGAAGGTCGTCAGCAGCGGCACGTGAATGATGCCACCGCCAATGCCGAGCAGGCTCGAGACGAACCCGACGCCCAGGCTGAGCCCGGCCGCCAATGCCAGGTTGAATCGGTACTGGTACGTGACGCCCTGCGAGTCGACCAGCGTCCGGCTCACCGCGAAGCGAGAATCGAGCCACCACGGCATTGACCGGTGGGGACGCACCAGGAGATACAGGGAAACCAGCAGCAGCGCGACGCCCATGATCAGGTCGAAAGCCCGTCGCGGAACGAAGCCCACGGCGATTGCCCCCAGGATGGCGCCCGGGAGGGTGGCCAGGGCCAGGACGATGCCGCTGCGGTAGTCGACCCGGCGAAGACGGAAGTAGCTGAGCGACCCGGAGGTGGCGTTGGCGAAGACTACGGCAAGCGAGACGGCCGTCAGTTGTTCCGGCGACCGGTGCGGGTAGAGCAGGAGCAGGACGGGCACCAGGATGAATCCCCCGCCGGCGCCGATCAACGTGCCAAAAGCCCCGACGCCCGCTCCCAGCGAGACCCACCCCAACGTTGAAAGGATCTCGCTCACCGTCTGTGATTAAATCAGGCCTCCCCTGGTTGCGCGCAGCGCGGCCTCGACACGATTGCGCACCTCGAGCTTGTCGAAGATCTCCTGGAGGTGCGTCTTCACCGTGTTCTCGCTCAGGTGCACCCGAGCGCCGATCTCTCGGTTCGACAGTCCCTGGCTGACCAGTCGAAGGATCTCTATCTGACTCTTGTTGAGGACCGACTTGTTGTGAGACTTCGTGTCCTGCTCGCGCACCCGGCCGATCAGCCTTCGCGCGATTTCCGGGGACACGGCGCCCTCGCCCCGATACACGGCCCGGATACTTTGCTTGAGGCTGAAGCGCTCGATGTTCTTGATCACGTAGCCGTGCGCTCCCGCCCGAAGATATTCGTCGACGAGGTCATCGTCCGAGAAGGTGCTGACGATCAGCACCTTGACGTCCGGATGCTCGGCCGTCAAGCGACGGCAGCCGTCGGGACCGCTCCCATCCGGTAGGCGCGCGTCCAGGAGAACCACGTCGGCCCGGGTCCGTTCGGCGAGGGTCACGAGGTCTCGGGCGGTGGCCGCTTCCCCGACGATTTGGAAATCCGGCTCCGTCTGCAGGATCGTCTTCAGGCCCTCCCTGACCATTTCGTGGTCGTCCACGATGACGAGCCGGATCATGGCCGTCGGAGCGGCACCGTCACCCGGACCCGGAGGCCGCCCTCGTCCCCGTTGCCGGCTTCGAAGGTTCCGCCCAGGCCGAGCACTTGCTCGCGCATGTGACGCATGCCGTAATGGAGGTGGCTCGTCTGGTAGGTCCGGAGGACGAGCTCAGGGGCGCCCTGACCATCGTCCTGGATCACGATCCCGACCTCCTCCGGCGCGTAGCGGATGCTGACCAGGACCATGCGAGCGCGCGCATGCCTGGCGACGTTCACGAGCGCCTGCCGGATGACTGCGTGCAGGACACCCGCCACCGCGGCCACGGCCGGAGTGGGACTGCCGCTGACCGCGAGATCGGTTTGCAGCGCCTCGCTCCGCTCCAGCTGCCGCAGCAGGGACCGCACCGAGCTCGTCAGATCCGCGGGACCTGGGCTGCGCTCTCCGGTCGCGTAGACCATCTCCCGCACCTGATCAGCCGTTCCCTGGGCGAGGCCGCGGATCTCACCCAGCCGCTCGGCGAGCCTGGGGTCCAGGCCGTTCTCGATCAGAGACGTCAGGCGCAGCCCGATCGTGAACAGTCCTTGCTCGATGTCGTCGTGCAGGCCCGAGGCGAGCCGGGCACGCTCATCGGCTCGGATCTGCTCCCGCTCCGCCTCGCTCAACCGCTCATTGAGCTGCTCGAGCCGCGCGATGATCTCCCGCTGCCGTTGGTAGAGCCCGGCGTTGTCGATGGCGACGGCCACCTGGTTGGCGAAGGTCGACAGGATGCGATCGTCATCCAGGGCGTAGCCGTCCGGCTTGTTCGCGACCCCGATCATGCCGATCACGGTCCTCCCCACCTTGAGGGGCGCCCCCAGAAACGTCCGGGTCTCGGGATGACCGTGCGGCTGACCGACCCGCCGGGGATCGTGGGCGAGATCATTCGAGATCGTCGACCGCCCCTCGGTGATGGTGGCCGCCAGCACGCCACGCACGGCCGGAATCAGCCGGTAGCGCTCGTAGAAGTTGGGGTCGGACGGCTCGAAACCCCTGATCGCGACGACATCGAGGGCCCGCCCCTCGTCGTCCAGGATCCCGATGAAGCCAAACTCCGACTCGGTGAGCCCGAGGCAGTACCGCAGCGCCCGATCGTGGATCGCGGACAGCTCGTGCAGGGATGCGATTTCGATGGAAATCTCGTATAGCGACTCCAGCTGCTCGGTATAGTCCTGCCGGGTTGCCACGACTCCTCTCCCTCCCGCGAGTCTACTCGGAGCCATGGGTGACCGCCCTCCACGGCTCTCTCCCAGAAAGACCCGACGCGTCGCTGGACCGCTTCAGGGCTGGTCGGGCACGTAGTGCGCAGCGATGACGCCCGGGACGTCAGCCGCAGCCCGCTCGGCGGCGCGACTGAGCGACTCGTTCACGTCACCCAGGAGATCGACGTGGCCGAGGTACGCCCTGACCCGGAAGGCCGAGCCCGACCCGTCCAGGGCCCGGATCAAGGCCCGGGCGACGTCGAGCTCGAGGGAGTCGTCGCAGACGATGTCGGTGTGCACCGTCAGCACGCCGGGAACCGCTTCGACCAGCGCCGTAGCCCGGCGGTCCATGCCGGAGAACCTCATGTGTCCGGTAATCGTGACGTGCTGGTCCACAACGGCGACCTCGAGCGCCGAGAGGTCATGGCGACCGATGATGTCCAGCGCGCGCAGACACAGCACCTTGATCTGGGTGTCACGTTCCAGGGCCTCGATGACGCACTCCTGGATGAGCCGGTCGAGGCCGAATGGTTGCAGGCTCGGCCACTCATCCGCGCGCAGGTCCGTCTCGATGCTTTGCCGCTGCACCGCCCGGATCCGCGCTACCGGAAGCAATCGAACGTCAGGCGTGAGGGAACCCCGCCGCGCCGCGACACCCGTGACGTCGCGCGACTCGTGCCCGATGCACAGGTATTCGGACTGTGCCAGGTCACCGCCGTCGAGGGCCTGCACCCTCATGGCCCGGCGGACCTCGACGAGCTGCCGGCAGGCGAGCGACGGGTCCCAGCCGGATGAGCTCCAGCCGTCCTCGAGCCGCAGGACCTCTCCATCGGCCATGGCAATCGCGCGAGCGGGAGCAAGGCGCTCACCAAGGGGAAAGAACGCCAGGCGCAGATAGCAGAGGCGCATCGCCGAGGCGTCGACACCGGCGCTTCGAACCCGCCCGACCGGACCGGCCCCATCCTCTGCCGGACCGCCCAGCCAGATCTCGTCCCGGGCTTCCGTCATGGGAACCTCTGTAGGCCACGATCTCAGGTGGATCGAGTCGGGAGCAAGTCATCATTCATGGGGACAGGGGGCGTCGGTCGGATGCCTCACATCATTGTCCTGCCGCGAGTGCGCGACGCGACCGGGATCGAGGGACCGGAAACGACGGAAGGGCCGAACACTCGGCCCTTCCGTCTCGCAGACTGCGCCGGGTTAGCGGCTCAGCTGAACGCGATTGGCGCGAGGTCCCTTCGGACTCGGTTCGATCTCGAACGAAACCTTTTCACCACCCACCAGGGAGTCGAATGCCTCGACGCCCGAGCGATGGAAAAAGTATTCCTTGCCATCATCGGCTGCAATGAAGCCGAACCCGCGATCGGGCACCAGCTTCTTGATGGTTCCTGCCGTCATGTAGTGTCTCCTCCTTCTCGAACAAGCTTCCTGACGCGACGGGCCTGTCCGACTGGGAGCCACCGCGAGGGCCACCTTCAATGGTGGCTGACACTCGGTGTTCCCAGAATCGGGCCATCTCAAACCCGGCCGGGCTCCCCCCGCCACGACGAGCCGGGCGACCAAGCCCTACTGGGGTTTCGGGACCCTGCTGTACGGGGTTCGCCGTTCCCCCGCGGTGAGCCGTGCCGGCAACGCTTCCTCACCCTCGTACTTGCTGAGGCGTGCGACGTGCTCGACGGGAACGAAAACCCGATCGCCGGCCGCGTAATCGAGCTGAAAGTATTGGCCGGTCGTCCCGTCGGCCGCCTCGAGCAGGCGCGTGCCCACGTACCGGCTGATCCCATGGGTGGCGTGGACGATCAGCTCGCCGGGCTCGAAGGGGGAGATGAATTGGCCTGGCAAGTCAATCCGTTATACCAGACCGGAGGCCACAGGGGTTACAGCTCGGCGAGTCGCCGGCGAACCGCCTCTTCGACCCGCGACGCAAAAACCGGGGATTCGCGGACCATGTCGTTGAGTGCGTCGCCGGGGATGACCAGCACCCGGGTCGGCGCGTCGGCGGTTACCGTGGCGAGTCGAGGGTAGCCGAACCCGGCGCCCCAGTCGAGGGCGCCAAGCTCGCCGAACACGTCCCCGGCCAAGAGCCTCCTCGGGGGGCGATCATCCCGCTCCATGAGCGCCGAGCCGTCGAGCACGACGAAGAGCTCACGGCCGTAATCCCAGCGTTCGATGATGCGCTGACCGGCCGGGATCTGGAGCTCCCGCGATGCGACGGCCAGACGCTGGAGCGCGGTCGCCGAAAGGTCGCGAAAGAGGACCAGGGAACCGAGATGGGAGGCTGAGGATGGAACCCCTTTCCCGTCCCCTTCCTCCAGCGACCGTCCTCGATGGAGGTCGGAATGCCGTTGGTATCCGCCGGCCGGCGCCGCGGTCAGGTGATCGAGCGGAGCGCGTTCCAGCCAGTCCAGGGCCCAGTCGACGTGGCGCGCCTGGGTGTTGTGGTTCGTGACGCAGATCCGGATCGCGTAGCGGCCCCGCAGCCGGGTCGACGAAAGCCACGCTCTGCCGGTCTCCTCCAGTCCTCGCAGCAGGGCGCGGTTTCGCTGTTCGATGACGGCCTCATCGTCGGTGTCATCGAACCGGCGGCGAAAGCAGACCACGCTGAGCGAGGCCGGCGAGAGCAGCTCGAGCGATCGACTCGCGGCAATCCGGCGCTCCGCACGCTGCGCGAGGTCGATCGAGTGGTCGATCGCCTCGCGAAACGCCGCCAGGCCGAAATACTGGACGGAGAGCCACACCTTGAGTGCCCGGGTCGCCCGCGACAGCTGCAGGCCGAGGTCGACGAAGTTGACCTCGGGGTTCGAGCTCGTGACCTCCTTCAGGTAGTCGGGCGCAATGGCAAACGCCCGCCGGAGCAGGGGGCCATCCCGCACCAGCACGCAGCCGCATTCATAGGGCTGGTAGAGCCACTTGTGCGGGTCCAGCGTCACCGAATCCGCCAGTTCCATCCCGCCCAACCAGGTCCGGCCGCGTTCGGTCAGGGTGGCGAAGGCGCCGTAGGCCCCATCGACGTGGAGCCAGAGGCCCTGCGCTTTGCAGACGGCGGCCAGCGCGGGCAGCGGATCGATCGCCCCCGTATTCGTGGAGCCGGCGGCGGCGCCGACGAGAAACGGCCGGCGACCGGCCCGGCGGTCGGCCTCGACCGCCCCCTGCAGCGCATCCGCCCGCAGCCGATAGCGCTCGTCGACGGGCAGGATGCGGACCTGCTCCGGGCGGAAGCCGAGGACTCGCGCAGCCCGGGCCATCGACGAGTGCGCCTGATCCCCCAGGTAGATCACCAGCCGATCGGACATCACGCCGGCCACGCTTTCACGAGCGCAGGCGAGCGCGGTCATGTTCGCCGCTGAGCCGCCACTGACCAGGGTCCCGCTGGCCGTCTCGGGGTATCCGATCCACTGCTTGAACCAATCGAGCACGGTGAGCTCGAGCTGGGCCGGCCCGGCACCCTCTTTCCACGAGCCTCCGTAGAGGTTCAGGGCGCTTGCGATGAAGTCGCCGAGCGCCCCCGGCCAGGTGCCCTGGCCTGGAATGAACGCCATGTAGCCCGGATGGTCGCCGCGCACCATCGCGGGGAGCACGTGTTCGACGATCGCGTTGAGCAGTCCGGAGAAGTCCGCGCCGTGCTCTGGAGGCGGCCGGTGCAGGCGCCGGCGCATCTCGTCCGGCGACGCGCCCCCGACCACCGGGACCCGGCCGGGATTGGCCAGCTGTTCGAGCAGCATCGCAAGGGTCGCCTCACCAAGCGCCCGCATCGTCGACGGCTCGACGGAGAGCGGATCGCGCTCCCCGTCAGGATCCCCCTCCGGCATGCCGGAATTATGGCAGGGGTGGATCGCGGGTCCGCTCGACGGAAATCGCCGAGGGTGACCTTCGCGCTGCCGCCCCGGGCCGGCGACGCTGACGAAGGCGTCCTGCATCACAAAATGGACGCGCAAGACCCTCCTCTGGTAGCATGCCTACTATCACGTTTTATGTGTCTTGAGGTGCCATAGATGATAGTCGCCGCCTGCCCGCTCCAGCTCGATCGTCCATGAACCACACCCACCGCGCCCGCGCCGCCCGCCACCTGCGCCTCCTTCGCAAGCGCCGACAGACCGGTCGCGTCCGCCGCGCCGTGCTCGCCGGTCTCACGGTCGTGACCCTGCTGGTGATGCTGACCGTCCCCGCCGTCGCGGCCGGGAGCGTGGGCCCGCTGCCGGCCGTAACCGGCCTTTCCACCAGCAATCTCAACCAGGACACCCTGATCTACGACCGGCACGGCACCCTGCTGGCCGACATCGGACTGAGCGGGGATCACCGGATCGTGGTGCCGCTGAACTACATCTCGCCCTATCTGATCCGGGCCACGATCGACGTCGAGGACCACACCTTCTACAAGAACAGCGGCATCGATCTGGCCTCGATCGCCCGGGCCGCCATCGCCGACTACAGCCACCACCACATCGCCCAGGGAGGCAGCACGATCACGCAGCAACTGGTCAAGCAGGTCTTCATCGGCCCGAACCCGCCCCCCACCCTGCAGCGGAAGCTCAAGGAGGCCATCCTGGCGGTCGAGATCAACGGCAAGTACAGCAAGTCCCAAGTCCTGTCGATGTACCTGAACACGATCTACTACGGCAGCCAGAGCTACGGAGTGGAGGCGGCCGCGCGCAGCTTCTTCCACACGAACGCACGCGACCTGACGCTCAGCCAGGCGAGCATGCTGGCCGGGCTGCCGCAGGCCCCGACCGGCAACAGTCCGCTGATCAACCCGCAGCAGGCGAAGCGCCGCCAGGCCGAGGTGCTGCAGGCGATGGTCACGCAGCACGACATCACCCAGGCGCAGGCGGAGCAGGCGCTCGCCGCGCCCCTGCAGGTCTATCCCCCCGCGAACGTGGTGCAGGCGCCGCACTTCGTTGACTACGTGCTGCAGTACATGGAGAAGACGCTGCACATGACGCCCAACGATCACAAGGGCTATCGGGTGACGACCTCCCTGGACCTCAACCTGCAGCACCTGGCGGAGCAGACGGTGCACGATCAGATCGCGCGCTTCGGCGATTACTACAACTTCCATGACGCCGCGCTGGTCAGCCTCGATCCGAAGACCGGGGAGGTCCTGGCCATGGTCGGAGGCAACGACTACTACTCACACGGCGGCGCCTACAACATGGCCACCACGAATACGCGCCAGCCGGGCTCGAGCTTCAAGCTGTTCACCTACACCGCCGCCATCGACAGCCAGCGGCTGAACATGACGAGCCCGATCCTCGACCAGCCGATGATCTTCCCGCTGGGCGGCGGTAGCAATGGCCTCGAGCCATGGGCGCCGCAGAACTACGACCGAAGGTACCACGGCACCGTCCCGCTCAAGGTGGCCATGGGCAACTCGCTGAACATCCCGGCGGTGAAGGTCGAGCTCATGGTCGGCATTCCCTCGGTCCTCGACGTGGCCCGGCGCATGGGGGTCACGTCGCTGACCGCGAAGGACGACACCTACGGCAAGAGCCTGACGCTCGGCGGCTACGGCGTGCCGCCGATCGACATGGCGACCGGGGCCGCGACGCTGGCCACGCTCGGCGTCCGTCACCGTCCGGCGCCCGTCCTGCAGGTCGTGAACGGCCTCGGGCAGCCGCTCTACGGTTACGAGCCGAAGAAGAACGAGTACCGGGCGATCAGCCAGCAGACGGCCTTCATCATCGACTCCATCGTGTCCGACGATCGCAACCGGTGCATGGAGTTCGGCTGCGGCGGCGACCTGACGCTGCCCGGCCGTCACGTGGGCGCCAAGACCGGCACCACCCAGGACTTCCGCGACAACTGGACGGTCGGCTTCACCCCCAGCCTGGCCACCGCCGTGTGGGTCGGCAACCCCGACTACACGCCGCTCAGCCATAACTCGACCGGTATCGTCGGCGCCGCGCCGATCTGGCACCGGTTCATGATGCAAGCGCTGGCCAACACGCCGGACGAGTGGTACCCGGTGCCCAACGGCGTCGACGCGCGCGGGGGCAACTATTTCCTGCCGGGCACGGAGTACCTGCCGCCGACGCTCGCGCAAAGCTGGCCGACCTGCCGCTTCCGCTCCTACACCCCGTACTCGTTGACGGATGCCCAGCAGACGGTCGGCGGCCTGCCCTGCGTGCTCGGGTACATGCCGCCGGGGATGCACAACGGTTAGACGGAGACCGCGGTCGACGCGGCGTAGAACCACGGATAATGACGGGCGTGAGGTCATGGTGCCAGGGGATCGCGGCCGCACTGGCCGTCGCCCTTCTGACGGCGGCCTGCGACACGGGGGCCGGCACGGTGCAGGACGCCGCCCCGCGCTACCAGGCGGTCAGCGACGCCTACATGCAGGCGATCACGGCCGCCGCGCTGACCATCCAGACCACGCATCCTGCAGCCGCTACGATCACGTCCGCCATGAGCCGGATGGAGCAGGCGACCCACACCTACCTGGGCGGCCTGCGCCAGATCCAGTTTCCGGACAGCATGCAGGCGCACGTCAAGACGATGGACGCCGACGCGCAGACCCTGGCCAACGCCGACCTCCTGCTCGTCAACGAGGCGCAGAACCTGAACCGCGCCGATGTCAGCAAATGGAATCAGCTCGACAGTCAATGGCGGGCGGATGACAAGCAGCTGCGCCAGGATCTCGGGCTGACCGTCCCCGACTTCGACAACCACTGAGGATGACCGCGCCTAGCCGGCCGCGGAGGGGCTGGTCGGCGAGGTGACCGCGATCGCGTCGCTGTCGGTTTGCGCCTGCCTCTTCCCGCGGCCTCCGTTGCGGCCGCTGAGCAGCTGGCGGGCGAGCTCGAGCCCGGACGCTTCCTGGCTGAGCGCCTGGGCCAACGTGTCGGACAGGCCCTTGGCGCCGTTCAGCACGATCAGCTGATCGATCCCGCCGAACGGTTTGGCGGCGGCCTCGACGATCTCCGGCCAGCGCTCGGCCAGCTGCTGCCCGATGACGGCGTCCTGATTCTCGGCGAGCGCGTCGGCGCGCGCCTTGATCGCATCCGCCTCGGCCATCCCTTTGGCTCGAACCGCCTCGCCCTCGGCCGTGCCCTTGGCGCGAGTGGCGTCGGCTTCGGCCTGCCCGACCATCCGGGTTTGCTCGGCGTGCGCGGTCGCCTCGAGGCGCACCCGTTCCGCGTCCGCGGCCGCGTCGCTTGCACCGGCCTCCCGTCCAGGCGACAATCCGCTCATGGCCAGAGAAGCCCCGACGATGCAGCCGCTGCTCGATTTCCTCCGCCGGCTGGAGAGGAGCAATCTCGACTATTCGCTGGAGCGCTCGAGCGACGACTCGCTCACGGTGCTGGTCAAGATCCCCGGCGAACGTTGGGAGGTGCAGTTTCTCGAGGACGGCAGCGTGGCGATCGAGAAATTCTTGAGCGATGGGACGACGCACGGCGAGAAGGAGTTGGAGAACCTCTTCGTCGACGTGGTCGATTAGGAAAAGGGGGACGGTCCCCTACTGACACTCCGGCCGTGCCCCAACGGTCTGATCCGCCAGGACGACGCTCCGGGGCTCACGGCCAACCGTCCCCCGTCGTCCGCCTCTCTCGCTCCATGCTAGGCGTCCATTGGCCCGCCCGAGAAGCACGAACCCGTCGTCGAAATTGAGGACCGTTTCCAGCCAACGGCTCGAGGCGCGGCAGGCATCCGGAGCGAAACCGCTCCTGAAGCGGCGGGATCGGCCGCGCGACAAGGCGGTGACATGGCCATTACGAGTCTGTGTACCGGGCCCAGACGCAGGCGCGAAAGAAAATTGTCCGGCCATACACTGGCGACGATGGTGCGACAACCGTTCCGACGGGCCGACGGGCGCCGGGCCAGGAGACCTGGGCACTCCGCCCAATCGCTGACCGAGTTCGCCCTCATCCTGCCGGTCCTGGCCCTCATCGTCCTGGGGGTGGTGGACTTCGGCCGCGTCTTCTACTACTGGACGTCCATCGCGAACGGCGCGCGCGAAGGCGCCCGCTACGGGGTGGTGCATGCCACCGCGATCACGAACACGTGCAGAGCGGATCCGAACAACGTGAAGTATCGAGTCAAGCAGGAAGCCGGCACGACGCTGTCGTTGACCGACGCCGACATCACCGTGTCATGGGTGGACGCGACGACCGGAGCGCTCACGGACGGCAGCGCCAACTGCAATCCGCTGCCGGGCGACCGGCGAATCTACCAGAATCCCAACTCGATCCGGGTCGAAATCGGGTACGACTTCAAGGCGATCACGCCGATGATCGCGAATCTCTGGGGAGGCGGCCCGCTCCGAATCCGGAGCTCCGCACAGATGGTGATTGAATGATCTGTCCATACACCAGGGCGTCTCAGCGCTCGCGCCAGCGTGGGCAGACGATGGTGATCTTCGTGCTCATGGCGACGCTCTTCATCGGCTTCCTCGGGCTCGTGATGGACGGCGGCCAGGCCTACCATCAGCGTCGGACCATGCAGAATGCGGCCGACGCGGGCGCCCTCGCGGCCTCCTTCCTGCTCATGAAGAACCGTTTCGAGTCGAACTACCCGGCCTCCTACCAGACGGCGGCCGTCAAGGAAGCCCAGCGGGCCGCCGAGGCCAACGGCGCACCCGACCCGGACGGCGTCCCGCACGACGGCGTGAACACGGCCCTGACCATCACGCCGGTCGACGTCTACGGTAACCCGACGCAGACCGGGTGGAGCGACTCCGGCGTGCGGGGCGTGAAGGTCGACGTGAGCAGCGCCTCCGACACGCTCTTCATCCGGGTGCTCGGGATCATGAAGTACGAGGTGAAGACGACGGCCACGGCCGCCTGGGGTTACACGAAGAGCATTCGCGGCATGCTGCCGATGGCAGTCAACCTCGACGCCGTGCCCACGAACTACGTGGACGGGACCAAATACCAGGCGAAGCTCAGCCCGGCCGGCGGTGGCGCCGGGAACGTGAACTACGGCACGTTCACCGTCACCGGCCAGACCCTGGCAGATGCCTGGCTGAACGGCCTGAACGGCCTGATCGTACTCGGCAAGGCCTATCCAGCCAACGACATCACGACGATCAACCAGGTGACCTGCGACGCCATAACGCAGCGCATCAACGCAGGGTCGGCTGATACCTGGAACAGCTTCGCCAGTGACAGCCCGCGGGTCGCGGTGATGGCCGTCATCAACGGCGACGTGGGCGGCGCCACCGTGGTGCCGATCAACGTGGTCACCATCTTCATCGAGGCGGTCAACTGCGCCCAGCAGATGGTCACCCTGGACTTCGTGCGGGCCCCGGTCGCCCCTTCCGGAACGGAGATCGACCCGACCATCGTGAACCCACCCTCGTACACACCCGCCGTCCTGAAGCTGGTGGCCTGACCTGCGCTGCGACGCCAGCCTCGTCCGTATTGGGGAAGGGGTGGAGCCCACGACCGGGGTTGAACCGGTGACCTACGCCTTACCAAGGCGTCGCTCTACCACCTGAGCTACGTGGGCTTTGAACCTGGGCAGGGGAGGATTCGAACCCCCGAAGGCGCTAGGCCAACTGATCTACAGTCAGTCCCGTTTAACCACTTCGGTACCTGCCCGTCCGACGAATTCTAACGTAGGCGGCCCCTACGGCCCGCCGCTCAGGAAGCGCCGGGGATTGTCGACCAGCAACTCGGAGATCGTGGCCTCTCCGATCCCGGCTGCACGCAGGCGGGGCACGATGGCGGTCAGCACATGGGCGTATCCCCTGCCGCCGAAGCGGACCAGCTGGAGCTTGGTGCAGACGTCCTGGGACAGCAGGATCTGGCCTGCCCAGCCGGCCTCGAGCAGGCGCAGAAGCGCCTCCATCCGCTGGTCGTCGGTGGGTTCCCGGGAACCCGGCCCGTAGACCTCCTCCGACCCCAGGGTGTCGAAGCTGAGCCAGGCCCCGCGAACGGCGAGGGAGCAGTGGTAGGCGTAGTCCAGCTGCTCATCCATATGGCTGAGCGCCACCCGGCGCAGGTCGACGCCCTCCGCCTGCAGGATGTCGAGGATGCGGGGGCCCTCGCGATGGAAGATCGCCGGGTGGACGTTGATCGGCACCCCGGTCTCGAAATGGGCATGGGCCGCGGCCCGGAGCACCTTCACCTCGTCCGGCAGGATCGGCGACGAGGTCCCCAGCTCGCCGAGCACGCCCGCCCGGACATCCGTCCCGTTGATCCCGGTCCGGATCGCCGCGATGAACCGCGCGGCCAGGTCCTCGACGGCCATCCCGGCAACCCACGGTGGATGCGCGAACGCCCGATAGACGCCGGCGCCTGCCACGATCTGGACGCCACTGCGCTCAGCGATCCGGCGGAGCGCTTCGGGCTTGGGCTCGAGGCCCTCGACCGTCAGGTCGATCACACTCCGCCCGCCGGCCGCGGCGAACAGACGTAGCTCATCGACCGCCGCCGCCTCGTCATCGATCAGCAGGTTGTCGCGCGACTCGTACGGGTTGCCGACCCAGGTCGCGCGGGACGGCGTGGTGATCGGCGCCTGCGCCAGGGCGCGGCGCTCCTCCGTCGCGGGCTCCTCCCACAATCCGCGGAGATCGATCAGGAGGTGCTCGTGCCCGAGGGTCACGCCGAGGGCCTCCGGCGCGATCGGGCCGCAGACCGTCTGGATCACTCGGACGCCGTCGGGTCCTCGCCGCGCCGCATCCGGTCGAGGCGGTCGCGCGTGCGCGGGTCGAGCCGGTCCTCGAGCCGGCGCGACAGGTCGGATCGTGCCTGCCGGTCGCGCAGGTCGACGTCACGGCGGCTGATTACCGCCTCGACCTGTGCCTTGAGCAGCATGGCGGAGATGGTCTTGACCCCCTTCCCCAGGGCGAGGTCCCGCTGCACCGCGTCCGAGGTGGCGACCGTGACCTCGTCCGCGGCCCGCGCCTGGTAGATCAAGCGCTCGATCACGTGGTCGGCCGACCTCTTACGCCCGGAGAAGATGACCTCGACGCCGCTCAGCTGCTGCGTGCTTCCCTCGCCATCGGGACGGCGGTGCGAATCGAAGACGATCGTGACCTGCTGATGGGTCAGCGCGGCGTAGTCGGCCATCACGGCGATCAGCAGGTCGCGAGCGTCCTCGAGCTTGACGTCTTTGAGCGCCGACAGCTGGGGCCAGGCGAAGATCACGTTGTAACCGTCGACGATCAGCCGGTCCACGCTGCCAAGCGTAACGCTGCCGGACCGCGCCTTCCGCTCAGGGCCTGGGCGACGACGCCGGTTCGCCCCGCTGGCGGAGGACCTCGTACAGGAGGATGGCACCGGCGACCGCGGCGTTCAACGACTCCACGCGCCCGATCATCGGGAGGCGGACGAGCGCGTCCGCCTTCTTGCGGAGCAGCTGATGCAGCCCCTCACCCTCGGCACCGATCAGCAGCACGAGCGGACGTCGATAGTCGTAATCCGTGTACGGGGCCGGCGCCTCACCGGCGAGACCGACGGCCCAGAAGCCCTTGGCCTTGAGGGTCTCGAGCGCCTGGGCCAGGTTCGCGACCCGCGCGTAGCGGAGGTGCTCGGCTGCGCCGGCCGAGGCCTTGACCACCGCCGGCGTGACCTCGGGCGACCGGTTGTGGGACAGGACGATCCCGCCCACGCCGGCCGCCTCCGCCGTCCGGCTGATGCTGCCCAGGTTCTGCGGATCCTGCAGGCTGTCGAGCATCAGCAGGATCGCGTTGGGGTGGTCGGCCAGCGCCGCGTCGGCGAGCGCTTCCAGCGTCCAGTAGTGCCGGCGGGTGACGTACGCGACCACGCCCTGGTGCGCCTGGGAGTGCGCGATGTCGTCCAGCCGCTGACGGTCCGCCTCCTCCACCGGGACGCCCCGGTCCGCCGCGAGCCGGCGCAGTTCCTGCAGGCGAGGATCCCCGCCCAGCCCCGACGCCAGCACGAGCCGTCGGATCCCCCGGTTCGCCCGAAACGCCTCCAGCACGGGATTGCGGCCGTAGATCAGGTCCGGAGGCCGGCGGGTCATCGGCGCGCTGGCCTCAGCGCACGCGTTTCCAGATGGTGCCGTCCTTGGTGTCGTCCAGCTGGATGCCGCGCTCGAGCAGCTGCCGGCGGATCTCGTCCGACCGCTTGAAGTCCTTGCGCGCCCGGGCGGCATTGCGTTCGGCGATCAGCTGGTTGATCTCCTCGTCAACCCCGGCATCGGGGAACGTGATCACGTCGAGGACACGGTTGGCGTGCCGGAGCATGCCCAGCGCCGCGCCGCGTTCCTCGGCCGACGGACCGTCACTGTCCAGGCGCAGGTTGAAGGCCCTGACGAACTCGAACAGATGGCCGACCGCACCGGGCAGGTTGAGGTCGTCGCGCAGGGCCTCGTCCCAGAGCCGCTGGATGTCGGCAGGAGGCGCGACCGCCGGCCCGGGCGCCTGCAGGCGCACCGCGAACTCGTCCAGGCGCTTGACCGCGCTGCCGGCGGCATGCAGGAGCTCGGGCGAGAAGTTGAGCGGCGTCCGCCAGTGGGCGCCGGTCAGGAGCGCGTAGCGGATGACGCGCGGTTCATAGCCTTCCTCCACCAGATCGCGAAGGGTCACGAAGTTGCCCGCCCGCTTCGCCATCTTCTCCCCCATCGAGTCCCGGAGGTGCTCCGCGTGAGTCCAGATCCTGGCGAAGGGTTTGCCGGTCGCCGCCTCGCTCTGCGCGATCTCGTCTTCATGGTGGGGGAAGATCAGGTCGACCGCGCCCGCGTGGAGATCGAAGCTCTCACCGAGGTAGCGCATGCTCATGGCCGAGCATTCGATGTGCCAGCCGGGGCGGCCTGGCCCGAGCTCGGTCGGCCAGAAGTGCTCTCCCGGCTTGCGAGCCTTCCAGAGGACGAAGTCGCGCGGGTCGTCCTTGCCGTACTCGTCGACGTCGACGCGGGCGCCGCTCTTGATCTCGCGGGTGTCGAGCCGCGACAGCCTGCCGTAGGCCGGAAAGCTGGCGATCCGAAAGTAATGCGACCCGTCCACTTCGTAGGTATGGCCCCCCGCCTGCAGCCGCTGGATCAGCGTCACCATGTCTTTGATGTGGTGGGTCGCCCGAGGGTAATGCTCGGCCGGCTGGACGCGCAGGGTCTGCAGGTCTTCCATGAACGCCGCGATGAAGGGCTCGGTGAACTCCTCGATTGTCTTCCCGGCGGCCTGCGACTTGGCGATGATGCGGTCCTCGACGTCGGTCAGATTCATCACCTGCGTCACGCGCAGGCCCTGTTCCTGGATGACGCGCCGCAGGAGGTCCTCGAAGAGGAAGGTGCGGAAGTTTCCCACGTGCGAGAAGTTGTGGACGGTCGGGCCGCACGTGTACATGCGCACATGTCCCGGCTCCAGCGGCACGAGCTCCTCGACCCGGCCGGAGAGCGTGCTGTAGAGGCGGAGGGTACTCATCCGCTTCGCATCAGCACCACGGCCTGGGCGGCCAGCGCTTCGCCCTTCCCGATGACGCCGAGGTGGTCGGTCGTGGTGGCCTTGACGTTGACGGCGCCGACACTGACGCTGAGCGCGGACGCGAGATTGGCGGTCATCTCCTTGCGGTAGGGCCCAAGCCGCGGAGCCTGCGCGATCAGCGTGACGTCGGCGTTTTCAACCCTGAAGCGGGCCGCTGCCGCTTGCGCCGCCGCGATGCGCAGCAGCTCGAGGCTGCGCGCGTTCCGATACCGTTCGTCGGAATCGGGAAACAAGGTCCCGATGTCACCCAGTCCCGCCGCACCGCACACCGCGTCGATCAGCGCGTGGCAGATGACGTCGGCATCGCTGTGCCCCTGCAGGCCGAGATCCCAGGGCAGCTCCACGCCCCCCAGCACCAGGCGGCGGCCGATGACCAGCTTGTGAATGTCGAAACCGATGCCCACGCGCACAGGGGCGAGTATACGGGCGATTTGACGTTACATGAGTGTGAGCCGGATGCCCTACGGCCTCGCCCAGCGGCTGCGGCGCGTTCACCTGCGGCTCTCCGGGAACCTCGATCGCGCCGAGCCGCTTCCCCCGCCCGCCGGCCTCCAGGCGTGGCTGCTCCCGGCCGCCGACCTGGTGATGGTCCTCCTCTACTCACGCTCCCGGGCCGGTTCGCTGCGCAGCGTACGCGTCACCCTCGCCACGATCTCCCTCTCGGCCACCGTGTTCACCGTGGCCGCCGGCGCAAGCGCCGCGCTGCTCCTGCATTCGCTCAGCCCGCTCAACGCCCTGCTCCTGCTGGGCGCCCTGCTCGCCGCGGCGCTCGCGGTGGCGAGCGGGATCCTGGCCGCCTACGGCATCCTGCAGCGGGCGACCATCAGGCGGACCGCCGCCGGGCAATGGCCTCCGCCCGCTCGAGGTCCTCGGGCGTCGTGATCTTGATGTTGTCCGGGCTCCCTTCGACCACCCGGACCGTGCCGCCGGCCCGTTCGTAGATCGCGGCGGTGTCCGTCGCCTGGAATCCATCCTGGCGCGCCTGCTCGTGGGCGGCCAGGATTTCCGCCAGCCTGAACGCCTGGGGCGTCTGGGCAGCCCAGAGCCCAGAGGGGAAACCGGTCACCATCCCGTTGTCGACCACGACGACGGTCGGCGCAGCCGGGATGGCCAGGATCGCCCCACCGGCTCCGCGTGCTTCCGCGATGAGCCTGGGAATCAGGTCCCCGGGCGTGAAAGGGCGCGCCGCGTCCTGGATCAGCACGACCCCCTGTCCGCCGGTGACCGCGGCAGCGGCGCGCAGCCCGTTCCATTCAGATTCCTGGCGCGAGGCGCCCCCTGCGACGATCTGCTTCACCTTCTGGCCAAGCCCCAGATCCTTCAGGAGCCGGTCCGCGGAGCTCAGTTCCGCCCGGGCCCCGACCAGGATGACCGCATCGACCTCCTGGACTCGATCGAACAGGTCCAGGGACCATGCCAGCATGGGTTGACGGCCAACGTCCAGGAACACCTTGTTCCGGCCGGCTGCCATGCGACTGCCCCCCCCGGCCGCCAGCAGCACGGCGACTACGGGATCGCCGGCCATGGCACCAGGCGGAGCTCGAGGCCCGCCAGCCGGCAGAGCTCGATCAGGCTGCCGCAGGTCGCCCGATCGGCGAGGAGCCGGTCGACCGCCTCTTCGAGCACGTGACGCTCGAAGACCCAGGGGCTACCGAGTTCCGCGAGAGCCTCGCGCGGCACCGTGCGGACCACCCGGCCGTCGCGGACTTCCTTGTAGGTGTCGGCCACCGCCCTGCCCGGCACCGCGGCCAGCGCCCCGGACGCGGCCTCGAGGAGGGCCGACAGGCCATTCGTCGACCGGGGCCGATCCCTCGCCTCGATCACGATCCGGGAGGCCGGCGCAGCCTGGGCGAGCGCCGATCGCAATGCCGGCAACCAGTCGGCGTTCGCCGCGTCAGGCATCGAGATGCGCGCGACGTCAGGCGCAGGCGCTACCGCCCGGTTCCTCCGCCCTGGACCTTGCGCAGCGGCCGTGGCGGGCGCCGCTCCACGCCACCCTCGCCGGCCGGCACGACGAAGATCATCCGCCCGGCGGACGTCTGGAGCACCGAGGTGACCACCACCGACACGGTCTGGTTCATGAAACGCCGCCCGTTCTCCACCACGATCATCGTGCCGTCGTCGAGGTAGCCGACGCCCTGGTTCTGCTCCTTCCCCTCCTTGATCACGAGAACCTCCATCTCCTCGCCCGGGATGACCACCGGCTTCAGCGCATTGGCCAGGTTGTTGAGGTTGAGGATGCGCACGCCTTCGAGCTGGGCGACTCGGTTCAGGTTGTAGTCGTTGGTCATGATGGCGGCCTGGCGTTTGCGCGCGAGCCGGATCAACTTCGCGTCGACCTCGTTCACCTCGGGGATGTCCTCGTCGATGAACTCGATGTCGACCAGCGGTTCTTTCTGCAGGATGTTGAGCACCTCGAGGCCGCGCCGGCCGCGATTGCGCCGGAGCGCGTCGCTGGAGTCGGCGATGTACTGGAGCTCCGCGAGCACGAAGTGAGGCACGAGCAGCTTGCCCTCGATGAAGCCGGTCTGCGCGATGTCGGTGATCCGGCCGTCGATGATGACGCTCGTGTCGAGCAAGGTCTCGCCGGTCCGCCGCTTGCCGCCCACGGCGGCCCCCGCCGCCCGGGCGGGACCGAGGAAGAGCGCGATCATCTCGCTGCGCCGGTTGAGCCCGATGGTCACGCCCCAGTAGGAGAAGACGACCGCGACCACCAGCGAGATGACGAAGCCGAGGTACCAGGGCAGCCGGGCCAGGAAGAGTCCGACCATGGCCGCCAGCAGCAGCCCGATCACGAGTCCGACGGTCGCCGCCACCAGGTCTGGTAGCGGCGTGACGTTCAGCTTATCTTCGAGCCAGAAGAAGGGCTTGGTCGTGACGTAGGGAAGCCCGAAGAAGCCGAAGAGCGCCCCGGCCAGCACGGTCAACAGGACCAGCACCGCCCGGATCGTGTAGTCGTGAATTCCCGCTTCGGAAATGATGAATCGGGCGTACTCGAAGCCCGCGATAAAGCCAAGAAGAAGCCCCAGCAAGCGGAAGACTCGCTCCACGCGCATGCGTCTCACCTCCTTTGTCCAGGAGTCCGAGACACTGCAGCAGAAGCGACCCGCGCGCGACCACTAGGCTCAATTAAAACACAGCTCGATTGCCGCTGAGATCGAGTCGACGCGATGCACCCGCAGGCCGGGGAGGCCCTCCGTGCGGACATCCCCCTGGGCCGGAACCAATGCCCGTCGGAAACCCAGCCGGGCCGCTTCGAGGAGCCGGCGCTCGAGCTGGGGGACGCGGCGAATCTCGCCGCTCAGCCCGAGTTCGCCCACAGCGACGGTATCGGCCCCGACCGGCCGGTCCTTGCGGTTGGAGGCGATCGCCAGGGCCAGCGCGAGATCCGCAGCCGGCTCGCTCAGGTGGACGCCTCCGGCGGCGTTGACGAAGACGTCCTGTTCACCCAGCGCCACCCTGGCGCGCTTTTCGAGGATGGCGATCAGCATGTGGAGCCGGTTCAGCTCGACGCCGTTGGCAGACCTGCGGGGCAGGCCGAACGCGGTCGGACTGACCAGGCTCTGCAGCTCGACCAGCAGCGGCCGGCTGCCTTCGAGGGCGACGTGGACGACGTTGCCGGTGGCGCCCAGCGAGCTGTCGTCCAGGAAGGCGCGCGAGGGATCGCGGACCTCCCGCATGCCGCTGTCCAGCATCTCGAAGATGCCGATCTCGTCGGTCGAGCCGAAGCGGTTCTTCTGGCTCCGCAGGATCCGGAAACTGTGGTGCCGCTCGCCCTCCAGGTAGAGGACGGTGTCGACGATGTGTTCGAGCACGCGAGGCCCGGCAATCGCGCCTTCCTTGTTGACGTGACCGACGAGGAAGGTGGGGATCTGGGAGCCTTTCGCCATCAGCATGAGCCGGCCGGCGCACTCGCGCACCTGGCTGACGCTGCCGGGTGCGGAGGAGACACCCTCGAGGTACACCGTCTGGATGGAGTCGATGACGGCCATCATGGGACGCACCTGCTGGACCTGCTCCACGATGGCCTCGAGGTCGTTCTCCGCGAGCACGAGCAGGCGGTCGCCCGGGATGCCCAGCCGGTGGGCCCGCAACTTGAGCTGCTGCACCGATTCCTCGCCGGAGACGTACATGACCGAGCCGAAGGTCCGGGCGACCTCATCGGCCAGCTGAAGGAGGAGCGTGGACTTGCCGATGCCCGGATCGCCTCCGACGAGCACGAGCGAGCCGGGTACGATGCCGCCCCCGAGGACCTGGTGAAGCTCGCGCATCTGGAGCGGTAGGCGGTTCGCGGTCGCGAACTGGACCTCGGACAGTGGCAGGGGGCGCGCCAGGCCCGTCGACGCCCGGGCCTGGGCCCGCGAGCGTGGCGGCTGCGCCTTGACCTGTTCCTCGACGTAGGTGTTCCAGTTGCCGCATTCGGGGCAGCGGCCCAGCCATTTGGCGGACTGGTTGCCGCATTCCTGGCAGGCGTAGAGCGTGCGCGGAGCCTTCGTCTTCATCCGGCATGCTGGAGTATAGAAGGCGCCTGTGACAGCTGTCGGTCGCGCCCGCGTCGAGCTCCGCATGATGTCGCCGCCGGTCGCCGCCCAGGTCACCGGCGGCCGGCGCGCTTCAGACTGGGCCGTCGACTACCCGGCCGAGGGTGACCTCGTGGCGGCACGGATGTACCTGAGGCAATGCGCCGAGATCGGCGATCCTCAGCCATTCGGCCCCTACCAGGTCATTCGCCTCGTCGA
Source organism: Candidatus Limnocylindrales bacterium (assembly GCA_035632635.1). Classification (GTDB taxonomy): domain Bacteria; phylum Chloroflexota; class Dormibacteria; order CF-121; family CF-121; genus CF-120. The sequence goes on from DASQGL010000001.1 coordinate 20,565, forward strand.
CCACCTCGTCGTGGGCGGGGCCGGATTTCACGGCCGCCCCATCGATGGAACCGTCGAGATCGGCTACGGCATCGTCCCGTCGGCGCGCGGGACCGGCCTCGCGACCGAAGCTGCGCGACAGCTCATCGCGATCGCTTCAGGTCTGGCGGTCCGCCGGGTCATGGCTCGAACCGAATGGGCCAACCCGGCGTCGGTCCGCGTGCTGGAGCGGATCGGCATGCGGATGATCGCGGCCTCCGGCGAGGTCCGGGTGTACGAGCTGCTCCTGTGACGAGCAGCCGGCACCGGCGATTCCCGCGCCGGCGCGGTCAGACGCAGACCCAGAGCTTCTTCGCGTTCAGCTGCCAGCGACAGGTGGGGGGGTGCGACAGCTTCTGCCATCCCCAGGGCGTCCAGACCCAGTAAGGTGGGCCGGACGGCGGCCGCACGCCGGCAGGCGCGGGCGCTGGTCTTGGAGCCGGGAGCTGGGCGGGGACGGGAGCCTCGACCGTTCCGCGAAAGCCGGGCGGCTCCAGCGCCGGACCCAGGCGGAGAAGCTCGCTGACGGTCACGAACCGGTAGCCGCTGGCCTCCAGGGCTGGGATGATCGTCCGGAGCGCCGCGGCGGTCGACGGCGCGTTCGGGCCGCCCTGCAGATGCATCAGGACGATGTCGCCCGCGTGTACCCGGCCGATCACCGTCCGGGAGACTCCGGCGCTGTCTCGATTGAACGCGTCGAGCGAGTTCAGACTCCACTGGATGGGCGTGAGCGCCCGGCGGTGAACCATGCCGACCACGTTCGGGTCGAGGCATCCGCCGGGAAACCGGAAGTAGGCCGGCGTCACTCCGGTGATCGCCTGGATCACCTGCTGGGCATGGTCCACCTCCCAGGCGAGCGCGGCCCCAGGCCGGCCGCCGAGCCCGTAGCAGGGCGTACGAAACGCCGGATGCGAATAGCTGTGGTTGCCGACCTCGAACTCGCCGGACTGCGCCAGCTCGCGGGCCAGCGCCGGGTACGCCTCCGCCCACATGCCGGTCATGAAGAGCGTCGCCCGGATGTGCGCCTGGCGGAGCTCGGCGAGCGCCTGCCGATCGATCCATGACGTGATCACGCCGGCGCGCAAATCCGCCAGCATGGGCGGCGACATATCGAGGTCGAACGTGAGGGCGACGACCGGCTGGGGCGTGCTCACCGAGAAGATGACCCGGGGCGCCGGCGCGATGGTCGCGGTCTCACCCGACATCACGGCCAGCTGGGACGCGGACCGATGGAAGGCGACCGCCGCGGCATTGGCGACGGGGAGCGCCGGCGCCACCGACACCCGGGCAGTGGCGGCGGGAGCCTGGATGGTTGGCCCCTGAACGAGAGCCACCGCGGCCAGCACCAGGGTCAGGACGGCGGATCTGGCCCGGATCGGCGCCCGACTGCGACGCGCCGGCCGGCGGCCATCTCCTCGGATCACGTTCTCAGCATAAGAAGAGGCCGGCGGGTCACGCCGGCCTCCGAGATCGGGTCTGATTCGGGGTCAGTTGCCGCCGCCGCCGTTGCCGCCGCCGTTGCCGCCGCCGCCGTTGCCGCCGCCGCCGTTGTCGCCTCCCCCGCCGGCAAGCTCCGAGGCGCGATCGAGGAGCGACTGGGCCTGCTCGATCAGCCGCTCTGCCTGACGCTGGCTGAT
>DASQGL010000002.1:0-55524 GCA_035632635.1 Candidatus Limnocylindrales bacterium
GGGCATCCGGACAAGATCGCCGACCAGATCTCGGACGCGATCCTGGATGCGATCCTGGCCGCGGACCCGCGCGGTCGGGTCGCCTGCGAGACCGCGGTCACGACCGGCCTGGCCTTCGTCATCGGCGAGATCACGACCTCGACCTACGTCGAGATGCGCGACATCATCCGGGAGACCATCGCCCAGGCCGGCTACGACCGTCCGGGGTGGGGATTCGACGCCGACACCGTCGGCGTCATCGTGTCGATCGACAAGCAGTCCCCGGACATCGCCCAGGGGGTCGATACCGGCGGCGCCGGCGACCAGGGCATGATGTTCGGATTCGCCTGCGACGAGACGCCCGAGCTGATGCCGATGCCGATCCAGCTCGCCCACAACCTGGCCCGCCAGATGGCACAGGTGCGCAAGCAGGGCACGCTGCCCTACCTCGGGCCCGACGGGAAGACGCAGGTCACGATCCAGTACGTGGACGGGCGGCCGGTGCGCATCGACACGGTCGTCCTGTCCGCGCAGCACACCGAGGAGACGAACCTCGGGCAGATGCGTGAGGACCTGCGCGAGACCGTGCTCGACGTGGTCGTCCCGGCCACCATGATCGATCGCAACACCACGATCCACGTGAACCCCACCGGCCGCTTCGTCCTGGGCGGGCCGCGAGCCGACGCCGGCCTCACCGGCCGCAAGATCATCGTCGACAGCTACGGCGGCTACGCCCGTCACGGCGGCGGCTGCTTCTCCGGCAAGGATCCGTCGAAGGTGGACCGGTCGGGGGCGTACGCGGCGCGCTACGTCGCCAAGCACGTTGTGGCGGCCGGCCTCGCCCGCATGTGCGAGATCCAGCTCGCCTACGCGATCGGGGTCCGCAAGCCGGTCTCGGTGCTGATCGATTGCTTCGGGACCGAGCGCATCCCGGTCGAACGGATCGAGGCGCTCGTCACCGAGCACTTCGACCTCAGCCCGCTTGGCATCATCAAGGAGCTCGACCTCCGGCGCCCGATCTACCGGCAGACCGCCGCCTACGGCCACTTCGGTCGATCGGACCTGGATCTGCCCTGGGAACGGACCCCGAAGGCCGACCTGCTCGCCGAGGAAGGCGGCGTCGAACGGTTGCGGGTGGTCGGGCCGTGATGGAGGCCTGAGCACCGCGGCAACCGTCCTCGTCACCGGGGTCGACGGCTTCGTCGGGTCGCACCTCGTTCCCCTGCTCCGGCGCCATCGCGCTCGCATCCACGGGACGGTCCTCGATCGCCAGCGATCGGTGCCCGGCGTCACCCGGCACGTGATCGACCTGACTCGGCGGCGCAGCGTCGACGCCCTGATCCGGCGCCTGCGTCCGGCGCGGGTCTTTCACCTGGCTGCCCTGAGCAACGTCGCCGATTCCTGGAAGGACCCCGGGAAAACGCTCAGCAACAACGTCGGCGCCCAGGCCAACCTGCTGGCCGCGCTCGTCACCCTCGCTCCGATGCCGCGCACGCTGATCATCGGATCAGCCGACGAATACGGCCAGCCTCGCGGGACCGCTCCGGTGACCGAGGAGACACCGCTCCGTCCGCTCACCCCGTACGGCGTCAGCAAGGTGGCGCAGGACCTGCTCGGCCTGCAGTATCACTTGAGCCACGGCCTCCCGGCGGTGCGCGTCCGGCCCTTCAACCACATCGGGCCCGGGCAATCGCCGAGTTTTGCGGTGGCGAGCTTTGCCCGCCAGATCGCCCGGATCGAGGCCGGGCGGCAGCCGCCCCGGCTGCGGGTCGGCAACCTGCGGGCGAAGCGGGACTTCACCGACGTTCGCGACGTCGTGCGGGCCTACCGCCTCGCCATCGAAGAGGGGCGTCCCGGCGATGTCTACAACATCGGGTCGGGTCGCGCGGTCGCGCTCCGCGAGATCGTGGAGCGGCTGCTGCGGATGTCACGCACGCGCATCACGGTCGAGGTCGACGCCGCCCGGATGCGATCCGCGGAGGCCGTCACCTGGGTGTGCGACGCCGGCAAGTTCCGGCGCCGGACCGGCTGGCGTCCCGTGATCCCGCTCGAGCAGACTCTCGCCGATACGCTGGCCTACTGGCGGCGCATGGAGTCTGCCTGATGGCACGCCACGTGGTCATCCTGGCGGGGGGCAGCGGGACCCGGCTCTGGCCGCGTTCGCGTGAGCGGACGCCCAAGCACCTGCTCACGCTGCACGGCAAGCAGTCGCTGCTGCAGGCGACCGAGGAGCGCGTGCGGCGGCTGTCCCCGAACGTGTACGTGATCACCGAGCAATCGCAGGTCGACAGCATCCGCGAGCAGCTGCCCCGGCTCGACCCCGACCGGATCATCATCGAGCCGGCCCGTCGCGGCACGGCCTCCGCCCTGGCGCTCGCCGCCTGGGTCATCGGACGCACCGATCCGACGGGCACCATGATCTCCGTCCACGCCGACCACTACCTCGGCCCCGACGAGGAGGCCTACCTGCGAACGCTGGAGACGGAAGCGGACTGGGCCGAACGGGCCGGGACGCTCGTCACCGTGGGGCTGGCGCCGCCCTACCCGTCGAGCGGCTTCGGCTACATCAAGGTCGGCGAGCCGGCGGCGATTGGCGCCGGGGGCCTCGCCTACCGGGTCCAGGCGTTCGTCGAGAAGCCCACCCTGGAAACGGCTCGGGCGTACGTCCGGGAGGGCGGCTACTTCTGGCACCTCGGCCTGTTCGGCTGGCGGCTGGACGTGCTGAGCACCGAGCTGCGGACCCACACGCCGGCGCTCGTGGAGGGTATCGCCCGGTATGGGGCCGCGATGGAGCGGGGTGACCGGGAGGCGGCGGCGCAGGCCTACCTCGCCCTGCCGCCGGACGCCATCGACTATGCCCTGCTGGAGAAGACCCACAACCTGCTGATGGTCCCGGCCCAGTTCGAGTGGCACGACATCGGCTCCTGGGCCGACCTCCACGACATCCTGGAGCAGGACGAGGCGGGCAACGTCGTCGACGGCGAGGCGGTGCTGATCGACTCGAAGGACTGCATGATCCACGCGCCGGGCAAGCTGGTCGCCGCGGTCGGGCTGGAGAACATGGTCGTGATCGAGACCGATGACGCCATCCTGATCTGCCCCAAGGCGCGCTCGCAGGACGTCAAGCTGATCGTCGAGCGCCTCAAGCAGACGGGGAAGACGGAGTACCTGTAGGTAGACTGGCTGCCGTGGCGAAACGCGCGCTGATCACGGGTATCACCGGTCAGGACGGCTCCTACCTGGCCGAGCTCTTGCTGGAGAAGGGATACGAGGTCCACGGGGTGGTGCGCCGGTCCTCGACACTGAACCGCGGCCGTATCGATCACCTCGAGCACGAGCACCCCTCGCACGCGGATACGTCGCGCTTCTACCTGCACTACGGGGACATGACGGACTCCGGCGGCCTGAACCGCCTCGTGCTCCAGGTCGCGCCGGACGAGATCTACAACCTGGCCGCGCAGAGCCACGTGCACATCTCCTTCGACCAGCCCGAGTACACCGGCGACACGGACGGCCTGGGAACGACCCGCCTGCTCGAGGCGATCCGGACCGCCGACCTTCCCACCCGCTTCTACCAGGCGTCGACCTCCGAGATGTTCGGCCTCACGCCTCCGCCGCAGAACGAGCAGAGTCCCTTCCATCCGCGGAGCCCCTACGCGGTGGCCAAGCTGTACGCGCACTGGATGACGGTCAACTACCGGGAGGCGCACGGCATGTTCGCCTGCAGCGGCATCCTCTTCAATCACGAGTCTCCCCGCCGAGGCGAGAACTTCGTGACCCGCAAGGTCACGCGCGGCGTGGCCGCGATCCTGGCGGGCAAGGCGCGCAGCCTCCGCCTGGGCAACCTCGAGGCCAAGCGCGATTGGGGTCATGCTCGCGACTACGTCCGGGCGATGTGGTTGATGCTCCAGCAGGACGCGCCGGACGACTACGTGATCGCCTCAGGCATCGACCGCAGCGTGCGCGACCTGGTCGAGGTCGCCTTCTCCCTCGTCGGGCTGGACTGGCAGACGTACGTCGAAGTGGATCCGGCGTACGTGCGCCCCGCCGAGGTGCCCGACCTTCGCGGCGACCCGAGCAAGGCGCGTGCCCGGCTCGGGTGGGAGCCGACCTGCACCTTCGACGAGCTCGTCCGCGAGATGCTGGAACATGATCTCGCGGCGGCCGGATTGCGATCCGCGGACCACCTTCGCGGCCGCTCCGCCCCGCTACGATAGGGCTGGCGTGGAGATCAAGTTCGGCACCGACGGCTGGCGTGGCGTGATCGCCGACGACTTCACCTACGAGACGGTCCGGCAGGCGACCCAGGGAATCGCGCAGTACCTGCAACAGCAGCCGACGCCGTCCGCGATCGTGGGCTACGACACACGGTTTGCCTCGGAGCTGTTTGCGCGCGAGGTCTCGCGGGTGCTCGCCGCCAACGGCGTGCGCGCCCTGCAGATCAACGCGCCGGCGCCCACCCAGGTCTCGACCTACGCGATCCTGAACCGCAAGGCGAGCGGAGGATTGATCATCACCGCCAGCCACAATCCCTACTACTTCAGCGGGCTCAAGTACAAGCCCGAGTACGCAGGCTCGGCGTCGCCCGAGGTGACCGATCGCCTCGAGCAGGAGATCCACGAGGTTCAGCGCTCGGGCCAGGTCAAGCAGATCCGTTTCGACGAGGGCGAAGGCCGGGGGCTGATCGAGGTCTTCGACCCGCAGCCGGCCTACGCGGCGCAGATCGCGCGGCTGGTCCCCATCGATCAGATCAAGGCGGCGGGACTCAAGATCCTGCACGAGCCGATGTACGGCGCCTCGCAGGGATACGTCCGCGGGCTGCTCGCCGGGGGGCGGACGACCGTCAAGGAGATCCACGGCGAGCGCAACGCCTCCTTCGGCGGCATGCACCCGGAGCCGATCGCGCAGTGGATGCCGGAGGCCATGGCGCTGATGAAGGCCGGCGGCTTCGACCTGTGCATCGCCAACGACGGTGACGCGGATCGGGTGGGGATCATCGACGAGCGCGGCGTCTTCATCAACCAGCTGCAGGTGGCCGCCCTCCTCATGCTCTACCTGATCGAGAAGCGGGGCAAGCGCGGCGACGTGGTCCGGTCGCTGACCTCCACCTCGATGCTGGACAAGCTGGGCGAGCGGTTCGGCGTCCGGGTCCACGAGCTGCAGGTGGGCTTCAAGTACCTCGGGCCCAAGATGATCGAGACCAACGCCATGCTGGCCGCGGAGGAAAGTGGAGGCTTCGGCTTCAGCGGGCACATCCCCGAGCGCGACGGGGTGCTCTCCGGCCTGTTCTTCGCCGACATGATCGTGCAGTACGGGCAGCCGCTTTCCCGGATCCTCCAGCATCTCGAAGACCTGGTCGGGCCGCACTTCTACGCCCGCCACGACATCCACCTCGAGCGGGAGGAGTACCCGCAGCGCCGTGCCGAGCTCTACGGCCGGCTGGAACGGGACCTGCCGAAGGACATCGCCGGCGAGCCGGTCGTCCGCACCCGGACGGACGACGGCTTCAAGTTCTATCTGAAGGATGGGAGCTGGGTGCTGATCCGGTTCAGTGGCACCGAGCCGCTGATCCGCGTCTACAGCGAGGCCCAGAGCCCGGAGCGCGTCGAGCAGCTGCTGGCCGGGCTCGAGGACCGGCTCGGCCTCCGCCAGCTTGTCTGAGCCACAGGCGTCCCCGGCCCTCGTCCGCAAGCCCTGGGGATGGGAGAACCGGTTCGCGATCACGGAACGCTACCTGGGCAAGGTCATCCACATCGACAAGGGCGAGATGCTGAGCCTGCAGTACCACCGGCAGAAGGACGAGACGATCCTGATCGTGCGTGGTGTGATGGATCTCCAGCTGGAGAACGACGACGGCGCCCTGGAGACGCTCAGGCTCGAGCCGGGTATGTCGCAGCGGATCCGGCCCGGGCGGAAGCACCGCATGATCGCGGTCAAGGCGTGTGAGTTCTTCGAGGTGTCCTCGCCCGAGATCGACGACGTGGTTCGCCTGGAGGACAAGTACGGACGCGCCGGGACGACCCAGGCCTGAGCCCCGCGGACGGATGCGGCTGTCCACAGTTTCCACAGACTTGTGCCCGCATGACGAACATTTGTTTTTGAATACAGATTCGATCCGATCGCGACCGGGTATCCCCAGCCCCAAACGCACGTTCACCTGTTAGACTCATCGCCATGTCGGAAGCCCTGGCCGGCTCTTCGACGTCCCTTGAGCGGCCTGGGACCGAGCGGGCTCGACGGCCGCGGATCACGCCGCGACCCCGGCCCACCCAGCTTGGAACGCGCTACCTGGCCTTCGTCTCGGCGGCCGCCGTCTTCCTCGGGCTGGGCCTGAAGTCGGAGCTGCTCGCGCCCTCGCAGGTCTGGCTGGCGACCGGCGGCCTCGCGCTCTTCACCACCCTGGGACTCGTGTTCCTGCACGCGCGCAACCACACGCCCGGGTGGTTGAGCCTCGATTACTACATCTGCCCGGTGATGGCGGTGATCGCCGCGGGGGCGGTCTCCCTGCTCGCGCCGGACTGGCGGCTGCACGCGATCGCGATGGTCGGGATGGGCGCGGTCATCTACGCGAGCAGCTACGTCGACCTCTGCCGCGGCATCGGACGGGTCCGGCCGCTGCATCGCTTCCTGCGCGACTCCAGCACCTTCATCGCCCTGCTCGCCCTCTTCTACATCGTCCTGCAGTCCGAACTGCTCAACGTGGTGAAGTTCATCTGGATCTTCGCGATCGCCCTGCTCAGCGGCTACCGCAGCTTCCGTTTCGCCACCCAGCGCGAGGGGCTGCCCCTCCTGGCCGGGTTCCTGACCGCTGGCACGGTCGCCTTCGCGGCCTTCGGCATGATCACCTACCTCAACCAGGGGATCCCGTACGTCGCGGTCGTGCTCGCCTTCATCTGGTACGCCTACCAGGGATTCCTGGTCCACGCGCTCGACAACACCCTGACCCGCCGGGTGGCCTTCGAATACGGGCTGTTCGGGATCATCGCGATCTATTTCGTCGCCCTGGCGCAAGTCACCCGCTAGCGTCCTGCGTTACACCCGGCATGCGATGGCCGGTGCTGGTGGCGGGCGGGCTGCTGCTCGCCGGCTGTGGCGGGGCGCCCTCGACGAGCGGGGGATCGTCGCCAACCCCGCTCGCGACCGCCACCCCGTCGGCGCTCGCGTCCGTCACACCTTCCGCCGCGCCCTCTTCGAGTCCGAGCCCCGGTGCATCGCCGAGTGCCAGCCCGCCCGCGATCGGCGGCGTCCAGGCACGGTGTCTTACGCCGATCCCGTCGGACCGGCCGCTGGCGCTGGTGACGCTCGGCTCCGCGTCGAGCCCGATCCTGGCCGACGTCAGCGATCCGGCCCATCCCTCGACCGTCTGCTCGATCACCGGCCAGGTCTTCAACCCGCGCCTGGTCAGCGCGACCGAGATCGCCTACGTGGCGCAGACCGCGAGCGGCTCGAGCCTGGCGACGCTCGAGCTCGCGACCAACAGTGGCGGCACCGTCGCCGGCTGGACCGGGCAGGGGTTCGGCTCGGGCATGTACGCGATTGCCGGCAACGGCGTCGAGATCGCCTACCTCAACTCGACGGCATCGGGGGTCGAATGGCATCTGGTCGCCAACGAGAACGACCGGACCGTCGCGACGCTGCCGCCGGTGCCGGGGCGCGGGGCCTCGCCGGACGATGACTCGGTGATGCTGGGCTTCTCGTCCGACGGCGGCTACGCCGCGCTGGTGCAAACGTTCACCGGGACGGGCGCCGGGTCGACCGCCGACGGGCGGTTCCAGGTCCGCCGCGCTGACGGCACTCTGGTCGAGAGCGCCGGGGCCGGTCGAACCATGGCCGCCTGGGCGGGCCGGGGGAGCACGCTGTATTTCCGCGACGCGGCCGGCGTCGAGCGATGGAGCGGGCCGTCGCACGTCACCCTGGTGCTTCCCAACGTGGCGTGGATCCGGCCCTCGGCCTCGTCCGACGGACGCTGGATGGCGTACACGGCCCGGGATGCGAGCGGCCTGCCCCACGCCTACCTGCTCGATCTCGTCCACGGCGGAGCCCCGCGGCTGATCGCCGACGGGGCATCCGCCCCTGTCTTCCTGACGCCGTCGGTCGTCTGGTACCAGGAGGAGCGGCTGTGCCAGGCGAGTGATGCGTGCGGTATGGGCGGCCCCTCGATCCCGACCGGGGCGGCGTTCCTCTACGACACCGTCACGGGCCACGCCGCCGCCTCGTCGATCAGCGCGGTCTTGGGCAGCGTCGCGCCGGCCCGCTGAGCGGCCCCCGTACAATCGAGCGCGATGAGCGCCCCGGCCGCGACGGAACGGGTGACTGCGTTCCGCAAGCAGTTTCCGATCTTCGAGCGCGCCGTCTATCTGAGCAGCTGCTCCCAGGGCGCCCTGTCGCGCCCCGTGGAAGCCGCGCTCCACGAATTCATGGAATCCTGGCACACCCATGGGAATCCCTGGGAGCAGTGGGTCGGGCGGATGGAGGCGCTCCGCAGCCAGTTCGCGCGGCTGATCAACGCCGAACCCGACGAGGTCGCGATCACCTTCAGCGTTTCGTCGGCGCTCAACTCGCTGACCAGCGCGATCGACTACCGGGAGCGCAACCGCCTGGTGACGAGCGACTTCGATTTTCCGACCGTCGGCCACATCCTGCTGGCGCAGCAGCGCCGGGGGGCCGAGGTCCGCTTCGCGAAAGCGGAGGGCTCGCGGCTCCCCCTCAGCGCGTACGAACGCGAGGTGTCCGAGCGCACCGCGCTGATCGCCACGACCCACGTCTGCTACAAGAACGGTTTCAAGAACAACATCGCGGCGCTGGCCGAGCTCGCCCACGAGCGCGGGGCGTGGCTGCTGATCGACGCCTATCAGAGCATGGGCACTCAGCCGATGGACGTCCGGTCACTGGATCTCGACTTCCTGGCGACCGGCGCCCTCAAGTACCTCCTGGGTGCGCCCGGGATCGCCTTCCTCTACGTGCGCCGAGCGCTGGTCGACCGGTTCCAGCCGGTCGACTCCGGGTGGTTCGGCCAGGAGAACGTGTTCGCCTATGACGTGCACCACCTCGACTACGCGCGGGCGGCGCGCCGCTTCGAGACCGGGTCCCCGCCGGTGCCGAACGTGTACGCGGCGCTGGCCGCGCTGCAGCTGATCGAGTCCATCGGACTGGCCACGATCGAGCAGCACGTCCAGGCGCTTGCCGGGCGGTTTTACGCCGGGGCGCGCCGGCGCGGGCTGCGAGTGCTCACGCCGGAGGAGCCGGCCGCCCGGGGCCCGCTCCTCATGGTCTCCTCGACCGACGCGCCTGCGCTGGTCGAGGCGCTGGCGCGGGAGCAGATCCTGTGCTCGACGCGGGACGGCGCCCTCCGCGTCTCGCTCCACTACTACAACACCGAGGGCGACGTCGACGCGGTCCTCGACGCCCTCGACCGGCACCCAGACCTGCTCACTTATTAGCGATCCTTGAGCCGTGTTGCCATCGCGTGGGCAACCGTGTATAAAGAGCGCACATTTTCGACCACGAGGAGGAACGGGAACATGGGTCGATCCAGGGTGCTTGCTCTGGCCGCGCTTGCCAGTCTCGGGCTGGCGGCATGCGGCGGGGGCAGTGGGAGTTCTGGGGGGACGTCCAACAAGCCGGACAAGGTGCAGATCGCGGCCGAAGGGCCGTTCACCGGTGACGAGGCGTCGATCGGGGCGGGTGCGCTGCAGGCGATCCAGCTCGCCGTCAAGGACTTCAACGCGGCGGGCGGCGTGAACGGAACCCAGGTCAACCTGCTCGTCTGGGACGACCAGCACAGCCCGCAGACGGCGGCCACCCTGCAGGCGCAGGGGATCTCCGACCCGACCGTGCTCGGCATCGTCGGTCCGATGAACTCGGGCGTCGTGCTCGGGACGATCCAGGGGCTGCAGGGCGCCAGCCCTCCGCTTCCCTTCGTCAGCGAGTCGGCCTCGAACACGAAGATCACGGACTCCGGCGACAGCGTCGCGCATCGGGTGAACGCGCGCGACGACGCCCAGGGTCCCGCTGACGGCAAGTTCCTCGTGGAGAAGAAGGCGACCAAGGTTGAGATCATGGACGCCAAGTCCGATTACTCGACCGCGCTGGCCGACCAGGTCGCCAGCTACCTGAAGACCAATGCCTCGACGGTGCAGGTCCAGCGAGACAGCGCCACCCACGGGCAGACCGACTTCAGCACGATCGTCCAGAAGATCAAGTCCTTCGGGGCGGACTGGGTCTACTTCGCCGATGAAGGACCCGAGGTCGCCCCGCTCGTCCAGCAGCTCAAGGCGCAGGGCATGGTGATCGGGCAGAACATCAACTTCCTGGGGTCGGACGGCACCCAGGACCCGTCGATCATCGGCGCCTCCCAGGGCGCCTACCTGAATGCCTATGCGACGAACGTGACCGCGAGCCCGATCGGTGTGTCCACCGCGGCGAGCTTCGTGTCGAACTTCAAGGCCACCTACGGCGCGGACTCGATCAGCAAGGCGGGCCCGTTCGTGGGGTCGGCCTATGAGGCCGCCCAGGTCCTGCTGCAGGCGATCAAGAGCTCGCCGGTGAACAACGGCAAGATCTCGCGCAACGACGTCATCAGCCACCTGGGCAGCGACACGTTCAGCACCATCTTCGGCAGCGTCAAGTTCGATTCGAAGGGCGATGTCGCCGGCGGCGGCATCTACGTCTACCAGGCGAAGGGTACCGACATGGTCGTCGTCGAGAAGATCTCGACCTGAGCTAAGACAGGACGTTAAGGGGCGGCTCGGCGCCGCCCCTTAACCGTCTGATGGACTACTTCCTCCACAACTTTCCCCAGCAGTTCCTCAACGGACTGGAAACCGGGAGCCTCTACGCGCTGATCGCTCTCGGCTACACGCTGGTCTACGGCATCCTCGAGATGCTCAACTTCGCCCACGGCGACGTCTTCATGGTGGGCGGGTTCCTCGGGGCCGGCGTGGCGCTCCTCCTCATCCATGGCGGCGTCGCCGGCCTGCCTCCGGTGCTCATCGTCCTCCTGATGATGCTGATCGCGATGGGCGGCGCCGGACTCCTCGGCATCGGGATCGAGCGGTTCGCGTACCGGCCGCTGCGCAACGCGAACCGGCTGGCGCCGCTGATCACGGCGGTCGGCGTGTCCCTGTTCCTGGAGAGCGTCGTCGCCTGGCGGGTCAGCCCGGCCCCGGTGGCCATTCCGAGCGACGCGCTCGTGCCGGCCCGGGTCGTGACCGTCGGCGTCCTGAGCACGCCGGTCATGGGGCTGATCCTCGTCCTCGTGTCGATCGGGCTGATGGTGGCGCTCGACCGCTTCATCTTCGCCACCCAGTTCGGCAGCGCCATGCGCGCGACCGCCCAGGACCGGGAGGCCGCGACCTTCATGGGTATCGACGTCGACCGCGTCATCGTGGTGACCTTCTTGATCGGCTCGGCGCTGGCGGGCATGGCGGGCGTGCTCTTCGGGCTGCGCTTCGCCACGGTCAACTTCTTCATGGGCTACCTGCTCGGCATCAAGGCCTTCACCGCGGCGGTCATCGGCGGGATCGGCAACATCCGGGGCGCCATGTTCGGTGGACTCCTGCTCGGCGTCATCGAAAGCCTCGCCGGCGGTTTCATCAGCACGACGTTCCAGAACACGATCGCGTTCCTCCTCCTCGTCGTGGTGCTGATGGTGCGCCCGCAGGGGCTGTTCGGCCAGCCGGTCCAGGACCGGGCGTGAGCCTGCCGGCCGGCGCTCCCGCGACCTCGACGGGTCTCGAGGAGCACCCGTCCTGGCTGCGTCGGCTGTGGCTGGCCGGTCCTTACGGCTGGAACCAGGCGCTCACCAAACCGTACGTCCTGATCCCGTTCTTCCTCCTGGCCGCGACCGCGCCGTTCATCACCCAGTATTTCGTCGACACCTATTCCTGGACGGGTGGCGAGTTCTGGGTCCGCATCCTCGTCACCTGCGCGATGTACGCCAGCCTCGCGCTCGCGCTCAATCTCGTCGTCGGCTACGCCGGCCTGCTCAACCTCGGTTTCATCGCCTTCTTCGGCATCGGCTCCTATGCCTACGCGCTGGTCGCGAGCGACCAGCTGAATCAGCACTTTCCGCTGGGGTGGGCGCTCCTGGCGGTCGTTGGCACCAGCATCGCGTTCGCGCTCATCGTGGGCGTCCCGGCGCTCCGTCTGCGCGGCGACTACCTGGCGATCCTGACGCTGGCCTTCGGTCTGATCATGCAGGAGCTGACGCTCGACCTCGATCGGCCGCCCGTGCTCGCCGGCCACCAGTTCGGGCCGGACAGCCTCAACATCACGGGCGGCACCGAGGGCATTCACCTCGTCGATCCCTTCCGGCTGCCGGCCTGGTTCCCGCTCATCCACGGGACCGCGCTGCAATCGCGAAGCTACTACTGGATCGCGCTCGGCTTCCTGGCCCTCACCGTGTTCGTCATGCTGCGCTGGCGGAACACCCGCACCGGCCGGGCCTGGATCGCAATCCGGGAGGACGAGCTGGCCGCCAGGGCGATGGGCATCAACATCTTCAAGTACCGGCTGCTCGCGTTCACCGGCAGCGCCATCATCGCCGGGATCGTCGGCATGATGAACGCCGCCTACCTGCACAACGCGTTCCCCGGCAATTACGACATCCAGCAGACCGTGTTCGTCTACATCATGGTGATTTTGGGCGGCCTGGGCAGCATCCCGGGCGCCGTCATCGGCGCGACCTTCGTGACCGTGGTGCCCTTCCTGCTGCAGCAGGCGGTCTTCGCCAAGTTCGTGATCTTCAGCCTGATCCTGATCCTGCTCATGATCTTCCGGCCCGAGGGGCTGCTGGGCACGGTGTCCATCCGGCCGCGAAAGACGCTGGGCGGCACGCTCGAGCTGTTCACGGCGGAGCCCGAGGCTGCCGGCGATGCCGGCGTGCCGTCGCTTGGCGAGTCGGCCGCCGAGCTGGAGTCCACCACCGGCGCGATCGTCGATCCGCCGGCGCCATCAACGCCATGAGCGACCGTCCCTCAGTCCTCGAGATCGCCGGCCTCCACAAGCGCTTTGGCGGGCTGACGGCGGTGGACAACCTGTCACTCACCGTGCGCGAGGGCGAGATCATCAGCCTGGTCGGACCGAACGGGGCGGGGAAGACCACCGTCTTCAACCTGATCTCAGGCCTGATTCCGGCCAGCCAGGGATCCGTCCGGCTGCTCGGGCGTGAGCTGCGCGGCCTGCCCGCCCACCGGATCACGCACGCAGGCATCGCCCGGACCTTCCAGAACATCCGCGTCTTCCCCCAGATGACGGTCCGGGAGAACATCCTGATCGGCACTCATCACTGGACCCACAGCGGCATGCTGGGGGCGGCGACGTTCTGGCCCGGGGCGGTGCGCGCCGAGCGCGAGGCATCCCGGGAGGTCGCGACCGCCATCGCGCTCTTCAAAGACCGGCTGCAGCCGCGCCTCGACGACCCCGCCTTCAGCCTGTCGTATGCGAACCGGCGGCGGACCGAGATCGCCAGGGCGCTGGCATCCCGCCCGAAGTTGCTCCTCCTGGACGAGCCGGCCGCGGGCATGAACCCCTACGAGCGGCTGGAGATCGCCGGGTTGATCCGGGCGATGCGCGACGGCGGTCTCACCATCCTCCTGATCGAGCACCACATGCCGCTGGTCATGGAGATCTCCGACCGCGTCGTGGTGATGGACCACGGCCAGAAGATCGCCGAGGGATTGCCCCGCGAGGTCCACGAAGACCCGAAGGTGGTGGAGGCCTATCTTGGCCGCCGCGCGCTCAGCCACTAGACTGGCCGCACCGATGACGGAGCCCGCCGCGGCCGAGGCCGGCGTGGTCCTGCGCCTGCAGGACGTCGAGGTGCGCTACGGCCCGGTGCCGGCGCTGCGCGACGTCAGCATGGAGGTGCGCCGGGGCGAGATCGTCTGTCTGCTCGGAGGGAATGCCTCGGGCAAGTCGACGACCATGAAGACGGTGATCGGCTCGGTCCGCTGCTCCAAGGGTCGTATCTGGTACGAGGGCGAGGACATCACGACCTGGCCGACCTCGCGCCGGGTGATGCGCGGGATCGCGATCGTTCCCGAGGCGCGGCGGATCTTTCCGCGGCTCAGCGTGCTCGAGAACCTGATGATGGGCGCCTTCACCCGGAAGGACCGGTCCGAGGTCCAGGACGACCTCGATCACGTCATGGACCTCTTTCCGCGTTTGCGGGAACGCCGGGGACAGGCCGGCGGGACGCTGTCGGGGGGCGAGCAGCAGATGCTGGCCATGGCCCGCGCCTTGATGTCGCGCCCGCGCTTCCTCTGCATGGACGAGCCGTCCATGGGGCTGGCGCCGGTCCTCGTCGAGCAGCAGTTCGAAACCATCCAGCGCCTCAACCGGACCGGGATCACCATTTTCGTCGTGGAGCAGAACGCGACCATGGCGCTCAGCATCGCGAGCCGCGGCTACGTCCTCCAGAGCGGTCGCGTGGTCCTGGCCGGCACCGCCGCCCGGCTGCTCGAAAACCCCCAGATGAAGCGGGCCTACCTCGGGATGTAGGCCGGCACGCCTCGGGATCCGGCGCGCGGCATAATGGCGGCGTCCTATCTTTCCCGTACAGGAGGGCACGTATGGGCACGCCCGCCCCGGCATCTGCGGAGCTCAGCGTCGGCGACGCCTTCGGCTACGTCTTCCGTTCGCCCGGCTGGTTCGGCAAGCTCCTGATCGGCGCCGTCTGCCTCATCTTCTCCTTCCTGTTGATCCCCGCCTGGATCGTGCTGGGATACATGATCGAGACCTCGCGAACGGTTCGGGGCGGTCGCCACGAGCTGCCGCCCTGGCAGAACGTCGGCCAGATGCTGGTCGACGGGTTGCTGCTCTCGATCGCGACCCTCATCTGGCTGATTCCCGGCTACGTCCTGCTCGGCATCGGCTACGCGACAATGGGCTGTACCTCCTCCGCCGGGGTGAGCACGTGTACGGGGTCGTTTGGGGCGGTCGGCTACCTGGGTGTTCTCTACTTCCTGGCCGTCGCGCTCCTCTACCCCGCCATCTACAGCGAGTTCCTCGCTCGCGGCATCGGGGGCGCCTTCAACGTGTCGGGCGTCCTGGCCCGCTTTCAAGCTCGGCCGGGCGCCGCGATCGTCGCCATCATCATGGCCGTCGTGGCCGGGATCATCGCGCTCTTCGGCCTGATCCTCCTCGTCATCGGCGTGGTCTTCACGGTGATGTGGGCGTACATGGTGCAGGCGAGCCTCTACGGGCAGTTCGCCCGGCTGACGGACCCGGCGGTCGGGGGACCGCCTAGCGGGCCGTAGGCAGCTTCGCCTCGGGGGAGTTCGCCGGCGAGAAGGCGCCCAGCACCTTGAGCAGGCTGTCCTCCGCGGTGTTCTCCAGCGTGTGACGGACGCCGATCGGGAGGAAGGCGATCGTCCCCGGGTGGAGCTCGCCGACCGGCGCGTCCTCGATCCATAGCCTGCCGCGTCCGGCCAGGATGTAGGTCGCCTCTTCGTAGGGGTGGGCGTGCAGGGGCGCCCGGCCCGGCGGGATGATTCCGGTGAACTGGGTCATCGACGCGCAGCCGACCTCGGGGTTGACCAGGAGCCGGAAGCTGCGCTCCCCCATCAGGGTGGGCGCGACGGCGGTCTCGCTCATCATGGTGGGCGCCACGCTGCGCTCGGCGATGGTCAGCGGGCCAGCGCCTTCGGCGCCGCGGGAGGCGCCGGCCTTCGTCCCGTTCCGCACGTCGATCGGCGGCGCCATTGCGCCCACCACCTCGAGCATGCCCGGCCCCTGGCCAGTGAGCGCGTGCAGGCAGCCGCGGGGCGCGAAGAGCGCCATGCCCGGCTGGACGTCCCGGGACACGCCGTCGGCCGTGAACACTCCGCGTCCCGCGATCACGTAGAGGACCTCGTCCGCGTCCGGGTGGGCGTGACTGAAGCCGCGCCCCTGGCCGACCTGTGCCCGGTACGCCATCACGTGCGCCGCCCCCCGGCTCTGGTCGATCAGCCACTGGATACGGCAGCCGTCCTGCTCGACCGCGGGGACGTCGTCGATGCGGATCAGCTGAGCCTGCTGGTCGCCCACCATCGCGAGTTGATGATAGCGGGCGTGGAACCGCTACTATCTGCGCGCAGGGATGGAGTACCGCCGGTTCGGGCGCACGGACATGCGCGTGTCGGCGCTGGCGCTGGGGTGCGGCGGGTTCGGCGGGGTCGGCTCGGCCCCCGAGCTCTTCGGGCGGGGCGAGGACCACGGGACGGCCTTCGCCCTCATGGACCGCGCGCTCGAGGCCGGCATCACCCTCTTCGACACCGCGAACAGCTACGGGGGCGGTGCCTCCGA
The DNA here is from genome assembly GCA_035632635.1 of Candidatus Limnocylindrales bacterium. Lineage (GTDB taxonomy): Bacteria > Chloroflexota > Dormibacteria > CF-121 > CF-121 > CF-120. The sequence goes on from DASQGL010000002.1 coordinate 16,267, forward strand.
AACGATGATCGGCGACTTCCTGCGCCGCCGCCGGGCGCGCGACCGGGTGATTCTCTCCACGAAAGTCTTCAACCGCATGGGCCCGGGTCCCGAAGACGCCGGGCTGTCGCGCCCCGCCATCCTCAAGGCGATCGACGGCAGCCTGCGACGGCTGCAGACGGACTATGTCGACCTGTACGTCACCCACGACGATGATCCAACGACGCCCTTCGAAGAGACGCTGGGCGCCTTCGACGAGCTCGTCAAGGCTGGAAAGGTGCGCCACACGGGGGCCAGCAACCTGAGCGCCTCGCGGTTGGCTGTGGCGCTCCACGCCGCCGACCGTGCGGGCATGGCGCGATTCCAATCCGTCCAGAACGAGTACAACCTGCTCAACCGGACCGCGGAGCGGGACGTCCTGCCGCTCTGCGAGCGTGAGGGGCTGGCCATGACGCCGTTCAGCCCGACCGCGGGCGGCTGGCTGAGCGCCAAGTACCGCGCCGCGGCGCCCCCTCCGCCCGGCTCGCGGATGGCGCTGCGTCCGGACCCATACCGGTCGTTTCAGACGGTCGAGACCTATCAGGCGATCGACGCGCTCGTCGACGAGGCGCGGGGGCGCGGCGTGGCGCCCATCACCCTCGCCCTCGCCTGGGTCGTCTCCCATCCCCAGGTGACCGCCGCCATCATCGGTCCGCGCCGGCTCGAGCACTTCGATACGCTGCTCCCGGCGGTCGAGCTGCGGTTGACCCAGCAAGAACGTGCGGCGATCGGTGCCAGAATGGAGGCGCATGCGAGGCCGGTGAACTGAATGGAGATCCTGGTCCTGTCGGAGGCGGACGTCTATCGCACGCTGCCCATGCGTGAGTGCATCCCGCTGATGGCGGACGCGCTGAAGGCGCTGACCGAGGGCAAGGCCTTCGTTCCCCTGCGGATGGTCGTCCGCCTTCCCGATGGCTCCGGGTTGCTCGGCATCATGCCGGGACACATGTCCGACGGCGATGAGGGACGCCCGGCGCTCGGCATGAAGGCGGTCGCGATCTTCCCGCGGAACGCGGCCCGCGGCCTCGACACGCACCAGGGTGCCGTGCTCCTGCTGGAGGCCGACACCGGCCGGCTCAGCGCGGTCATGGACGCCGGCGCCATCACGGCGGTCCGCACGGCGGCGGTCTCCGCGGTGGCGACCGATCACCTCGCCCGCACGGACGCCCATGACCTCGCCATCCTCGGGGCCGGCATTCAGGCGCGCACCCACCTCGAGGCGATCGCGCTGGTCCGGTCCCTGCAGCGAGTCCGGGTCTGGAGCCGGACGCCGGAGCGGGCGCGCAACTTCGTGACCGAGGAGCGCCGGCGCTATCCGTTCCCGATCGAGGCGACGCCCACGGCGGAGGCGGCCGTCCGCGGGGCCGACATCGTCACCACGGTGACGGCCAGCCCCGACCCCGTGCTCCAGGGCGGCTGGGTGAAGCGGGGCGCGCACGTCAACGCCGTCGGGTCGTCGCTCCCGACGGCGCGGGAGGTGGACACGAATTGCATCTGCACCGCCCGGATCTTCGTGGACCGGCGGGAATCGGCGCTGGCGGAGGCGGGAGACCTGCTCATCCCGATCCGTGAGGGCGCCCTCACGGCCGACGCCATCGTGGCCGAGCTCGGCGAGGTCGTCGCCGGCCGGGCGCCGGGACGTCGCTCCGATGACGAGCTGACCCTCTTCAAGTCGCTCGGGCTCGCGGTCGAGGACGTGGCCGCGGCCGCCCACGTCGTCCGGCGCGCGCGGACGGCGGGAGTCGGCACCCGGGCGCCGATGTGAAGACGGCCGGCCTCACGCTCGACGCGATCCGCGCCGCCCGGGCCACCGTGATGGGGGCGGCCATCCGGACGCCGCTCGTGCGCCTCAACCTCTGGGACGCGCCCGCCGACGTTTACCTGAAGCTCGAGAATCTGCAGCCGATCGGCTCCTTCAAGATCCGCGGGGCGGCCAACGCGATCGCCCAGATGGAGGAGCGCGCCTTGCGCGACGGCGTGCTCACCGCCAGCGCCGGGAACATGGCCCAGGGCGTGGCCTGGAACGCGCGCCGTCTCGGAATCCCGTGCACCGTGATCGCGCCGGATACCGCGCCCGAGGCGAAGGTCCGCGCCGTCGAGCGCCTCGGCGGTCGGGTGATCAAGGTCCCATTCGATCGCTGGTGGCAGACGTTCACCGACCGCGCCTATCCCGGGATCGCGGGCGCCTTCGTCCATCCGTTCGACGACGACCGCGTGATGGCCGGGAACGGCACGATCGGGCTCGAGATCCTGGAGGATCTCGAGGACGTCGACAGCGTGCTGATCCCGTGGGGCGGGGGTGGCCTCGCCTGCGGGATCGCGAGCGCGATCAAGGGCCTCAAGCCGGCGGTCCGCGTCTACGCGGTGGAGGTCGAGACTGCGACGCCGCTGCGGGCGTCGCTCCAGGTGGGCGCCGTGCAGACGGTGCCCTATACGCCGTCCTTCGTCGACGGCATCGGGAGCAGGACCGTCTTCCCCGACATGCTGGCCCTGGCGCAGGACCTCCTCGACGGATCGCAGGTGGCCTCGCTGGAGGAGACGAAGGGCGCGATCCGGCTCCTGGCCGAGCGCAACCGGGTGATTGCGGAGGGCGCCGGCGCGGTCGCCCTGGCGGTCGCACTGTCCGGCCGGGCGGGGGCGGGGAAGATCGTCTGCGTCGTATCGGGCGGCAATATCGACCTCGACAAGCTGGCCGGGATCCTCGCTGAGGGATCTCCCTCCCCCGTGCGGGGAGGGTAGGGAGGGGGTCTCGAATGTCCGCCGACCTGCACGGTCGCATCGCGCTCGTCACCGGCGGCGGCCGGGGCATCGGGCGTGCGGTTGCGGTCGCGCTCGCGGGCGCAGGCGCCGACGTCGCGGTCTCGGCTCGGACACAATCGCACGTCGACGAGGTTGCCGCCGCCGTCCGTGGTCTCGGTCGTCGCGCGCTGGCGATCACCTGCGATGTCAGCCGGAGCGCCGAGGTCGACGCCATGTTGGATCAGGTCCGCTCCGAGCTGGGCGATCCGCTGATCCTGGTCAACAACGCCGGGATCGCGAAGAGCGCGAAGGTGACGGAGATCACCGACGAGCTCTGGGCGGAGACGCTCGGCATCAACGTGACCGGGGCCTTCTACTGCACCCGCGCCGTCCTGCCCGCGATGCTGCGGGCCGGCTGGGGACGCCTCATCAACATGGCCTCGATCGCCTCGCGGGTCGGCGCGCCCTACATCGCTGCCTACGCCGCCTCCAAGCACGCGCTGCTCGGCCTCACCCGGGCGGTCGCCGCCGAGGTGGTCTCGAAAGGCGTGACCGTGAACGCGATCTGCCCCGGCTACGTCGACACGGACATGACGGCAGAGAATGTCGCGCGGATCAAGGAGCGGACCGGCCGGCCGGCCGATGAGGTCCGCGGATACATGGAACGCACCAGCCCCCAGGGTCGCCTGATGTCGGTCGACGAGATCGCGGCCATGGCCCTCTTCCTCTGCAGCGAGGACGCCCGCGGCATCACCGGGCAGGGCATCGTGATCGACGGCGGCGGCGTCCAGGCATGATCGCCCTGAGCCACGAGCAGACCGAGCTGGGCGAGCGCGCGCGCCAGATCGCGCGCGACGTCCTGCGTCCGGTCGCGGCCGCGGGCACGCCGGGGCGCGTGAACCGAGCCCTCGTTCGCGCCCTGGCGGAGCAGGGGTTGCTGCCGCGGCTGTTTCCGCACCAGGCCGGGGGCACCCATGCCGGCGCCCTGTCGGCGCTCGACCTCTGCCTGCTGCGCGAGGCGCTCGCGCGCGAGTCGACCGAGGCCGAGAACGCGCTCGCCATCCAGGCGCTCGGCGCCCATCCGATCGTCCAGGCGGGCCCGCCGCCGCTGGTCAAGCGCTGGATCCCAGCGGTGGCGTCCGGCAAGGCTGTCGCGGCCTTCGCGCTCACCGAGCCGCAGGCCGGGTCCGACGCGGCCAGCCTTGCGCTCAGGGCGGAACCCGACGGCGATGGGTTCCGGCTCAGTGGGGAGAAGGCGTTCATCTCGAACGCCCCCGACGCGGATGTGTACACCGTGTTCGCGCGGACGAGCCCGGAGGCGGGGGCCCGCGGCATCACGGCCTTCGCCGTCGCGGGCGACGCCGCCGGCCTGTCCGGGTCGGCGCTCACCCTCGTCTCCACGCATCCGATCGGGAACCTGCGTTTCGAGGGCGTTCGCGCCGAGCGCGCCCAGGTCCTCGGCGAGGTCGACCAGGGTTTCCGGCTGGCCATGCAGACGCTCGATCTCTTCCGGCCCAGCGTCGGCGCCATGGTGGTCGGGATGGCCGAGTCCGCGCTCGATGCCGCGACCCGGCACGCGGCGTCACGGCGCCAGTTCGGCCGCCCGATTCGGGAGTTCCAGGCTGTCTCCCACCAGCTCGCCGACATGGCGACCCGGATCGAGGCCGCCCGGCTGCTCGTCTACTCGGCGGCGGCGGCGTACGACGGTGGCGCGCCCAGGGTCAGGCGCCGGTCGGCCATGGCGAAGCTGTTCGCCACCGAGACCGCCCAGTTCGTGGTCGATGCCGCGATCCAGATCCACGGAGCGGCCGCGCTCGAACAGGGCCACCTGCTCGAGCACCTCTATCGCGAGGTGCGCGCGCCGCGAATCTACGAAGGGACGTCCGAGATCCAGCGGGAGATCATCGCCCGCGACCTGTTTCGACAAGATTGACGATCCGGTCGTCGGCCCAGGCGGTGGGCGCCTTCCCGCCGCGCAGGGACCAGGCCGTCCCGGACGGCGTGTCCTGGACCTCGATTCCGGATTGCTCCAGGATGGCGCGCAGCCGATCGGCGTCCCGAAAACGCTGGTCACGCCTTGCCTCGCTGCGCAGCGACAGGAGGGCCTCCACCATGGGCGCGATGATCGCGAGCACCTGGTCGTCCTCGGGAACGAGTGCGGGTGCGGCCTCGGTCGGGACGCGTTCGGGCGGGCGGGCGGTGACCGTTCGCGGGCTGTCTCCCGGCTGCAGCAGCTCGCCGATCCCAAACGTCGTCCGCTCCCAGCGGCGTTCGACGCCGTGCCGCCGGATGGTGACGCCCCCGCGTCCACGTGTCGTCACCGACGCGGCGTCGAGGTCGATGATGCACGCCGTGTACTCGTCCACACCGAGGATCAGGACGTCTTCCGGCAGCATCGCTTCGAGGAGACGCAGCCGCCGCTCGCCCATGTAGCAGAACCGCGTGTCATGCGTGCCGCCCTCGCGGTTGTTGTAGTGGGGGATGACGGCACATCGGATGCCGATCGCGCCGAGCAGGTCGAGTCCGTCGATCCAGGCTGGGTCCTCGCCAACCTTGTAGATCTCGTAGACCGGAAGCGCATAGGCCCCCAGTGCGATCGCCGCCGCGCTCGCGAAGGCGAGGCACCCGCCGCCAGTGACTTTCTCGACGAGCCGGTCCCGCACCCCGGCGGTGCGCCAGTGGCGCAATGCGTAGGTCGGGCTTCCGGGTCCCGCGAAGACGTAGGTCGCATCCCGCAGACGGGCGAGGAATCGCTCCCAGTCCAGCGCGGAGGCCCGCCCGCTGTGCCGCAAGGAGGCGAGACGGATCTCACACCCCACGTGCTCGCGGAAATAGGCGATGGTCCGGCCGGCGATCTCGTCCGCGTTCTCCTGGAAGCCGAATGGCGTGTCGAGAAGGATCGCGTCGAGCCGCGGTCCGCCGGCTCGGCCGATCAGGTCCTGGTGCACCGACGTCATTGCCGGGCTCGTTTCGCCGGAACCGAAGATGGCGAGCAGCCGGGGACCGCGAGCGGGATCCTGCCTCACACGACCATGCTACGCAGGCCGGAGCCGGCGGCGGGTCCTCGCGATTGCGTGTGCCGGATGCCTAGGTAGGTCGGAAGACAAGCAGCCAGTAGGCGGCGATGGCGAGGATGACGAAGAGAAGCACGACGCCGATGGCCGTCGCCGCGACCATCGTGTCCTCCCGAGACTCTCGATCCACCAATCACCATCGTCCGCCGGCCGCATGAAGCGGCCCTGAGGCCCGGGTATGAGTTCGATAAGTCCAGCGCGTTGAACTGGCGGCGGTTGCCCCGGGTCAGGTCCTGGTGCGGTAGTGGAGGTGGACCACGCCGCTGCGGAAGCGGCGTTCGTCCAGCAGCTCGAGCGGCGCGCGAACACCGTGGGGGAAGGCCGGTGTCCCGCCTCCCACGATGATGGGCGCCACGAAGAGGTGACACTCGTCGACCAATCCCGCCTCGAACGCCCGGGCGGCGAGCCCGGGACCGCCAACGGTGATGTCGCGTCCCGCGGTTGTCTTCATCCGCCGGATCGCTTCCGGGTCGAACTCGCGTTCGATCCGCGTCCTGGCGCTGGAGACCGCCTCCAGCGTCCGGGAGTAGACGATCTTGTCGGCTGCCCGCCATATCCGGGCGAAGTCCAGCACGACCGGCGGCTGGTCGGCCAGGCGGTCCATGGTCTCCCATGCGACCATCACCTCGTACATCCGGCGCCCATAGAGGTAGGTGCCGGCCGGGCGCTCGAGGTCGTTGACGAAGGCGTGCACCTCCTGGTCCGGCGCCGCCCAGTCGAAGCTGCCGTGCTCGTCCGCGACGTACCCGTCGAGTGAGGTGATCGCCGAGTAGATCAGCCTGGCCATACCAGTCACATTCTCCACTCCCGGTCCCGTCAGGGCATTCAAGCGGCCGACGCGGAAGGCGCGGCCAGGCCGGCCGGTCGCGGGGAGCATCGGGCAGGCGCGACTCGAAGCCGGCGCGCCGATCGTCCCCTCGGAGGGCCATCCCACCAAGGCCGTCAGCCGAGGTCCGCTCCGTTCGTGTGGCTTTGAACTGGCAAATCGCTCAGACTGAGTTCGGAGGACGTCGGCATGGTCTCCAGCGCAACGATCGTGCTCGAAACGCGCGGTCTGCTCAGGGCGGCTGAGAAGGCCCGCGTTGAGTCACTGCTCGGCCGGCGGCCGGGTGTGCTGAAAGTCGAGGCGAATGCGGTTTCGCAGTCCACAACCGTGACCTACGACCCCTCAGTAACCTCGGTTGCCTGGTTGCGCCAGTGGGTCGAGGAATGTGGGTATCATTGCGCCGGCCAGTCCGTCCCCTCGCACCTCTGCGATCCCATGGAAGAACCGGCGGTGGCCGAAGCCGGCCGGGCGCGACCGGCCGCACCCGAGGCCGCCGGCCACGGGGGCATGCAGGCGCCGGGGGAGACCATAGGCCACGGCGGCCATGCGGGGATGTCGATGGCGGCCATGGTCCGCGACATGCGCAACCGGTTCCTGGTGGCGGCCATCTTCTCGGTGCCCCTGGTGCTCTGGTCGTCGATCGGCCGCCAGGTCCTGCATTTCACGGTCCCGGCCCCCCTGGGGCTCCGCGACGACATCTGGCAGCTCCTCCTCAGCCTGCCCGTGATCAGCTATTCGGCCTCGGTCTTCTTCGCGGGCGCAGCTCGGGCGCTGCGAGCCAGGACCCTCGACATGATGGTGCTGGTCGCGGTCGCCATCGGTGCCGGCTGGCTCTACTCATTGGTGGTGACCCTGTCGGGTGGAGGTGACGTCTTCTATGAGGCCGCCAGTGTGCTGGCCGCCTTCGTGCTGCTCGGCCACTGGCTGGAGATGCGCGCCCGAGGAGGCGCGAACGACGCGGTCCGCCGTCTGCTGGACCTGGCGCCGCCCCGTGCGCTGCTGATCCGCGAAGGGGAGCCGGTCGAGGTCGCGACCGCCGACATCAACGTTGGAGACCTCCTGGTGGTTCGTCCGGGTGCGCGTGTCCCGGTGGACGGCGTGGTCGAGGACGGGCAGAGCGAGGTCGACGAGTCGATGGTGACGGGGGAGAGTCTCCCCGTCTCCAAGGCACCCGGCTCGGCACTGATCGGCGCCACGATCAACAAGAACGGCACGCTTCGGGTGCGGGCGACCAGAGTGGGCAGCGACACGGCTCTGGCCCAGATCGTCAAGCTGGTCCAGGAGGCGCAGAACTCGAAAGCGCCCGGCCAGCTGCTGGCAGACCGCGCCGCGTTCTGGCTCGTGCTGGTCGCCCTGGTCGGAGGAAGCCTGACGTTTGGAGTCTGGATGCTGGCGGGCGTCGGCGTGGCTCGGGCCATTCTGTTCGCGATCACGGTGGTGGTCATCACCTGCCCCGATGCACTCGGACTGGCCACCCCGACCGCGATCATGGTGGGCACGGGCCTGGGTGCCAAACGCGGGATCCTCTTCAAGAACGCGGGAGCCATCGAGATGGCGGCTCGTATCCAGGTCGTGGTCATGGACAAGACGGGAACGCTGACGCGCGGCCAACCCGAAGTCACCGATGTCGACACCGAGGGCGAAACGGAGGTCGAGCTCCTACGGCTCGCGGCAGCCATCGAACGGGAATCCGAGCACCCGCTTGCCGAAGCGATCGTCCGTCGCGCCCAGGAGCTCAAGGTTCCAACGGCGTCAGTGGAGGGTTTCGCGAACCTCCCGGGGCACGGGGCGACCGGCCGCGTCGAGGGTCATCAGGTTGCGGTCGGCAATGCTCGACTCATGGAGCACGAAAGGATTCCTCCGAACGGGCTGGTTGATCGGCGGGACCGCCTGGCCACCGAGGGCCGGACCGTCGTCAGCGTCGCCGTGGATGGTCGGCTGTGCGGAATCATCGGGATCGCGGACACGCCTCGTCCCACGGCCAGAGCCACCGTCGCCGCACTCCGCCAGCGCCGCATGCGGGTCGTCATGCTGACCGGTGACAACCCTGCCACCGCGGCGCGCATTGCGGGCCTCCTCGGCATCGACGAAGTCATGGCTGAGGTGTTGCCCGGCGAGAAGGCCGGCAAGGTCGCAGAGTTGCAGCGCAACGGGCTGCGCGTCGCCATGGTTGGGGACGGGGTCAACGACGCTCCGGCGCTGGCGCAGGCGGACCTGGGCATCGCCATCGGCGCCGGGACCGACGTCGCGATCGAGACGGCGGATGTCGTGCTCATGCGCTCCGATCCGCTCGATGTGGCGACGGCGCTCACCATCGGGCGGGCGACGCTGAGCAAGATGCGCCAGAACCTGGGCTGGGCGGTGGGCTACAACGCGGTCGCGCTCCCCATCGCGGCCGGAATCTTCGAGCCGGCCTTCGGCCTCGTGCTCCGGCCCGAGATCGCGGCACTGTCGATGTCCGGGTCGAGCCTGCTGGTCGCCACGAATGCGTTGTTGCTGAAGCGGCTGCCCCTGCCTCATCCTGAAAGGCAGCCCCAGGAATCAATTGGGTAACGTGGGGACGCTGGAGGCACCTGAGGATGAATACGCCGCAGAGCGGGATCTTCGCGCTTGGAACCTCGTCCCATGCGTATCTCGAGTTCGATCTGTTGCCCGGGAAGAGTGCCCGCGATCTCGTCAGCGGGATGGCGGATGTCCGGGAGCCGCGGACCACGCTCGGCGGCGTGAATCTGGTCTCCGGGTTTCGCCCAGAGTTGTGGCGCACGCTCGCGCCTGACGGGCTCCCCTCCACGCTGGTCGGCTTCAACCACGACGTCGTCGGTGCGGACGGGTATGTGATGCCGGCCAGACAGCATGATGCCGTGCTCTGGCTGTCGGGCAGTTCGTACGACGTGGTCTTTGATGAGGCCAGGCAAGCGATCAATGCGCTCGCTCCGGTCACGTCGATTGCGGACGAGACGTCGAGCTGGCCCTATCGCCGATATCGGGACCTCACCGGATTCGTGGACGGAACCAAGAATCCGAGTCTGCTCGACGCACCCGACATCGCGCTCATTCCGCAAGGGTCGCCCGGAGCCGGGGGAGCAATTCTGCTGCTCCAGCAGTGGGCCCACGATGTGACCGCCTGGGAGTCGCTGCCGGAGGCCTCCCAGGAGCGGATCATCGGGCGCACCAAGGCGGACAGCATCGAGCTGGATCCCCAGGTGCCGGACTCGCACGTTGCTCGCACCGACCAGGAGGTCTTTGGCAACATCTTCCGGCGCAACATGCCGTACGGGACCGTGACCGAGCATGGCACGGTGTTCGTTGGATTCGCTGCCGATCAGCGTCCGTTGCAGGCCATGCTCGACAGCATGGCCGGCGTTACGGATGGCGTGCGTGATGCCCTTACGCGCTATACACGGCCGCTGACCGGCGCGTACTACTTCGTTCCATCGACGGATGCCATCCGTCGCTTCGCGACGCCCCAGCCGATCAGGGGATGACGGCGACCGCCTGGAGTTCGATCAGCGCCGCGGGATCGAAGAGGCCGCTCACCTCGAGCAGTGCCATGGCCGGATAGTGCTTGCCGAAGCGCTCGCGATAGGCGACGCCGATCGGCTTCAGGGCCAGACGGTACAGCTTGACGTCGGTCACGAAGATCTGCATCGAGACGAGGTGTTCGGGCCGGCCGCCGGCGGCCTCGAGCGCGGTCAGGAGATTGTCTGCGGCGACCTTGAACTGCGCGGTCAGCGTGTCGCCCACGATCTCGCCGTCCGGCCCCGTCGCCGTCTGTCCGGCGAGATAGACCGCGCGCCCCGGGGCGGCCACGATCGCGTGGGAATAGCCGGACGGCCGGGGCAGCGCCGGCGGGTTGATCGCGCGGTGGGGCGAGCTCATCCGCCGCTCCATTTCGGCTCGCGCCCGTCCCGGAAGGCGGCATAGAACTCCGCGTGGTCGGCGCTCTTCATCAGCAGGGCCTGGGTCATCGTGTCCAGCTCGAGGGAGGCATGCAGGTTCATGTCCAGCTCCCGGGTCACCAGCATCTTCGTGGCCGCATAGGCCAGCGCCGGGCCGTCGGCCAGCCGTCGAGCCAGCGCCTGGGCTTCCGCCGCCAGCTGCGCGTCCTCGACCACGCGCCCGGCAAGGCCGATCGTCACGGCCTGCTCGGCCTCGATGCGATCGCCCAGCACGAGCAGCTCCATGGCCCGCCCCGCCCCGACGAGTCGCGGGAGCAGGTACGCCGATCCCATGTCGGCGCCGGACAGCCCGACCTTGGTGAAGAGAAAGGCGAAGGAGGCCGAGCGCGCCAGGACCCGTAGATCGGCGGCGAGCGCGATCACCGCGCCGGCGCCCGCGGCCACACCGTTGACCGCCGCGATGATGGGGAAGGGGCACTCGCGCATCCGCTGGGTCACCGTCCCCGTCATCCGCGTGAACTCGATCAGCTCCCGCGGCTGCATCGCCAGCAGCGTGCCGATGATCTCGTGCACGTCGCCGCCCGAACAGAAGCCGCGCCCCGTCCCGGTGATGACCAGCACCTGGACGTTGGGACGGTGGGCCAGCTCGCCGAGCAGGTCGCGCAGGTCGGCGTAGACCTCGAACGTGAGTGCGTTCAGTTTCGCGGGCCGGTCGAAGGTGAGAGTCGCGATCCCGTCCGCGACCTCGAATCGAAAATGCATCCAGGAGCGGGTCAGCGCGGCCGAGCCTGCGAAGGGGGTCATCCCGTTTGCAGTGTATAGTTCCGCACACGCATGCGAGTCGGCATCGGGCTGCCCACCTCGACGGCGAACGCCACCGGCGACCTGATCGTCGAATGGGCGCGGCGGGCGGAGCAGGCAAGCTTCAGCAGCCTCGGCGCGGTCGACCGGCTCGCCTATCCCAACCTGGAACCGCTCACCGCGCTGGCGGCGGCCGCCGCCGTCACCGCCACCATCCAGCTCGTCACCATGGTCCTGATCGGCCCCCTCCGCAACGCCACCCTGCTCGCCAAAGAGGCGGCCTCCGTCGATGTCCTGTCCGGCGGGCGGCTGACGCTCGGGCTCGGGGTCGGGGCTCGGGATGAGGACTATGTGGTCGCCGAGCTCGATCCGCGCCGGCGCGGCCGCCGCCTCTCCGACCAGGTCACGGTCCTCAAGGACGTCTGGGAGGCGGGACGCGTCGGACCGCGGCCCCAGCGCCCATCCGGCCCGCGCATCCTGCTCGGCGGGGGCAGCGGCGAGGCCTTCGCGCGCATGGCCCGGCACGCCGACGGCTATGCCCACGGCGGCGGGCCGCCGCGGGCCTTTGCCGGCGCCGCCTCGAAGGCGCGCGCCGCCTGGACGGATGCCGGGCGTCCCGGCACGCCGGCGCTCTGGGGGATGGCCTATTTCGCCCTCGGCGAGGGCGCGGCCGAGCCGGGAGCCGCTTACCTGCGCCATTACTACGCGTTCACCGGCCCGTTCGCCGAGAAGATCGCCGCCGCGAACCTGACCACGCCCGGCGCGATCGTGGACTTCATTCGCGGCTACGAAGACGCCGGGTGCGACGAGCTCATCCTGTTCCCAACGGTGGGCGCACTGGAGCAACTCGATCGCCTGGCGGACGTCCTGAAGAGCCGGTGAGAGTCGGAGTCGTCGGCGGCGGTCCGGCCGGACTCTACGTCGCACTGTTGATCAAGAAGGGCGACTCCGGGGCGGAGGTCCGGGTCGTCGAGCGCAATGCCCCCGACGCCACCTTCGGATGGGGGGTCGTCTTCTCGGAGGAGACCCTGGGGGCGCTGCGCGACGCGGATTTCGAGAGCTTCACGCAGATCCAGGAGGGGTTTGCCCGCTGGTCGGCGATCGACATCCATTACGCCGGCGAGACGATCCGCTCCCGGGGCCACGTGTTCACCGGGATCTCACGCAAGGTCCTGCTCGCCACCCTGCAGGGTCGCTGCCGGGAGGTCGGTGTCGAGCTGCAGTTCAACCGCGAGCTCCGCGACCTGTCCGACTTCGAGGACTGCGATCTGATCGTCGGAGCGGACGGCGTCAACGGCTTCGTCCGTCGCCTCTATCCCGAGACCTTCCGCCCATCCCTGCAGCTGCACGAGACGAAGTACGTCTGGTTCGGGACGGATCTCGCGCTGGATGCGTTCACGTTCATCTTCCGGCGCAATGAGCATGGCTTGTTCCAGGTGCATGCCTATCCGTTCGACGCGCACACGAGCACGTTCATCGTCGAGTGCCCGGAGGAGGTCTGGCGTCGGGCCGGGCTGGACCAGGCGGATGAGGCGGCCAGCATCGCCTACTGCGAGCGGCTGTTCGGCCCCGAGCTGAACGGCCACCGGCTCCTGTCGAACCGCTCGCTCTGGCTCAGCTTCGCGACCCTGCGCAGCCAGAGCTGGCATCACGGCAACGTCGTCCTGCTGGGGGACGCCGCCCACACGGCGCACTTCTCGATCGGCTCAGGGACGAAGCTCGCCATGGAGGATGCGATCGCGCTGGTGGAGGCGATCCGGCGCCGGGGCGAGCTCGCGCCGGCCCTGACCGACTACGAGCTCGAGCGGCAGCCGGTGGTGGAGCGCTTCCAGGAAGCAGCCCGCGAAAGCTCGACCTACTTCGAGCACGTCGCGCGCTATGACGGCTTTGCCCCGGTTCAGTTCGCGTTCAACCTCCTGACCCGGAGCCGCCGGATCACGTACGTCAACCTCAGCGTGCGCGACCCGGCGCTGACCCGCTCGGTGGATGCGTTCTTTGCCGGCGCGAATGGCGCGGCGAGTCTGCGGTTGGTGGCGCCGCCGCCGATGTTCGCGCCGCTCGCGATCGGCGGCACGCGTCTGCCGAATCGAGCCGTCTACGCCATGCGCCCGGGCGAGGACGCGGTCGACGGCATGCCGGGCGACGGGCTGATCGACCGGGCCGCTCAGGCGGCCGCGTCGGGCGCCGGGCTCGTGGTCAGCGAGGTCGTCGCGGTGTCTTCCGACGGGCGCATCGGCGCCGGCACCCCGGGCCTCTATCGCCCGGAGCACGCGGCAATCTGGCGCCGGGCGATCGAGCGGATCCACGATCGCGGAGCCGCGGTCGCGCTGCTGCTGGGCCATGCCGGTCGCCGCGGCGCTACCCGGCCCCGGGCCTTCGGACTCGATCGACCGCTGCGCGCTGGCGGCTGGCCGCTGCTGGCCGCCTCCGCGATTCCGTACACGCCCCGCGGTCCCATCCCGCACCAGGCCGAGCCGGCGGATCTCGCCCGGATCACGGCAGCCTTCGCGACCGCCGCCACCCTGGCGCGCGTCTGCGACGTCGACGTCCTCGAGATCGACGCCGGGCTCGGCTACCTGCTGGCCGGCTTCCTCTCCCCGCTGACCAACCAGCGGACCGATGCCTACGGCGGCAGCCTCGAGAACCGGATGCGTCTCCTGCTGGAGGTGGTGGATGCCGTCCGGGGCGCGTGGCCGGCCCCGCGTCCGCTCGCGGTCCGGCTCGATGCCGGCGACTGGGCGGCCGGCGGCGTGACGCTGGACGACGCGGTCGCGATCGCCGCCGCGCTGCGGACGCATGGATGCGACCTCGTCCACCCGGTGCTCGGGCAGACGGTGCCGGAAGCGCGGGCGGATTACAGCCGGGGCTTCGGGGTGCCGGCGGCGGACCGGATCCGCAACGAGGCCCGCCTGCCGGTGATCGCCTCCGGCAACATCACGACCGCCGACGAGGTGAACACGATCGTGGCCGCCGGTCGCGCCGATCTCTGCGTGCTCGAGTCGTAGCCCACCCTCCGCAATCTGCCGGCCGGGCTCCGCGTTGCTTCTGGGATGGCCGCGACGGTCCAGGTGAACCGCAGGCGCCGTCGCCTCTGGTCGGGGGTGTTGCTGGTGCTGCTCGCCGCCCTCCTCGTCGTGCTCTGGACGGTACTCCACGCGCCGCGCCTCCCTGACCGCGTGCTGCGTCCAGGGGAATCCGTCTCGATCACCGGGGCGGGCTTCGGGCGCCTCGCTGGTGCCGTCGACTTCCCTTCCGTCGATGGTGGGAGCACCCTCGCACCGATCGAGTGGTGGAGTGACGGCGAAATTCGGGTGCAGGTCCCGGACGACGCCACGACCGGCGCCCTCCGGATCCTGACCTCGCAGTCGTCGGAACCGATCTGGCTTCAGGCCCGCGTCGCGGCGTCGCGAAAGGGCGTGGCCCGGCTGGTCGCTCGCCTGCCGGCCGATCGCGGGCGTGGTTCCGCCATCGCGACCGTCGCCGCGGCGGACGCCGGTGGCGAACCGGTACCCGGTCTCCGCGTGCTGGTGTCGGCGGGCCCGGGCGCGGCAGAGACCAGCCTCTATCTCACCGGCCCGGACGGGCTGGCCGCGGTGTTCGTGACCACCTCCCCTCAGGGGTACACCGGCGGGATCGAGGCGGGCGCCTACGTCATCTCCCTCACGAACGCGAGCATTCCCGGCTATTTCCGTGGCTACCCGGGCGGAGAGGTGGCCACGGCTCGCCTGGCATCGGTCACGCCGAGTACGGATCACGTCCGGGTGCGCGTTCACCTCGCCGCCCCGGACGGGGCCCCGCTCGCGAACGCGCCGGTGACGGTGTCGGCGAACGCCTGCGTCAGCGCCATCGGTGCCGGCTACGCCCAGCTCACCACCGACAACGGCGGATCGGCCTCCGGCTCCATCCGATGCCCGCATCCCCAGACCGGGGTGATCGCCGTCGACGCGGCGGCTCCCGGAAGCGATGACGAGCTCCAGCTGGAGGTTGGGTCGTGAGGTGGTCGGTGGCCGGTCTTCTTCTCGCAAGTCTGCTGCTTGCCGGCTGCGGCACGACGGCATCCGCCGTGGAACGCGAGCCCGAGGCGGGCCTGTACTATCCGGGTTCGCAGGTCGTCTTCGGCAAGACGGAGTCGCAGAGCGGCCTGTGCATCGATGACTGCCACCCTGCCCGCCGCTGGGTGGAACTGCAGACGTCGGCCAGCCCGTCGCAGGTGATGACCTGGTACGCGACGGCGCTGCGGCAGCGAGGCTTCACCCTGAGTCCGTATGACCGCGGAGCCGACCTCACCCGGCGCTCCTGGCAGCGCAACAGCGGTGGTGCACCTGGCTATGGGTTCGACGTCTTCATCGGCGTGGCGTCCTCGTCGGTCGCGTCATCGCTGCCCTTCCAGCCGGGGCGCACCTACTTCCAGCTGAGTTTTTCGGTCCCGAATTCGTAGGCGGCGGCGTTCGGCGACTCAGGCCCCGATGTGGTAGAGCTGGCCCGGATCCATGTCCAGGCCATTGGCGATCTGCCACAGCGCCGCCACCGCCTTGAGCGCGTTGCGCCGCTCGAAGGGCGCGAGGTCGTCGCGCTCGAGCACCCTGACGAGGGTCTGGTAGCACTCGACGATCGTTTGCTCCGCCTGGCTCAGCTCCACGCCCATGCTGTTCTTCACGCCTGCTGCCTCCGTTCGCCCGCGGTTCCGATCACGATCCGGTCGTCCTGCAGGCGTTTCGCCTTGAGCTCGAAGCGCGGCAGGCTCCCGGGCTCGACCGTCTTGACCCCGAAGCGCAGGCCTTCGTGCGCCTCCGCCAGCGAGCGTCCCAGCCGGTTCAGGAGGGCGTCCGCGTCGGCGGCGCGGTCGGGGATCTCGACCAGCACCTCGATCTCGTCCTGGATGCCGTCCGCGGTGTAGAGGCGGATCCGGAACTCATCGATCTCCTTGATCTCGCGGACGATCGCCTCGACGGCGCGCGGATACACGTTCGTGCCGCGGACGAGCTTCATGTCATCGACCCGGCCGCGAATGCCCCCCTCGTAGAGATCGAAGGTGCGCCCGCAGGTGCAGTGACTGGCCGGCACCCGGACCACGAGGTCGCGCGTCCGGTAGCGGAGGACGGGGATGAAGCCGCGCCCGAAGGACGTGATCAGGCGCTCGCCCATCTCGCCGTAGGGGACCGGCTCCCCGGTTTCGGGGTTGACGACCTCCTCGATGTAGTGGTCTTCGATGATGTGCGTCCCGCCCGGCTGCCGCTCGCACTCGAACATCATGATCGTGCCCACCTCGGTCATGCCGGCCGTGTCGGCCGCCTTCGCGCCCCACTGCTCCTCGATCAGCTTCTTGGTCGCGGGGATGGAGCCGGCCGGCTCGCCGGACAGGATCAGCCGCTTGACCGCGGAGGAGGCGAGGTCGATGCCCATGGTCCTGGCCTCCTGCGCCATCCGCAGCGCGTAGGTCGGCGTCGAGCAGACCACGGTCGCCTTCATGCCCAGGATCTGCTTGACCCGGGCTTCGGTCGTCATGTTCCCGCCCGGCAGGACGAGGCACCCGATCTTCTCCGAGGCGTAGTGCGCGCCCCAGAAGCCGACGAACGTCCCGTAGCTGAACGCGAAGAAGACGACGTCGACCGGGCGTACCCCGAATCCCCAGAAGCCGTAACACCACATCTCTGTGATCCACTCCCAGTCCTTCATCCCGTCCAGCACCTGGAGCGGAATCCGGCCGGTCGTGCCCGAGGTCAGGTGGTAGCGCATGGCGACCTCGGGCGGCGCCGCCAGGAGCGGCCCGAAGGGCGGCTCTTCCAGCTGGGCGGCCATCCACTCGTCGCGGGTCATCATCGGAATCCGGCGCAGGTCGGCCAGGCTGCGGATCGAGTCGGCGCTCACCCCGGCGGCTTTGAGCCGCTTCCCCTGCCACGGGACCTTCGCCTCGGTCCAGGCGACCAGGCTGCGCAGTTTGCGTGCCTGCAGGGCCTCGATCTGCTCGCGCGGCATCGTCTCGTGCCGCGGGTTCCAGTACGGAGACTCCTTCATCCCGCTCCTTTGCCCCTCCCGATTTCTAACACAATCCAGTGCTTCCGATACCCTGTGAGGGATGGCTGTCCCGGCCACGCCACAAGACTCCCCGCCGCCCGAGAAACGCGACTACCGGCTGGGCGGGATGGGGTACCGGGAGGGGCAGGGTCGGCGGCTCGACTACGGCTCGTACCTGCATCTCGACGGCCTCCTGCAGCAGCAGGCCGGCCTGACCCAGGCGCACGACGAGCTCCTCTTCATCGTCGTCCACCAGGCGTACGAGCTGTGGTTCAAGGTCCTCCTGCACGAGCTCGAAGAGGTTCGCGCCCGCCTCGACCGTGATGACGTCGACCGGGCGCGCCATTTCCTGCGCCGGATCACCGTCATCGAGGACCTGCTCGTCGAGCAGGTCGAGGTGCTCGAGACCATGGCGCCCCAGGACTTCCTGACCTTCCGCTCGGAGCTCGCCCCGGCCAGCGGCTTCCAGTCGATCCAGTTCCGCGAGATCGAGATCCTGTCGGGCCTGCGCGACACCTCCGCCCTCGATCACCTGGATGCCTCGGCGGAGGATCGCGCGCGGCTGCAGCGCCGGCTGCAGGCACGCAGCCTCTGGGACGCGTTCTCGGACCTGCTCCAGCGCCGCCGGGCACCCGACCTGGTCAGCCTGTACCGGGAACGCGACCAGTACGCGGACCTCGTCGATCTGTCCGAGGCGCTGCTCGACCACGACGAACGCTTCGCCCTCTGGCGCGACCGGCACGTGTACATGGTCGAGCGCCAGATCGGGAGCAAGCAAGGGACCGGCGGATCGAGCGGGGTCGGCTACCTGCGATCCACGCTCGGCAAGCGCTTCTATCCCGAGCTGTGGGAAGTGCGCAGTCATCTCTAGCGGCGGCGGTGCGCCGTCCAGGGGTGTGGGGTCCCGTCCTGCTTAACTCGTGGGACCTTGAAACAGGCTGGGATCCTGCTGGCCGCTCAGCAGCCGCCCCAGGTAGGTCAGTCCCAGCGGCACGAACAGCGCCAGGAAGGCGGTCAGCACCGCCAGGCCGTCGGGCAGCCGCGCGGGGTCGCGCATGCCGATGAAGGTGAAGATGGCGGCGCCGATCGAGGTGGCCAGCACGAGGACGGTTGCGACGATGACCGCCCAGTCCGGATGGGCGACGTAGAGCGGGAACGCCCTGCGCCGGGCCAGCCGCAGCAGCCAGGAGGCGGTCAGCCCGTTGAGCACCAGCGAGCTGATCAGGGCGCAGGCCGCGATCCCGAGCCGGAACTGAGTCAGGTTATGCATGACGAAGGCGGACGCGTTGACCACCAGGATGCCGAGCGGGGTCACGATGCCGATCGCGAAGAGGAGCACACGGCTCATCGGCTGGCGGCTGAAGAGGGACCGCGTCCGCCGCTTGACCATCAGGTCACGGTGAGCCGGGTGCCGTATTCGGGCCGCTCGTAGGCCCTCGAAGTCACCACCTCGCGCAGGGCGTCGACGGCATCCCAGACATCGACGTAGCGCGTGTAGAGCGGTGCGAATCCAAAGCGCATCAGGTCCGGCGTGCGGAAGTCGCCGATCACCCCGCGATCGATCAGGGCGCGCATGATCCGATAGCCCTCCGGATGCCGGACGGCTGCCTGCGATCCTCGCTGCTGCCGCTCGCGCGGCGAGGCCAGCTCCAGCCCCAAGCCTGCGCAGCGCTCGTCGACCAGCCGGACGAACAGGTCGCCGAGCGCCATCGACTTGCGCCGCACCTCGGTCCGGTCCACCCGCAGCCACAAGTCCACCGCGACCTCGAGCGCGGCCATGGCGAGGATTGGCGGCGTTCCCGCCAGCTGGCGCTGGATGCCCGGTGCCGGGCGGTAGTCGGCCTCGAACGCGAACGGGGCCGCGTGCCCCATCCAGCCCTGCAGCGGCGTTTCCATGGCCTCCTGCAGCCCCTGCCGGACGAACAGGTAGGCCGGCGCGCCCGGGCCGCCGTTCAGGTACTTGTAGCCGCAGCCGACCGCCAGGTCGACCTGGTGCGCGGTCAGCTCCACCGGCACTGCGCCGGTGCTGTGCGAGAGATCCCAGAGCATGAGCGCGCCCTGCGCGTGCGCGGCTGCGGTCAACGCCGCCATGTCATGGATCATCCCGCTCGCGTAGTCGACATGCGTGAGCATGACGACCGCAACACTCGGGTCGACCGCGCCCATCAGCTGCTCCCGGGGGACGATCCGCAGCGCCTGGTGGCCACCCAGCAGCTCGACCAGCCCCTCGGCGATGTAGAGGTCGGTCGGGAAGTTGGACGCCTCGGTGAGGATGAAGTGCCGGTCCGGCTGCGCCCGCAGGGCGCCGGCCAGCAGCTTGTACAGGTTGACGGACGTGCTGTCGGCGGCGATCACCTCGCCGGGCCGGGCCCCGATCAGCTGCGCGATCTTGTCGCCGATCCGCCGCGGCGCGTCGATCCAGTGGGCGTCGTTCCAGCTCCGGATCAGGCCGTCGCCCCATTCCCGGTTGGCGACCTCCTGGAGACGCGGGCCGGTGGCCTTCGGCAGGGCGCCGAGCGAGTTGCCGTCGAGGTACACCACGCCCTCGGGCAGCGCGAACTCGTCGCGAACCGGCGCGAGCGGATCCTGGCGGTCGAACCCGGCGCAGACGCTCCGGTCCATTGCGAGCAATTATGGGACGGCGGCGTCGATCAGAAGTGCGTCGGGCACCACGGCGTCCGCTCGGACGCGAACATGGCGTCGGCCAGCGCCACGGCGCCGGGCCTCCGCTCGTCGATCCGTTGGGCCTGCGCAAGGGTGCCGATCCGGTTGCCGCCCAGGTAGATGGCCGCCAGATCGGCCACGTCGATCCCGAGGTCGGCATCCTCACGCGTTTGTGTGCAGCTCGCCGTGCCGTCCGACGTCTCGAGCTTCCAGCGCCGCTGGTTCCAGGGGCAGAATGCATCCCGCACGTCGAGCACGAGCGATCCCGACCGGGCGTAGCGGCGGCCGCTCAACGCGGCGGGCACGTCGACCAGCCGCAGCCAGAGCGACTCCCAGAGCTTCGCCTTCGGCGCGCGCACGTCCACCAGGAGGAACCGGACCGGCTCGTCCACCCGCCGCATGGAGGCCTTCACCTGGGCGATCAGGTCGACGTCCAGGCAGTAGCGCCAGACCGCCGCGTAGGCCTCCGGCGTGGCCGCGATCAGCAGCAGGATGGTCAGCGTCCCGTCCGGCTGGTTGTCGGTCCAGGTGAGCTTGACCCGGTACTGGGCGAAACCCTGGGGCCTGCCGCCGGCGTCCTCGTAAACGGCCAGGTACTGCTCGCTCGATCCCTCGCGCCACTGCTCCAGGTCCATCAGGTCGTGCCGCCACCAGGTCTCGGTGTGGGTCAGCATTCCGGGCTGCGACGGCTGCGCCCGCGCCCAGATGTCCTGGATCATCGGGAGGGCGCGATCCTTGTCGACGAGTCTCATCCGGCCGCCTGGCTGCGGCAAGGGGCGGAAGGCGGACCGGGATCGGGGAATCTCCAGCTCCAGGTCGTAGGTCGCCACCCCATACCCGAAGCGCCCGTAGATCACCGCCTCAGAGGCGTACAGGGCGGCCAGCGGCTCCTGCCGTGCCTGGCAGTCCTCCATCTCGCGGCGCATCATCGCGGTCAGCAGGCCGCGGCGGCGATGAGTCGGCATCACCGTGACCCGGGTGACGCCCGCGCAGGGCAGGTTGCGCCCGCCCGGCACCGCCATCTCGAAGCTGAAGATCCCGGCGGTTGCGACGATCCGGCCCTGGTCGAAGAAGGCCAGCGAGCGGTCGAACTCGGTGATCGGCCGCGCCACCTCAACGCCTTCCGGCGTGATGCTGGGAGCCCCGAAGGTCCGGCGCATCGCGTTCACCCACTCCTCGAACTCCTCCGGCCTGATCGGCCGCAGCTCGAGGCCGGTTTGGGTTGCGCTCAGCGCTGGACCAGGGCGAACGCCCGACAGGGGCTTCCCGAACCGCCGACCAGCTTGAGCGGCCCCACGACCAGGACCGCGCCGGTGGCCGGCAGTGCCTTCAGGTTGGCCAGCTGGGTCAGTCCGTACTTGTTCGCCCCGAGCAGGAAGGAGTGGCAGGGGAAGGGCGGGTCGAAGGAGTGGGCTGCGCCCGCGTCGGTGCCCACCGTCTCGACCCCGACGCCGATGATCGGCGCGTCGTCGGCAAGCCAGCGCGCGGCGTCGATCGCGATCCCGGGCGTATGCGGACCGGTCTCGTTGGCGTTGAGGAACGCCTTCTGGTCGCCGGCCCGCTCGTCCCACCCGGTCCGGTACAGCAGCCAGCCACCCTTCGGCAGCGGTCCGTGCTGCCGCTCGAAGGCCCGGATGTCATCGATGGTCAGCAGGTAGTCGGGGTTCTTCCGCGCCTCGGCGACCTTGTCGATCACGACCGCGGGGGCGATCAGGTGCTTGACCGGCACCTGCGACACGTCGCGCTTGTCCTTGCCGGTGACCCAGTGGATCGGGGCGTCAAAATGGGTGCCGACGTGTTCACCACCCTCGAACCAGTTCCAGTACCAGGCGGGGCCGCGCTCGTCGTAGTGGCTGATCTCGTGGGTCGTCCAGCCCGGCGTGTTCTTGAACGGTGGCGGCAGCTGGATGATCGGCGTCTTCTCGGACAGCGGCTGGGTCAGGTCGATGACCTCGATCGCCCCGGACGCGAGTCCCTCGACCAGCGCGGTCAGGGCGTTCGGCCTGATCTCGATCCTGCCCGTTTGCATGTGACTGCTCATGTCCTTCCTCCGGTGGCGGTCTTGGCCTGCATTCGCTGGAGTGCGCGCGGAAACTCGAACCGATTCTCGAGCATGTGGACGTCCATGTGGAAGCTCGCCGGCATCTCGGCCTCGACCTTCGCGACGACGCAGGTCAGCTCGTCACCGTGGATCCCATCGAGCGCGGCCTCGGTGAAATCGCCCAGCTCGCGGACGAGCTGGGACCGGCGGATGCCCGCGGCCGTCGCGATCGCGGCCAGGTCGGACCCGGTCGAGGTGGCGGTCGTGAACCAGTTGTAGCCGCCCGGCGCGCCGCCGCCGACCGACAGCAGCACCTGGTTGTCGAACACGATGTGCACCAGGTTGGGCGGCGCGTAGCGGGCCATCGTCGTCAACCCGCCCAGGTTCATCAGCACCGAGCCGTCCCCGTCAAGGACGACGACCTTACGGTCGGGTTGGGCGAGCGCGATGCCGAGCCCCAGGGAGGAGGCCAGCCCCATCGCGTGCTCGAGGTAGAAGAAGTTGGGGCGATGACCGAGCGAGTACAGCTCGGCGGCGACCGCGCCCATGATGGTGACCACGGCGCAGTCCTCCAGCTCCGGGTAGATCGCCTTGAGGCAGTCGATCCGCTTCACGCGGTCGCCTCCTCCCACATCAGGTCCCGGCCGAGCAGCAGGGCGACCGGCGACAGCGAGCTCTGGGCCAGCGCCATCGCCTTGGCCACCTTGCTGGCGACCTCTTCCGGCCGGTTCAGCTCGTCGCGCACGATGTTCAGCGCATCGAGGACCCGTCGCGTGTACTTCCCGCCTTCGGTCTGCCACGGATCGCGCTCGCCCATGGTGCCGCGGTCGGTGATCATGAGCAGCAGCGGGATCTTGTAGAGGAGCGCGAGCGAGGCGATCCCGTTGACCGACTGCAGGAAGCCGTGGTTCTGCATCAGGAGGGCTGTGCGCAGCCCGGCGAAATGCGCCCCGGTCGAGATGCCGATCCCCTCCTCCTCCTTGGCGAGACGCACCAGGATCATGTCGGGGTCCTCGTCCGCCATCCGGACCAGGTGGACGAGCCAGGTCTCGGGCAGGGCGCTGCACAGTCGCACGCCGGCCTGCTTGAGGGCCTCGTAGACGACGCCCGAGTTCGCCACGGAAACCGGCATCAGGCCACCTCCCCCGGGATTGTAGCGTGGCCTCCCTCAGCCCGAGGCGTCCATCCGGACGACCCGGCCGGTGACGTCGGTCAACCACAGGATGCGCCCGGCGGCCGCCACCGCGGTGGCGGTCTGGTCCAGGCGGCGAATCAGGCGCCCGGTGCGGACGTCGCGCTGCTGCAGGGCGACCCCGCCCACCCACAGGCTCTGACCGGTGACGCCCATGGCGTCGACGCCATCGCGACCGTAGAACGCGTCGTCGGGCACGGTGTCGACGAGCGCGTTGCTCGCGGGATCGATCCGGCTCAGCGTGCCATCTCCCTCGTCGCGTACCCAGACCGCGTCCGGCGTGAGCGCGATCGCGAGCGGCCGCGGCCCCGCCAGGCACGTGCCCGGGCAGCTGATCGGGATCACGGCTGCAATCGCGTCGCGCGCGGCGTCGATCCGCGTCACGGCAGCTCCGAACGTGCTGACCACCCAGACGTCATTGCCCGAAATCGCGATGCCGCTGGGGCCGTGGGAGAACCCCTGAAAGCGCCGGACCACCCGGTTCGTCTGGGGATCGATCCGGATGACCTGGTCTTCGAGGAACGAGGTCACCCAGACGGCGGTCGAGCTCGCCGCGAGATCCCATGGCGCGGCGCCAAGCGGGACGGTTGCCACGATGCGGTTCGACGCCGGATCGATCCGTTCGAGGGATCGGGCGTCATTGCGCAGCACCCAGACTGCGTTGGGGGCGGCGGCGACCGCGCTCGGCAGGTCGCACAGGCGGATGTCGAAGGTCGTGACCATGAAGCTGTGCACCGAGCCGTAGGCGGCGCAGCTCCGCTGGTAGAAGGCCTGCGGATCGCCGATCCGGATGGTGGCGACCACGCGGTTCGACCCCGGGTCGATTCGCGAGAGGGTGCCGTCGCCGGTGTTCGGGACCCAGATTGCGCCGGAGCCGATTGCCGGGACCCCGGGGCGGCTGCCGACGGTGAGCGTGACGCGGCTCGCAGCCGAGGGCGTGGTCGACGCCTGGGATCCGGTCGCGCACGCCGTGAGGGCGATCGCCCCGGCGGCCAGGACGGCGGCCAGTCGCCTAGATGCCGAGATAGGCGCGCTGGACATCGGGACTCTCGCGCAGCGCCTTCGCCGGGCCTTCCTTTACGATCCGCCCGGTCTCCAGCACGTAGCCCCGGTTCGCGGCGTTGAGCGCCTTCGTCGCGTTCTGCTCGATCAGCAGGATCGTCGTGCCGGTCTGGTTGATGTCCCGGATTACCTGGAAGATCGTGTCGACCAGGATGGGGGCGAGCCCGAGCGACGGCTCGTCGAGCAGCAGCAACCGCGGCCGGCTCATCATGGCCCGCCCGATGGCCAGCATCTGCTGCTCGCCGCCTGACAGCGTGCCGCCGATCTGGTCGGCCCGTTCCCGCAGCCGTGGGAAGAGCGCGAAGACGTGCTCCTCGTCCGCCCGGATCGCGCTGGTGTCGCGCCGCGTGTAGGCACCCAGAAAGAGGTTGTCGCGCACGCTCATCCGGGCGAAGACGCGCCGGCCCTCCGGTGCGTGCCCGATCCCGAGCCCCACGATCCGGTCCGGGCTCACGTAGGTGATGTCCCGGCCCTGCAGGCGGATGTGGCCGCGCATGGGGTGGATCAGGCCGGAGATGGTCTTGAGCGTCGTGGTCTTGCCCGCCCCGTTGCTGCCGATCAGGGTGACGACCTCTCCCTCCTCGATGTGCAACGACACCTCGCGCAGCGCCTGCACCCGGCCGTAGTAGGTGTCGATCCCGTCGACCTCGAGGAAGGCCACGCTCAGGCGCTCTTGCCCAGGTAGGCTTCGATCACGCGCGGGTTCTGGCGGACCTCGGCGGGCACGCCTTCCGCGATCTTGTGACCGTAGTCGATCACGACGATCCGCTCCGAGATGCCCATGACCACCTTCATGTCGTGCTCGATCAGCAGGATGCTGATCCCCTGGCCGCGCACCTTCTCGACCAGCTCCATCAGCTCGACCTTCTCCTGGGGGTTGGCCCCGGCGGCCGGCTCGTCGAGCAGCAGCAGGTGGGGATTGGAGGCGAGCGCCCGCGCGATCTCCAGGCGTCGCTGGTAGCCGTAGGGAAGGTTGCGCGCGTAGTTGTAGGCCTGCTGATGGATGCCGACGAAGCGGAGCAGCTCCATCGCCTGCTCCGTGACGGCTTTCTCCTCCTTGCGCGCCGCCGGGGTGCGAAACAGGGAGTCCCACAGCTTTGCGTGCATCCGCACGTGCCGGCCCACCTTGACGTTGTCGATCGCGGTCATGTAGGCAAACAGGCGGATCTGCTGGAACGTGCGCCCGATGCCGAGCGTCGCCACGCGATAGGGCTTGAGCCCGGTGATGTCCCGGTCCTCGAAGAAGACGCTGCCCGAGGTCGGCGTGTAGATGCCGGTGATGGTGTTGAACAGGGTGGTCTTCCCGGCGCCGTTGGGACCGATCAGCGCGAAGATCTCGCCCTGCTTGATGTCGAAGGTGACGTCGTCGACGGCGGTCAGGCCTCCGAATCGCTTGGTGAGGTTTCTCACCTGCAGCACCGCCGCCGCCGCGGTGGGCGCCCGGCCGTCACCCGCCGGCGGCGGCTGGTCCGGCGTCATGTCTCGCGCAGGTCGAAGACGGCCTCCTCCTCGGTGCCCTTGGCCAGCTCCTGTTCTCGCACGCGACTCGGGATCAGCCCCTGTGGTCGCAGCACCATGACGACGACCAGGATCAGCCCGTAGAGCAGGAAGTTCAGGCGCTGCACCTCGTCGCCGAGGCCCGACCAGTTGCCGCTCAGCCCGGGCTGGTTCAGAAAGCCGAGGCCGACCGCGCTGGCCGCGCTCTGCGCGTACCCCGGTAGGTTGGGCAGGACGACGTACAGGACGCTGTAGATCGTCAGCGATCCGACGATCACCCCGGGGATGTTGCCCATGCCTCCCAGGACCACCATCAGCAGGACGGTGACCGAGATGACGAAGGAGAAGTTCTCCGAGCTGACCAGGGAGAGTTTCGCACCGTAGAAGGCGCCCGCGAAGCCGCTGAACGAGGCGCCGATCGCAAAGGCCAGCAGCTTGATCGCGACCGTGTTCACCCCGTTGGCCGCCGCCGCGACCTCGTCCTCGCGGACGGCCATCCAGGCCCGCCCCAGCCGCGAGCTGTAGAGGTTGCTGACGAGGATGACGCAGCCGACCACGATCACCACCATCAGGACGTAGTAATCGATCGGATAGATGCTGGGGTCCGTGAAGTCGAGGCCCTTGGCGAAGCCGAACGGCCCGGTCAGCAGTGCCGGGAGATGCGGGGGATCGATGGCCGAGATCCCGTTGATGCCCCCCGTCCAGTTGCCGATCGGCGACCCGGGTCCCAGGTTGCGGAAGACGGTCGGCACGATCTCACCGAACCCGAGGGTGACGATCGCCAGGTAGTCGCCGCGCAGCCGGAGCGTGGGGGCGCCCAGCAGGATGCCGAAGCAGGCGGCCATGAACATGCCGACGAAGATCAGGAGCCAGAAGGGCAGGTGGATCTCGTGATGGAGCGGGCTGGCGGAGAGTAGGCCCGAGGCGAGCATGCCGTACGTGTATGCCCCGATCGCAAAGAAGGCGGCGTAGCCCAGGTCGAGCAGTCCGGCGAAGCCGACCACGACGTTGAGGCCGATGGCGAGCAGGACGAAGACACCGGCATCGGCCGCGGTGCCGACCCAGGTCGCGCTCTCGACCCCGGTTGCCAGGCCCATCACGGGCGGAAAGAGCACGACCCCGACGAGCAGGGCGACGTAGATCAGGCGATTGCGGTCCCGCAGGTGCCCGTGCGCCCAGCGCCAGGCGCCCTCTCCCGGCGGGCCGTTGCGCCGGCTCACTTCTCCGGGACCTGCATGCCGAGTAATCCGGTTGGCCGGAAGACGAGCACGAGGATCAGGATGGCGAAGATCCAGACGTCGGTCCAGATCGAGAGGAAGTAGCCGTCGCTGAACGCCTTGACCAGCCCGATCATGAGCCCGCCGAGGGCGGCGCCGCGGATGTTCCCGATGCCCCCGAAGACCGCGGCCGTAAAGGCAAACAGGCCGCTCTGGAACCCGAGGTCGAAGCGCACGGTGTTGAAGTAGAGCCCGAAGATGATTCCGCCGGCCCCCGCGAGCGCGGCGCCGATGAAGAAGGTCGCCGCGATCGTGCGGTTGATGTCGATTCCCATCAGCTGGGCGGCTTCCCGGTCCTGGGCGGTGGCCCGCATCGCCTTTCCCAGCTTGGACCGGGTGATGAAGATGGTCAGCACGATCACCAGGACGACCGCGACGACGATCACGATCACATCCTTGGAGCTGATCGAGGCGCCGCTGCCTAGCGAGATCCGGAGGTTGGGGAGCAGGTCCGGGTAATGGAGGTTGTTGGCGCCGCGCCAGAGGTACATGATGCCCTCCAGCACGAAGGACATGCCGACCGCCGTGATCAGGGGCGCCAGCCGCGGCGCGTTGCGCAGCGGTCGGTAGGCGACGCGCTCGATCCCCATGTTGATCACGCCGGTGATCAACATCACGAGCACGGTGACGAGGACCAGTCCTCCGAGGACCGCGATCCCGGTCTTGCCCTCGGTGAGGCCGAACACGCTCAGCAGCGGCAGCGAGACGAAGGCGCCGAGGGTGAAGACGTCGCCGTGGGCGAAGTTGATCAGCTCGATGATCCCGTAGACCATCGTGTAGCCGAGCGCGATCAGGGCATAGATGGCGCCGTTGGCCAGGCCGTAGACGAGAAATTGGAGAAAGAGCGAGCCGCCCTCGGAACTGATCTTGGGAATGAGCAGGGCGGCCGCCAGGACCGCCACGATGCCCACGAACAGCCACGTGCCGGCGGGTCCCCGCAGGGTGCTTCGAGTCTGCCGCAATGCGCCGACCAACCCCTTCCCCTTGCTCGCGTCATGAGGAGAGGGCGGGTCGCCGCCCTCCCCTCACTCTTCGATCGTTACTGCTCGGTGACGCCCACCACGAACTGCCAGGAGACCGGTGTGCCCTTGGCGCCGTAGACGGTGATGACCTTGTTCAGCGTGTCGCCGTTGCTGTCGAAGGCCGTATGGCCGAGGGCGCCGTTGTAATCCGTCTTGGCCATCTGGTCGAGGACCATCTGCCGGGTCGGCATGTTGCCGCTGTTGCCCTTGATGGCTCGGTCGATGGCTGCGATCAGGATCTTGGCGCAGTCGTAGGCCGGCATGGTGTAGGCGCCGTAGTCGGTCGTCTTGTTCGGGTACTGCTTGTTGAAGGCGTCGATCGTCGCCTTGGCGGCCGGCACCTGGTCCGCGTCGACCGTGGCCACCGTGCCGTACATCCCGGTCGCGAAGCTGGCGGCGTCGTTCAGGCACTGCTGGGTCACGATGCCGTCACCACCCATGAATGGGGTGGACTGATCGAGAATTCCGCCGCTTTCCTGCGACCGGACGATGCACGCCTTGTTGCTGTCCGTGCCGCCGAAATAGATGCCCTGCGCGCCGCCAGCCTTGGCCTGCTGCAGGAATGGCCGGAAGTCATTCGTGCTCTTCGTGTCGAAGTCCTGCCGCTTGACGACGGTGCCGCCGTCCGCCACGAAGCGCGAGGTGAAGGTGTCGGCGATGCCCTTGCCGTAGACCTCGTTGTCTGAGGCCACGCCCACCTTGGTCAGGTGCAGGGTGTTGTACGCGTAGTCGGCCATGGCCGGCCCCTGCAGATCGTCGGTGGTGGCGACCCGGAAGTAGTTGTTGGTCCCGGTCGGGCGCAGGTCGGACGGGGCGGGCAGCCCGGCCGTCGCGCAGCTGACCGGCGGCTTGCCCGAAAGCGAGGTCGGGATGTAGTCATTCTTGGTGAGGCACTGGTTCGTGTTCGCCGGACTGATCTGGACCAGGTGGGCCCGGTTCGTGATCGGGATCTCGGCGCGGGCCACGTTCGAGTTGAAGGGCCCGACCATCCCCAGCACGGTCGGATCGTTGACGAAGGAGGTCACGTTCTGGGCCCCCTTCTGCGGGTCATGGACGCCGCTCACCGCGTCGTCCAGGTTGTCGACCTGCAGGGTGAAGCCGTCGACCGAGCCCACCTGCTGAACGGCAAACTGGACACCCCGTAAGGTCGGGATCCCGTTCGACGCCTCGCTGCCGGACTCGGGAAGGTCGACGCCGATCTTGATCGTGCCCTTGCTGGTGGTGCCCCCTGAGGTCCCGCCATTGCCGCAGGCTGCCAGGACCATCCCGGCCACCCCGATG
Organism: Candidatus Limnocylindrales bacterium; assembly: GCA_035632635.1. GTDB lineage: Bacteria > Chloroflexota > Dormibacteria > CF-121 > CF-121 > CF-120. The sequence continues at coordinate 45,675 of DASQGL010000002.1, forward strand.
GCGGCAAGCACCTTCGGCTTGTACATACGCTCCCTCCTTCCTTTCCCTCCGGCGCGTCGTCCGCCCGGAGGATGCGCGTGATCTCCTACACGTGGAAATGCGTAGCTTTTATACACGGTTGCCTACCGGGTGTCAATTCGATCTGAACTGGCCCGATTCGCCTTTTAACAACCTCTAATAGTGTCGACCGAAAGTCCCCGCCCGCACAGGTCTGTCGCCGATCTTGCGTTGTGTCGCCCGGCGGAGAACCCAACATCAAGCTTGACAAGAGTTTTGACCCGCGGGTAGGGTATACGCGCACGAGGAGGGCATCGATCGTGGCTGAATTCGCAGAACGCACCAAGCCTCGCGCCCAGTTCGTCGACGAGGCGATCAACCTGGCGCTTCAGAGCAAGTGGACCGAGGCCGTCCAGGTCAACCGGGCGATTCTGGATCGCTTCGGGCCGGACGAGGAGACGCTGAACCGCCTGGGCAAGGCCTGTACGGAGCTCGGGCAGTTCGACGACGCCATCACGGCCTACGAGGGGACCCTGAAGCTGAACCCGGTCAATCCGATCGCCCAGAAGAACCTGGCTCGCCTCCACGCGCTGCGCGCCGGCAAGGCGCCCGTTCCGACCTCCCAGGCCAAGCTGGACATCGACGCCTTCATCGAGGAGACGGGGAAGACGGCGCTGACCGCGCTGCACGTCCATGCAGACGCGGAGGCTTGCAGCAAGGTGTCCGGTGGCGACCCGGTCAAGCTGACCCCGGAGGGGGACACGATGAACGTCGAAACCGCGCGCGGGATCAATCTCGGCCACCTCGAGCACGCGCTCGGGCGCCGCCTGACCAAGCTGATCGAGGGCGGCAACCGCTACTCGGGGGCGGTCGCCACCTGTGAGGGCACGAACATCAAGATCATCCTCCGCGAGACGTACCAGGACCCAAGGTTCTACGGCAAGCCGTCATTCCCGGTCAAGAAGGGCGGGCGCGAGGAGTTCCGCCCCTACGCCAAGGAATCGCTGATCAGCCGGGTGGGCGAGGCCGAGGAGGTCGAGGACGACTCGGACGAGCCGGCCGAGGACCTCGAGGGCATGCACACGCTGGAGCCGGGCGAGGAGGACGTGGCCGACGTCGCGGAGGCCGACGAGGACACCCGCAAGGAGGACATCTACTAGCTCCCTTCCCGTGCCTCAGCCGACCCGCCAGTAGAGCCCATCCTTGCGGTTGACGAACTCGTAATCGACCAGCGCCCGGCGCAGCTGGGCATGGTCAGGCCAGATCTCCCGGAGGATGGCCACGATCTCGGCCTCGGGCATCCGTTTGCCGGGCGGCAGCAGATGGGCCACCTCCTGCAGGACCAGCCGGCGTTTCTGTTCCTTGACCGGCCAGCGGATGATCCGGCCGTCGCGCCAGAACGGCCGGAGGATCCGCGAGATCTCGGCCGGCGTCATCTCCATGGGCATCGAACTATTCTGCCCATGTCTTGCCTCCCCATTAGACTTGTCCCCACCCATGCTCCTCGCGATTGACGCCAGCAACACGAACCTGAAGTTCGGCCTCTTCGAGGGCGAGCGCCTCCTCCACGACTGGCGGCTGGCCACCCGCCGGGACAGCATGGCGGACGAGGTCGGCATCCTCTTCCTGCAGCTGATCCGCGAGGAGGGCCTCGACCCCAAGCGGGTGGATGCGGTGGTGATCGCCAGCGTCGTGCCGCCGCTCAACGCCAGCCTGATCGAGGCCTGCCAGCGCTACTTCCACTGCGAGCCGCTCATGGTCGGTCCGGGCATGAAATCCGGGCTCAAGATCCTCTACGAGAATCCCAAGGAGGTCGGCGCCGACCGGATCGTGGCCGCGCTCGCCGCCTTCCGCAAGCATGGCGGGCCGCTGATCATCATCGACTTCGGCACCGGCACGACCTACGACGCGATCTCCCGCGACGGCGAGTACCTGGGCGGCGCGATCGCGCCCGGGATCGGGATTTCGGCCGACGCCCTCTTCGCCCGCGCGGCGCGACTCGGCCGGGTCGAGCTGAAGGCTCCGGACTCGGTGATCGGGCGCAACACGGTGGAGAGCGTCCAGGCCGGCATCGTCTACGGCTACGTGGCGCAGGTGGAGGGAATGGTCGCCCGGCTGCGCAAGGAACTGGGCCAGGAGGCCCGCGTGATCGCGACCGGTGGATTCGCGCACCTGATCGCCGGGCTGACCACGGCGATCCAGGAGGTCGACGACCGCCTCATGCTCGAAGGGTTGCGTCTCGTCTACCAGTTGAATTCTTAGACATACTCGCGCCGCGGCGCGCCTCTCGGCTCGCATCCATTAAGCTCGGCAGCACTCCCATGCAGGTCGGTCCCTATCGCCTCAGCTCGCCCGTGTACGTCGCCCCCATGGCCGGGGTGACCGATGCGCCGTTCCGCAAGCTCGCTCGCGAGTTCGGCGCCGGTCTGGCCTGCACCGAGATGATCAGCAGCGAAGCGCTCGTGCGCCGGCACCCCGAGTCGTTTCGCCTGATGGACCTGCGCTGGGACGAGCGCCCGGTGTCGGTCCAGCTGATGGGGGGCGACCCGGCGGTCATGGCGGAAGCCGCCCGCATGGCGGAGGCGCACGGTGCCGACATCGTGGACATCAACATGGGCTGCCCGGTGCCCAAGGTCGTCAAGACGTCGGGCGGCTCCTCGCTGCTGCGCGACCCCGGGCGTGCCGGCCGCGTGGCCGAGGCGGTCGTCCGGGCGGTCCGGATCCCGGTCACCACCAAGATCCGGCTCGGCTGGGACTTCGCCTCGCGCAACCACCGGCAGATCGCGCTCGTCCTCCAGGACGCCGGCGTCCAGGCGCTGGCCGTTCACGGGCGGACGCGTGCCCAGCGCTACGACCCCTGGGCCGACTGGTCCGCGATCGCCGAGGTCAAATCGTCGGTCCGGCTTCCGGTCGCCGGCAGCGGCGACCTGCGCACACCGGAGGACGCCGCTCGCCGCATCCGGGAAACCGGGGTCGACGCGGTCATGCTCGGCCGCGGCATCCTGGGCAACCTCTGGCTGATCCGCCGGACCACCGCGCTCCTGTGTGACGGCGAGTCGGTGGCCGACCTCGACTGGCCGGCACGGGTCGCGCTCGTCCGGCGGCACTGCGACCTCGTCCTCGAGTATTACGGGGCGGAGCGCGGCACCCGGCTGCTGCGCAAGTTCATCGCCTGGGGGCTGCGCGGCTTCAAGGGTGCGCCACGGTTGCGCCAGATGGTCAATACCATCAGCCGCCCGGAGGACGTCGACGCCGTGCTCCGGGAGGCCCTGCTGCTCGACCCCGGGCCGCTGGGCGCGCTGGAGCCGCTGGAGGACGAGCCGGACTCCTGCCAGGCCGTCGCCTGAGGGCCGGTTGCCGGCCGGCCCGAGACGGAACTTTTCCCGCCCTGCCGCGTCGTACGGACATGCGACGACTCCTGCCCGCGGCGGCGCTGACCGTCGTTCTGACCGCCTGCGGCGCCTGGTCCGCCACGCCTGCGAAGTCTGGGCCGATGACGGCCCGCGCCAGCTTGGGGAACATGACGCTCGAAGTCTTCCCGGCCACCCTCAAGGCGGGCGACACCGCCAGCATCTCGCTGACCGTCACCGGTCCCGCCGACTACGAGTCCGGCTGCGTCCGCCCCCTGCAGGTCTGGGTCGTGGGGCCGGACGGCAAGGTCGCCTGGACGGAGCCGGTGCCCGAGGTGGCGTGCATGGCGATCATGAACGCCCACCTGGCGGACGGGCAGGCCGCGACCTTCGGCGCCAGCTGGCCGGTGGCGGCCAGCCTCGCACCGGGAACCTACACGATCCACGGACTCTTCCTGTATACGCTGCGCCCCGGAGCCGCCACCCGGGTGCGCGAGAATCTGCCCGTCGTCGACGTGCAAATCAGCGGCTGACCCGGCGGCGGATTCCGTATAATACGTCGGCCTCAGGGGCAGTTGAGGGCAAACCATGGAAAACGACAAGGTCGTCTACATCACGCAGGAGGGGCTGAGCCGCCTCCAGGCCGAGCTCGAGCATCTCCGCTCGAAGCGCCGGCCCGAAGTCGCCGATCGCATCCGGCAGGCGAAGGAGTTCGGCGACATCAACGAGAACGCCGAATACGACGACGCCAAGAACGAGCAGGGCTTCGTCGAGGGCCGCATCCTGCTGCTCGAGAAGATGATCCGCAACGCCAGCATCATCGAGGGGCAGCACGCCAAGGGCGTCGTCGAGGTCGGCTCGACGGTCAAGGTCCACGACGAGTACGGTGACGAGTCCTTCACGATCGTCGGCTCGGCGGAGGCCGAACCCACCAAAGGGCGCATCTCGATGGAGTCGCCGGTCGGCAAGGCGCTGCTCGGTCGCCGGGTCGGCGACGACGTCAACGTGTCGACCCCGGGCGGGCAGACCAAGATGCTGATCGTGGAGGTTCACTAGCCAGACCGGCATGCACGACGTCCCGCGCACGGCGGACGTCGTGGTCATTGGCGGCGGGATCGCCGGCTGCGCGACCGCGTTCTTCGCCCAGCGTGCCGGGCTGCGGACCGCCCTGGTGGAAAAGCGGCCGGCGCTGGCCACCCTGACCACGCCCGTCTCCACCGGCGCCTTCCGTCTCCAGTTCGACAACCCGGAGGAGATGGCGCTCGTCCGCGACAGCGTCGCCCTCTTCGCCGACCTCGAGGCTCGCGGCCATGACCTCGAGATCCGGCGGCAGGGCTACCTCTTCGCCGCGCTGACCGACGCTGGCGCCGTGGCCCAGGCGGAGCTCGTGACCCGGCAGCGCGACTGGGGCCTGCACGATGTCGAGCTCTTGACCAGCGCGCAGGCGCGATCGCGATTCCCCTACCTCGGCGAGGAGGTCAAGAACGCCCGGTTCCGGCAGCAGGATGGCTGGCTCAATCCGCGCCGCCTGAGCGAGGTGCTGGCCCAGGAGAGCGGCGCCACCATCGTGCTGGGGCATACGGTGACCGGCTTCCTCCGCGACGGCGGCCGGGTCGCGGGCGTGCGCCTGGGGTCCGACGCGATCGCGGCGCCCTGGACCATCCTGTGCGCCGGGCCGTTTTCCAGCGGACTGGCCGCGCAGGCCGGTCTGCCTCTGCCGATCCGTCCGGTGCGGCGGCACAAACTCGTGCTGCCGGACGTCCCGCAGGTGCCCCAGGACGCGCCGATGACGATCGAATACGAGACCGGCGCCCATTGGCGTCCCGCGCTGCGCGGCGCGTTCGCGCTCTGGACCGCGCCCGCCGGGGAAGAGACGCCGCTGGAGGACCCGCCGACCTCGGCCGCCTTCGCCTTCGGCCTGCTCGACCCGCGAAGCGACCATGCGCTGGCCCGCGTGGCGCCCTTCTGGAACGAGGTCTGGGGCACGCCGGGATTGCTCTGGTGGCTCCAGGCCGGCTACTACGACTACACGCCTGATCACCGGCCGCTGCTCGGCCCGAGCGCCGTCCCGGGACTCGCCCTGAACACGGGCTACAGCGGGCACGGCATCATGGCCGGTCCGGGCGGGAGTCGGCTCGCGATCGACGTCCTGACCGGGGCCATAAAGGCGGAGGACAACCCGTTTCGCCCCGATCGTCCGATGATCGAACGCGCCTTCGACGTTCTGTAGACTCACGCAAATGGCGGCGGAGCGGACCGAGCAGGAGGTCAATCGACTACAGAAACTCGAGGCCCTCCGCGCGCAGGGGATCGAGCCCTACCAGAGCCGGTTCGATCGCACCCACACCATCGCGCAGGCGCTCGAGCTGTTCGCCGAGGCCGAGCGCGCGGGCGCGCCGGATGCCCGGACCGATCCGGTTGCGCTCGCCGGGCGCGTCGTGCGCAGCCGGATCATGGGGAAGGCGACCTTCCTGGACCTCCAGGATGGGTCCGGTCGCATCCAGGTCCTGGCGCGGGTCGACGCCCTGGGCGCGCCGGCCTACGAGCGCTTCACCGACCTCGACCTGGGCGACGTGATCGGGGTTCGCGGCCCGATCTTCCGGACCCGACGGGGCGAGGTCACCGCCGAAGCCCACGAGTCCACGCTGCTGGCCAAGGCCCTGCGCCCCCTGCCGGAGAAATGGCACGGCCTGCAGGACGTCGAGCTCCGCTACCGGCAGCGTTACCTCGACCTGATCGCGAACCCGGAAGTGCGGGAGGTCTTCCTGGCCCGCAGCCGCACCATCCAGGCCATCCGGCGCTTCCTCGACGACCGCGGCTTCCTGGAGGTCGAGACCCCCGTGCTGCAGGCCATCCCGGGCGGCGGCCTGGCCCGCCCGTTTCGCACCCATCACAACGCGCTCGACGAGGACCTCTACCTGCGGATCGCGCTCGAGCTCCATCTCAAGCGCCTGATCGTGGGCGGCTTCGATCGCGTCTACGAGATCGGGCACGTCTTCCGCAACGAAGGCGTCGACCGCATTCACAGTCCCGAGTACACGATGCTCGAGGTCTACCAGGCCTACACCGACTGGGAAGGCATGCTCGAGCTCACCGAATCACTGGTCGCCCACATCGTCGAGCGCGTGCACGGCGGCACGAGCGTCACCTACCAGGGGGAAACGATCGATTTCACCCGGCCGTTCAAGCGGCTCGAGATGCACGAGGCCGTCAGCCAGGCGATCGGGAAGGACGTGCTGCAGCTCGACGAGGCGCAGCTGCGCCAGATGGTGCGCGAGCGCGGGATCGCCGAAAAGCCGGGGCTCCACTGGGGCGGACTGCTGAACGAGCTTTTCGAAGAGCTCGTTGAAGATCGGCTGGTTCAGCCCACCTTCGTGACCGGGCACCCGGTCGAGATCTCGCCCCTGGCCCGCCGCCGGGCCTCCGATCCCCGGCTCACCGATCGCTTCGAGCTGGTGATCGCGCGCACCGAGTTCGCCAACGCCTTTTCTGAGTTGAATGATCCGCTCGACCAGCGGCAGCGCTTCGAGCAGCAGGTGCAGGCCCGCGCCGCCGGCGCCGGCGAGACGCATCCCATGGACGAAGACTTCCTCAACGCGCTCGAGCACGGGTTCCCGCCCACCGGCGGCATGGGTCTCGGCATCGACCGGCTGGTGGCGCTGATCACGGACCAGCCGTCCATCCGCGACGTCATCCTGTTCCCGCAGGTGCGCAGCCGGCATGCTGAGCCTTAACTTCATCCGGGAGCACCCGGACCTGGTCAAGCGCGGCGCGGCGCTCAAGGGAGAGCCGGCGCCGGTCGACGAGATCCTCGCGCTCGACGCCGAGCGCCGCCAGACGCTCCAGGAGCTGGAGCGTCTCAAGGCGGAGCAGAACCGGCGGTCGGCCGCGATGGCGAAGAGCCGCGACGAGGCCGCGATCGAGGAGCTGCGCCGCATCCGCGAGCAGGTCAAGAGGGGGCAGGAGAAGCTGACGCCGCTCGAGGCGCGGCTCAACGCGCTGCTGCTCGAGGTCCCGAACCCGCCCCACGAGTCGGTACCGGAAGGAAAGGACGCGACCGGCAATGTGACCGTGCGCGAGTGGGGGATGGCCGAGCGCAAGCCGTTCTCGTTCACGCCACGGCCGCACTACGAGATCGGCGAGCGGCTGGGCATCATCGACTTCGAGCGCGGCGTGAAGGTCGCCGGGTCGCGCTTCGTCTTCCTCAAGGGGGCCGGGGCGCGCCTGGAGCGGGCCCTGCTCAATTTCATGCTGGACCTGCACATCCGGGAGCACGGGTACACGGAGATCCTGCCGCCCAATCTCGTCAACCGGGCCTCGATGACGGGGACGGGGCAGCTGCCGAAATTCGAGGACGACGCGTTCAAGGTCGAGAAGCGGGATCTGTTCTTGATTCCGACGGCTGAGGTGCCGGTCACGAACCTGTACCGCGACGAGGTGCTCGAGGCGGAGGCGCTGCCGATCAGGCACGTCGCCTGGTCGACGAACTTCCGCAGCGAGGCGGGGGCGGCCGGCAAGGACACCCGCGGCTACATCCGCCTGCACCAGTTCAACAAGGTCGAGATGGTGAAGTTCACCAGGCCGGCCGACTCGATGGCGGAGCTCGACTCGCTGACGGACAACGCGGAGGAGGTCCTGCGCCGGCTGGAGATTCCCTACCGGGTGCTGCTGATGTGCACCGGGGACATGGGCTTCGCCCAGTGGAAGAAGTTCGACCTGGAGGCCTACTGCCCGGGCGTCGACCGGTTCCTCGAGGTCTCATCCTGCTCCAACTTCGGCGACTTCCAGGCCCGTCGTGCCAACATCCGGTACCGGGAGAAGGGCGGCAAGCCCGAGTTCGTGCACACGCTGAACGGGTCCGGGCTGGCGCTGCCGCGGACGGTCGTCGCGCTGCTCGAGAACTACCAGCAGGAGGACGGTTCGGTTCGGGTGCCCACCGCGCTGCGGACCTACATGGGCGGGCTCGACGTCATCCGGTAGCGCCTCGGTTCCCTCCCCCCTGAGGGGAGGGGAGGGAGGGCTCTCGACCTCGAGCAGGTCTGCAATCCTGAGGCCGTTTCTTAAGGGATGGCCCTGCGACACCCGCTCGACCTGGATCCCCCCCATCGGCCCGACTGGCGCAGCGGCCTGACCACGGCCCAGACCGGCCCCATGGCAGAGGACCTCCTCGGCGTGGCGCTGGCCGCCGCGGGCGGCGGCCTGGGGACGGTCGCCTGGCCCACGGTCGACCGCGGAATCGATCTGTACTTGCGCCGGCTCCGCTCGCTGCTGACGGTGCTGATTCAGGTGAAGGCGTTCCGAACGCTGACGCCGGACGGGACGGGCGTGCTGGACCTGCCGGTCGACGAGGTTATCGACCACCCCACCGGGCACATCGCCATGGTCCACATCCCGCCCCCGCACACGCTGCTCTATGAGCGGCTGTTCATGATTCCGTTCAGCGAATTCCGTCGCCGCTGCCCGCGCGGGCTGGTGCGTGGCAAGGAGGTCTTCCATTTCGTCGGCAACTTCGCCGGTGGCGCGGACGTCTGGAGGGATTTCCTCGTCGACGTCGAGCAGCTGGCGGGCTGGCTCGACGCGATTCCAGGCTGGTCGACGCCGGTGCCGCCGGTGCCCGCGGGCGAGTCGGATGCGTTGGCGGCCAATGCCGATGGCCGTAGTCAGTGGCAGGGCAACCTCGGCAGCCTGTGGGCGGCGGCCGAGATCGAGCGGGCGGCCGGCCCGGCGGCGGTGGTCATCGCGCAGGACCGGATTCGCCTCGACACGGTGACGCTGCTGGTGCACGATCTGCGCCGGCAGCAGATCGGGGGCCTGCACGTCCGGACCGCGAAGATCACGCCGCAGCGGACCGTGCACTTCGAGGTCATCCGGCCGACGTTCTTCATCGACGAGAAGCTGTATGTCCTCCTGGTCCTGCTCGGCAAGGACGAGCGGCCACACGACTTCTGCCTCCTGATGCCCTCGACGGAGCTGCCCCGGCTCGGGTACTCGGAGACGATCACGATCGACAGGCTGACGAAGCGCTTCGCGCCGTACCGCGTGGCCCGCGAGGACGTCGGCTCAGCATTCCTTAAGCAGGCGTTCGCGTCTTCCACCGACAATTCTCGAATCCCTCCCCTTGAGGGAGGGTAGGGAGGGGTATCTGCCCGTATGATTGGTCGCCGGAGGGATGGCCGAGTGGTCGATGGCGGTGGTCTTGAAAACCACTAAGGTGCAAGCCTTCGGGGGTTCGAATCCCTCTCCCTCCGCCAGCGCGCTTTTTCGCAGGCGCCTCTCGCGATAGGCTGAATACGAAAGCCGGTCCTGCGGGCCGGTTTTCGGCGTTTTCTGGGCGCTGCTAAGGAGGCGCCAGGCAGCCGAAAAGGAGAGGTGAAGGTGTCGGGAAAAAGTCCAAAACCACTGGGTTTTTCGCAAACCACTGGGGCGCCGAAATACGCTAAACCACCTGAGGGACCACTTGGGTTTTTAGCCGTGCGCGGGCCCAAGGGGTTGCCAGGGCGGCC
>DASQGL010000003.1:0-2593 GCA_035632635.1 Candidatus Limnocylindrales bacterium
ACCAGCGCGATCGTGCCGTGGCCGCACGCCGTGCTGTAGCCCTGGTTGTGGAAGAAGACGACCCCCAGGTCGGCGCCGTCGTCCTCCGGTTCGGTAACGAAGCCGCCGTACATGTCCGCGTGCCCGCGCGGCTCGTTGACCAGCAGCTGGCGGATGTGATCGAGATGCTCCAGCGCGAAGCGCCGCTTCTCCAGGATGGTGCGACCCCGCAACGGCGGCACGCCGCCGCTCACGATGCGAAACGGCTCACCGGCGGTGTGGTAGTCGACCGCGCCGACCTCCATCGGCACCGGGCTGGGCGGCGTCATCACGACCCATGGTGGCAGATGCCGTCCGGGCGAGCCGGGCGCCGAAGACCGGTTCGGGCGCTCAGGCTGCGAAGGCGCGGGGCGGCTGCCCGTGCAGGCGCCGCGCGAAGGCCTGCCCGACGCAGTAGGCGACCAGCACCGTGACGTCGAAGGTCGCCGACCGGCGGTCGATGCCGCCGAACAGGTCGGGCAGGACGCGCCGCTGCATCGCCTCGACGAGCCGCTGGATCGCGAACGCGTCCGAGGCGCGGATGCGCGCCGCCGCGCCCTCCCAGACGGTCGGGCCGTCCTCGAGCTGGCGCCATTCCGCGAGCAGCGTGCCCTGCGCGGCGCAGAGCGCCAGCGCGCGCATCATGGCCTCGCGGCCGGGTGCGTTGAACGTGACGCCCCGAGCCTGCGCCAGCGCCAGCGCCTGCTGCACGGTCGCCTCCACGCCCGGCCAGGTCTCCGGATCGGCGGCGGCGTGATGGAGCAGGTCGGGCGCCTCCAGGATGCGCTTGACCCGGCCCAGCGCGTAGCCGTCGAGCGCGGCTCGCAACGGCATGCTGAGCGGCTCATTCCGCAGCGGCGGCTCGCCCGGGCGGATCGCGTCGACCTCGGGCGGCTGCCAGCGGATCGCCGGGTCGTCGCTCGGCGCCGGGATCTCGACGTGCTGCACGGTGGGCTTCCAGCGCGGGCCGGCCGCCCGCGCGCGGGCGGCGCTGGCCACCCGCCGCCGGCGCGCGTAGAGGAGGACCAGGGCGACCAGCGCGACGGCGGCCAGGACGCCAATCAGGAACACGCCGAGCGGCGCCATGCTCCCAGTAGAACGGGGTGGCCCGCCCAACCCTGGCGGATCGCTCAGGCGCCGATCGGCCAGACCTCGGACAGCGACCGCACCGGCCCCACCCGCACCGCGTAGTCACATGGACCGAGCGTGATCCCGTGTCCGCGCAGCTCGGCCTCGCTGCGGTCCGCCAGCACGATCGCGGGCAGCTGCGCGCGCCCGGTGCTGGCCCGCAGCCGGTGAAGGACGCCGATCATCTCCGGGTGGTCGCGTTGCAGGTCGAGGAAGACGAGATCCGGCGCGCGATGGGTGGCCGCCGCCAGGGCCTCGCCGCTGCGCACCACCCGGACGCGATAGCCATCGAGTTCCAGCTTGAGGCGGTACATGTCGGAGACGTCGCGGTCCTGCTCGATGAAGAGCACGTCGATGGGACACTCGTCGATCCTCGGCTCCATGTTCATCCCGCGCCTCCCGAAAGGAATCCTCTCGGTTCATTAAGGCCGGTCGGGATGAGCGGCCCGTGAGGGCCGCCTATGAATCGGCTAAGACCGGCTCAGTTCAGGTTGCGGAAGAGGGTGGCGATGCCCTGGCCGCCGCCGATGCACATGGTCACGATGCCCCACTCCTTCTGCTGGCGCTTCAGCTCGTAGGCCATCTTCACGGTCAGGATGGCGCCGGTCGCGCCCACCGGATGGCCGAGCGCGATCGCGCCGCCGTTGGGGTTCACCTTCTCGGGGTCGATCTCCAGCTCGCGGATGACGGCGAGCGCCTGCGCCGCGAACGCCTCGTTCAGCTCCATCAGGTCGATGTCGTTGATCGTCATGCCGACCTTCTTGAGCAGCTTCTGCACGGCGAAGATGGGCGCCACGCCCATGATCTCGGGCGTGATCGCGGCGACCGCGTCGGCGACCCACTCGAGCTGCGGGGTGACCCCGAGCTGCTTCGCCTTCGAGGCCTTCAGCAGGACCACGGCCGCGCCTGCGTCGTTGATGCCCGACGAGTTGCCCGCGGTGACGCTCCCGCCTTCACGGAACGCCGGCTTCAGCCGGCTCAGCTGTTCCGCGGAGGTGCCCGGCCGCGGATGCTCGTCGACGCGCGCGACCACCGGGTCGCCCTTGCGCTGCGGGATCGCGACCGGGACGATCTGGTCGTCGAAGCGATGCTCGGCGATCGCCGCGGCCGCCCGCCGCTGGCTCTCGGCCGCGAACTCGTCCTGCGCCGTGCGGGAGACCTGGTAGCGGTCCGCGACCTTCTCCGCCGTGCATCCCATCTGGTACCGGCCGAAGGGATCGGTGACCAGCGACAGCGTGCCGTCGATCAATTGGGCCTCGCCCAGCCGCCAGCCGACCTCCGCGCGGGGCAGCAGGTAGGGCTGGATCGACATGTTCTCGTTGCCGCCCGCGACCACCACCTCGGCCTCGCCCTGCTCGATCTCCAGCACCGCGCTGTTGATCGCCTGCAGGCCGGAGCCGCAGAGCCGGTTGACGTTGTAGGCGGTCGTCTTCTCCGGCAGGCCGGC
>DASQGL010000004.1:0-7907 GCA_035632635.1 Candidatus Limnocylindrales bacterium
CTTGCACCATTCGTTCTCGAACTCGGCCTGGATCTCGGCGCGCCATTGCGGGTCGAACTGCGGTGGCAGCACCCCGGCGGCGGACGCGAACCAGACGGGCGTCTCGATGCCATAGACGGCGATCACCTCGGATCCCATCCCGCGCGCCATCCGGACAGCCCATCCGAGGGCGGCGTCCGCCTGGTGCGAGCCATCGACGCCGACCACGATCCGCTGAATCCCCGCCGCCTTCCGTGTGGTGGTGTTCACAGAACGAATTATCGACTGGGCGCGTCCGCCAGGAGTCCTTCGAAGGACCCTCCCCGAACGGGTCTTTGGTCCCTACTGTGGTCCTGAATTGGGGCCCATGGTGGTGGTAGGGCGCCTGGTCAGGGCGCCCAAGGAGAACGCACATGAAGAGCCTGGTCGTCTACGACTCCCAGTTCGGAAACACCAAGACGATCGCCGAAATCATCGGCACAGCGCTGGAGACGAACGGGCCGACCAGGGTCGTCAGCGTCGAGACCGTGACGGAGGAGGATCTGGGCTCGCTCGATCTCCTCGTGGTCGGTGCGCCCACGCAGGCCCATGGCATGCGCCCGGGGATGCGGCCCTTCCTCGAAGGGCTGCGCGCACTTCCCGCCACCAGCGCCCTGGCGGCCGCGTTCGACACCCGCTTGCGGGGCCCGGAATTCATCTGGGGATCGGCGGCCCATACCATCGCCCACGACCTGCGGCGGGCCGACCTCAAGCTGATCGCGGAGCCGGAGAGCTTCTTCGTCACCATGGGGAAGACCCCGGAGCTGGAACGCGGTGAGGCGGAGCGCGCGCGAGCCTGGGCGGTCGAGCTGGGTGCCCGCGTGGCCTCAGGGCAGCCCGTCTAGCGCCACGGCGTCGTCCCGCGGGCCCTACTTCGGCCCTTCGCGCTCGACCACGATCGTGCAGTCCGTCACGAGCGCGGCAATCGCGCCGACCGCGGCCAGCCAGGGGGCCAGGATCGCTCCCGCAACCCCGACCGTCAGGGGCAGTTCGACGATCGTGTGATCGCCCTGCTTGATGCTGATCCGGCGAACGTTCCCTTCCTGCACGAGCCGCCTGACTTCGGCCAGCAGCCGGTCGGGATCGATCTTGAACTGCTCGGTGCGCGTCTGCTGATCGGTTTGCGTGGTCATGGGGCCACCTCCTTGCCGTCACCATTGGACACCCCGCCGGGGTGCGCCTGACGGGTCGATCCGCCCGCCGTGTCTGGGACCTTCAATCAGCCCGCGGGTGTCGGGACCTATCGCACTGGTCTGGGCACGCGGCATCGCGGATCCTGCAGGCAGAGGTGGTTTCCATGTCCAAGTCGACAATCACGCGCCTGTTCGTCGGCAGCCTGATCGCGATTGGCGCCGGGCTCGTGCTGATGTTCGGTGCCATGGCACTGGCATTCGCGGGATCCAGCTTCGTGATGAACGGCCCGGACGTCGTCGGCATCCAGTCGACGCCCTTCAGCTGGGCGATGGTGTTCGTGGCCGGGATGGCGATCCTGGCGGTCGCAGCCGGTGGAATCGGCCAGCTCGTGGCCTGGATTGGAGCCGTGCTCAATACCGCCAAGCTCGAGGACAAGACCTGGTTCCTGCTTCTCCTCCTGCTCGGGCTGCTCAGCTTCGGGTTGGCTGCGATGGTCGTCTACGTGATCGCGGGACCCGACGGATTGGCCGAAGAGACGGCGCCACGGCCGCTGCCCAGGCAGCAGTCGGCAACCACCTGAATGGAGGAGAAGGGTCCTATTAGGACCGAGAAGCCGACCATCAGGCGTCTGCGTGCGTTCATCGCGGAACAGGGGTACGACGTGGTCGGCGAGCATGAGGAGGGATACCGCAGCCGGCCGGACGTCAGGGTGCTTGAGACGCTGATCCGCTACCGCATCCGGCGCCACGGGCGGTGAGCTGATGTCGATCATGCAGCGACCGGCCCTCGATTGGCCGGGCGTGCGCGGGTCGCAGCCCCGGGCAGCCGGTCGCATGGTGCCGGATCGCCGGGGCCGCTTCGTGCAGGCGATCGTGCTCGCCCTCATGGCACTCGTCGTCCTGACGATCCCCACCGGGATCGTGGCCGAGGAGGCGCTCGGTCGGCAGGTCAGTGCATCCGCGACCGAGTTCCAATCGGAGATGCGGCAGGCGATCGCGACCGGACTCGACCCCAGCATCGCGCAGCCGCTGATCGTCCGCTACGGCCAGGTCATCGCGGAACCGGTCGACGGGCAATTCACGGCGATCGCCACCCGCGAGCGGCAGCTCACGCAGCTGTCGGCACTGGCGGCGGACCTGCGCAGCCTCTATGCATCGGCCTTGAGCGCTGAGCGGGATGCGTACCTGCGCATCGTCCGCCGGTGGCACGACCTCGAGCGGCAGGCGCAGGCTGCCGGGATGGCGATCGATGACCTGACTGGCACCCCGGCACGGCTGCTCGCGCTCGAGACGACCGCCGCCACGCCCGCAGATTTCAGCGGCATGAGCACCGTGCTCAGCGGGTTCGTCACCTCGCTCCAGGAGCGCATTGCGACCTTCATCGACGCACGCGGCACGACGACCACGCTGCTCCAGAGCGCGCAGACGCTCGTCGACGCAGCCGCCCAGTACCCTCAGTTGAAGCTCGATCCATTTCGCAGTCAGCTGGCTGCCGCGGCGCACGACCTGGCCGCGATCACGCTCGCCTCCGGCTTCCAGCGGATCCAGGACCGGGTGCGCTCGGTGGAGATCGGAATCCAGAACCTGCTCGGCGCGAGGACAGCCGCCTACGCCGAGCTCGCCGCCGCGCGCAGCGCGCTGGCCGTGGTCGCCGGCAGCGGCGCCGAGGTGAGCGCCCACGCCGCCGCCATCAACGCGCTGGCGGCGCAGCTCACGACGGCCGGTGACGAGGCGACGCTCCGGTCAATCGCCAGCCGCCTGGCGGAGCAGAAACAGGCGCTCCTGAACTACAGCGTGACGATCGCTGCACCGATCTACCAGCAGGCGATGAATCTCGACTGCGAGACGAGCGCCCTTCGGATGGCGCTGGCGGTCTTCGGTCACTACGAGACGGACGCGCAGCTGTTCACGCACGAGAGCCCGGACCTGCGGCCGCCCGTCATGGGTGCGAACCACACGATCGTGCGGTGGGGCGACCCGTATACCAACTTCGTCGGCGACGTGAACGGCAACGACTGGACGCCGACCGGTTACGGTGTCTACTACCCGGTGATCCTCGCGATCGCGCAAACCCACGGGGTCCCGAACGCGTCAGGCGGTGAAGGGTATGCGGCCTCCACCATCTACCAGGCCCTGCAATCCGGGCATCCGGTCGAAGTCTGGGTGGAGGTAGGCTGGCAGAGTACGTACGTCGGCACCTGGTCGGCCTGGGATGGACGCCCCGTCCGCTACTCCTTCCGTGAGCACACGGTCTTGCTGACCGGCGTCTCGGCAGGCATGGTCCGGGTGAACGACCCCTGGCACGGCACCCAGTACTGGATCAGCAAGGCGACCTTCGAGGCCTCCTGGCACGACTTCAACGACATGGCCGTGATCTTCCGCTGAGACCGGGCCGCATAGCTCAGACGGGAACCAGGTAGTCGAGGTCGTCGAGCTTCACGCCGTGGGCCCGGAGGGTCTCGGCATTGTCATGGGAGAGGACGACCCGCGGGACACCGTTCAGCCGGCGATCCGTATGCAACCGTTTGAGAGCCACGGCTCCCGGGCCGTCGTACGATTTCACGTCGACGTAGACGATATCCGGCTTGCCAACCTCGGAATCGAGGGTCTGGGTTCCGGCATGCACGGCGTGAACCCGATAGCCGTCCAGGTGCAACTTGAGCTCATACAGCTCGGCCAGGTCGGGATCGTCTTCGATGAAGAGCACGTCGATCTCGTCCTCGGCCGGAGCCGGTTCCGCCAGCATGTCCATCGTTTCACCTCTTCGATGCAAGTTCGCTCGATTCCGGCAGCATCTCGCGAAACCCTCGGGCACCGGCGGGCCACAGGTCCTAGCTCAGACGGGACCGTTGGCGGCCGGCCGGCTCCCCGGTCCCGACCGCGACAGGCCGTTTGTCGGTACTGCGGCCCTGCCTGACACGCGAGGCTGGTGGCGTGCGAGTCGTGGTGGCGCTGGGAGGTAATGCCCTGCTGCAGCGCGGGCAACCGCTGGAGGCTTCGATCCAGCAGGCGAACGTCGCGCGAGCGGCGCGCGCGATCGTGCAGCTGGCCGCCTCTGATGAGGTGGTCGTGACCCATGGGAATGGACCGCAGGTTGGCTTGCTGGCCCTGCAGTCGGAGGCATACAGCGCCGTCCATCCGTACCCGCTCGACGTTCTGGGAGCGGAGAGCGAGGGCATGATCGGTTACCTGCTGGCCCAGGGGCTCCACAACGCCGGCCTGGAGCGGCAGGCCGTCAGCGTCCTGACCAGGGTCCAGGTCGACGCCCAGGACCCGGCGTTCACGTATCCAACCAAGCCGGTAGGCCCGCTCTTCACGCGGGTGGAGGCCGACCGGCTGGCCGTCGAGCGCCGGTGGACGATCGCGCCGGACGGCCCTGGCTACCGGCGCGTGGTCCCCTCGCCTGATCCGCTCGCGATTGTCGAGATCCAGGCGATCCGCGTGCTGGTCGCAGCGGGATTCCTCGTGATCTGCACGGGCGGGGGCGGCATCCCGACCGCGGTCGCCTCGGACGGCGTCGACCGGGGCGTCGAAGCCGTGGTCGACAAGGACCTGGCCGCAGCGCTCCTCGCGCGGGACCTCGAGGCGGACGCGCTGCTGATGCTCACCGACGTCCCGGCCGTGATGGCCGGCTGGGACACGCCCGAAGCCACCCCGATCCGCCGCGTCCGCGTGCCGGCGCTTCGTCAGCGCCGGTTCGCGCCGGGCTCCATGGGGCCCAAGGTCGAGGCCGCCTGCCGCTTCGTCGAGGCCACCGGCGGGATCGCCGGCATTGGATCACTCGATGACGGCGCGCGCATCCTCACCGGCGAGGCCGGCACCATGATCCTGCCGGATGTGGCAGCCACCCGGATGGCTACCGGATAGCCCGCCGGTCCATCGGTTATCGGGCCCAGGCGAGGGCCGCCGGCAACGCTCGCGCCATCACCGGCTCGAGGGCCTCCTCGAGCGTCGGCTCGCCGACCTCCTGGAGCTCATAGGTCACGTGCCGCATGGGATGGCGGCTTTGGATGAGACGGTCGAGGTTGAATGGCGTGCCGGTCAGCACGACATCGCAGGGGACGGCGTTGATCGTCGCCTCCAGCTCGCGGAGCTGCGCGTCCGAGTAGCCCATGGCCGGCAGCACCCGGCCGATCTGCGGGTATCGACGGAAGGTTTCCGCGATCGAGCCGACTGCATACGGCCGGGGATCGATCCGCTCCGCCACGCCTGCCTGCTGGGCTGCCACGGTACCCGCGCCAAAGCTCATCCCGCCGTGGGTGAGCGTCGGACCGTCCTCCACTACGAGCACCCGCTTGCCCCGCAACGACGGGCCGTGCTCAATGATCGGCGGCGAGGCGGCGCGAATGACGGTCGCTTTCGGGTTGACGGACAGCACATCCTCGAGCACGCGCTCGGTTGCCTCGAGCCCGGCGCTGTCGATCTTGTTGATGACGATCACCTGCGCCATCCGCAGGTTCGCTTCGCCCGGATGATAGGCGAGCTCGTCGCCCGCTCGCAGCGGATCGACGACCACGATGTGCAGGTCAGGCTTGAAGAACGGCAGGTCGTTGTTGCCACCGTCCCAGACGATCACGTCGGCCTCCGCCTGCGCCTGGGCCAGGACCGCCTCGTAGTCGACCCCGGCGAACATGATCATCCCCATCTCGACCGGGCGCTCGTATTCCTCGCGCTCTTCCACGGTGGGATGGGCGGCATCGATGTCGGCGAGCGTGGCGAATCGCTGGACCCGCATCGCCTCCAGGTTGCCGTAAGGCATCGGGTGCCGCACCAGCGCAACGCGCAGGCCCTGGTCCAGCAGGATGCGGCCCACCCGGCGGCTGGTCTGACTCTTGCCTGAGCCGGTGCGGACGGCGCACACGGCGACGACCGGCTTCGTGCTCTTCAGCATGGTCGAGGCCGGACCCAACAGGGTGAAGTCGGCGCCGGCGGCGAGCACGATCGAGGCGCGGTGCATGATCTCCAGGTGCGGCATGTCCGAGTAGGCGAAGACCACCTCGTCGGCACGGAGAGTGTGAATCAAGTCGACGAGCTCCGCCTCGGGCCGGATCGGAATCCCCTTCGGGTATCGGGGGCCGGCAAGCGACGCCGGATACACGCGGTCGTCGATACCGGGAATCTGGGCGGCCGTGAAGGCGACCACCTCGGTCCTCGCATCGTCACGGTAGACGACGTTGAAGTTGTGGAAATCGCGCCCCCCGGCTCCCATGATGATGATCCTGCGCATGTTCGTGCCTCCTGCTGTTCTCGCTATCAGTGCCGTACCGCTCGTCCGCGTTGCCCGTTGAGCAGAGCCCAGAGGATGGCCTGCTCGGTAGGGAGCCGGTTCGCCGCCTGCTGGAAGACCCGCGACTGCGGTCCATCGATGACGGCGGCCGTCACCTCTTCGCCACGGTGCGCGGGCAGGCAGTGGAGGAAGATCGCGTCGGGTTCGGCGTGCGCGATCAGCCTCTCGTCCACCTGATAGGGGCGGAAGACCCGCAGGCGCTCGGTACGCTCCCCTTCGGCGACGCCCATCGACACCCAGACATCCGTGTAAACGGCGCTGGCGCCCCGCACCGCCTCGACGGGATCGTTCGTCACGATGACGCGTGCGGCTCCGGCCGCGCTGACCCGGGCGTCCTCGACGATCTGCAGATCCGGCTCGTAGCCGGGCGGGGTCGCGATGGCGACGTCGATGCCGAGCAAGGCGCATCCCTCCATCAGGCTGTGCGCCACGTTGTCACCGTCTCCGACGAAGGCGACCCTGCGCCCGTGCGGGTCCCCCCAGGTCTCCACCATCGTCATCAGGTCGGCGACGGCCTGGCAGGGATGGTGCCCGTCAGTCAGCGCGTTCACGACGGGGATCGTGGCTGCCGCGCCAAAGCGGCGAACATCGTCATCGCGGAAGGTGCGGACGACGAAGGCCCGCGCGTAGCTGCTGATGACGCGCGCGGTGTCCTCGATCGTCTCGTTGCGGTCGAGCTGCAGCTCGTGCGGACCGACCGCGAGCGGCGTGCCACCCAGATGGGCGACCGCCGTCTCGAAGGAGATGCGCGTCCGGGTCGAGGGCTGGTTGAAGTAGAGGACCACGGTGTCGCCGCGCAGGAAGCGGCGTTCACTCAAAGGCTCCCGCTTGAAACCGCCGGCGAGCTGGAGCACGAACCTCAACCCGTCCGGCCCCAGGTCGCGCAGCCGCACCAGGTCTTTCGGGAGGCGAACGACCCTGCGGGGTTCCGCCCGGATCGCCGAGGTGTCAGTCGCCGCAGTGAGCGATGGGAGTGCCATGAACACGCCTCCTGAGGGTGGCCACCGCGGCTGCCCTATGGCAGCAGCGTGCGGCGGGGACCGGGTGGGCCGTAGGGTCCGAGGGCCCGGAATGCGGGGGCCGTTCGCCACTGAGCGCACCGCTGTCGGGGCGGCAGGATGGATCGGGAGATGCTGGGCATGAAACGATCGAGCTGTGTTCGTATCGCCCCGCTCGTGGGCGCGGTCCTGGGGACGCTCGCGTACCGCTACACGATCCGCCCGCGGCTCCGGATGTGGGGCGCGACCCCGGAGGAGATCCGCCGCCCGATGGCGGGCGACGAGATGGTGCCGCATCCATCCACGACAGGCACACGCGCCATCACGATCGCGGCGCGTCCCGACGACGTTTGGCCGTGGTTGGTGCAGATCGGCTATGGACGGGCCGGTTTCTACAGCTACGCCTGGATCGAGCGCCTGATGGGCCTCAAAGACATCGCCAACTCGGACCGTGTGATGCCTGAGTACGAG
>DASQGL010000005.1:0-8396 GCA_035632635.1 Candidatus Limnocylindrales bacterium
CCCGCGAAGGACCCTTACGGATTCCGTTACCGGCTG
Source organism: Candidatus Limnocylindrales bacterium (assembly GCA_035632635.1). GTDB lineage: Bacteria > Chloroflexota > Dormibacteria > CF-121 > CF-121 > CF-120. The sequence continues at coordinate 37 of DASQGL010000005.1, forward strand.
TCACCCTGCTGACAGGGGGGCCTACCTAAGCTCAGGGAAGGGGCCGGCCAACGCCGCTGAGTGGACGCGTTGGACTCTGCCGGTCCAGGAGGTGAACGGCATTGCGACGCCTGCTGAACCCCTGGCTTCTCCTGGCCATCGCGACCTCGCTGCTCGCCTGCGCCGACAGCATCTGGCCTAATCCGCTCTGAGCCAAAGCCGCGGGCTCCCTGGTAAGAGCCGCCTGTTAGACTGTAAGCATTGCTTGACAGGCGGTCGGGATCCAGATCGCGCCAGGGCAGTTCGCGGCTCCCATCTCCGATCGGGGAGCGAATCCGGGCCGCCCGCCATGAGCTGGGCTTGACGCTGGAGGCGGTGGCCGGCGGGGACTTCACCCGCGCGTTCTTGAGCCAGGTCGAGCTGGGCCGCGCCAGGCCCTCGACCCGCACCCTGCAGATCATCGCGGAGCGCCTGCACAAGCCGATCGAGTACTTCCTCCTGGACGCGGACCTGTCGAGCGCCGCGATCGAGCTCACCCTGACCGAGTCGCAGACGCGCCTGCTGCAGGGCGACCTGAAGCGGGCCCGGGCCCTGCTCGAACAGCTGCTGAGCCGGCCGGTCCCGCTCGAGGTGAAGACCCGGGCTCAGCTCGTCCTGGCCGAGGTGGAGTTGAAGTCTGGCCGCGTGCCGGCGGCCCTCGACCTCCTCCTGCCGGCCCTCACGACCGCGGAGACGTCGGGCTTCCACGCGATCGTCGCCGAGATCTGCGACCGGATCGGATCGGCGCATTACCTGGCCCGGCGCCGTGGGGAGGCCGCCCGCTGGTTCGATCGCGCGCTCGACGCCTTCGAGGCGAGCGGCCTGACCGACCCGACCTTGAAGGCGAGGATCCTCGGCCATCGGGCGAACATCCACTACGTCAGCGGGGAGCCGCAGGAGGCGATCGCCGCCTACCAATCGGCGATCGAGGCCGCCGAGCATATCCTCGACATGCCCGGGCTGGCCGGCATCTACGAAGGGCTGGCGGTCGCCTTCGGTCAAACGGGCCAGCTGAGCCGCGCCCTGGAGTACGCCCAGCGCAGCCTCCGCCTCTTCGAGACGCTGCAAGACGTTCGGATGAGCGCGCAGCTTCGCAACAACATGGCGGACATGCTCCTCCAGCAGGGGCGCCTCGAGCAGGCCCAGCGCCTGTTCGATGAGGGCGCCTCCCAGCTCGAGCGGGTCGGCGACCGCGAGATGCTGCCTGTGCTCTACGCGGGCGCCGCCGAGGCGCGCCTGGAACGACACGATCTCCAGGGAGCCCTGGCAGCCGTCGGCCGGGCGCTCGATGCCGCCTCTGTGTCGTCCGATCCGCTCGCGCGGGTCGCCGCCTTTCGGGTCCAGGGCCGGGTGGCCCACGCGCAGCGCCGCCCGCAGGACGCCCGCGCCGCGTTCGAACGCGCCCTGACGCTCGCCCATGAGGTCGCGAATCCCGATCTGCTGGCCCGGGTCAGCTATGACTACGCGCGGGCGCTGACCGAGCAGGGCGACGCCGCCCAGGCGGCCGCACGGTTCCGCGACGCGTACGAGGCGCGCCTGCGGCCGGCGCGCGCGTAAGCACTGTCGCTGCACCGGTAAGCAGCACTTGACAAGGGCGAACGCTGCCTGCATAATGGCGGGCACGGACGGTGGTGTCGTCGATGTGACGAACCCCCCGCCACCTTCCGGTGTTCCTCGACGCTCAGGCTCGTCAATTGGTCACTTCGTGCGCTAGACTGGGCACGGAGCGTTCAAAAGGGGGATCCATGAACGGGTATTCGCGGAAGGTCGGGGCCAGGCTGAGAAGCCTGCGCAAGCAGCGAGGGCTGACGCTCCAACAGGTGGAGGTCCTTTCCAACAAACGCCTCAAGGGCTCGCTGCTGGCCGCCTACGAGCGCGGCGATCGGAACATCTCGGTGACCCGACTGCATCAGATCGCGACGCTCTACAGCGTGCCCGTCAACCAGCTGCTTCCCGAAGAAGGCGAGGGCGTGAGCGAGCCCGCGCCGCCGCCCAAGCTCGCGGTCGAGCTCTCCCAGCTGCAGGGATTGCCCGAGCGGCAGGGTTCGATCCTGGCCCGTCACATCGCCCACCTGCAGCAGCAACGCAAGGACTTCGACACGCCGGTCGTCACCTTCCGGGGCGACGACCTGGAACAGCTGGCCGCCGCCTACAAGACGACCCCTGAGATGCTGCGCCGATCGCTCCACGAGTGGGGGATCTTCCGCAGTTCAGGCGGCGGCGCCAAGCCGGAGATCGAAGAGCAGCAGCCCACCGAGGGCGAACCCGAAAACCCCTGACGCAGCCGGCCCGCTAGAAGGGGATCTCGTCCTGCTTCGTCACGCTGCGCTCACCCGCGCGCAGCTCCGCAACCGTCGCCGGATGCGGCGGTTCCTCCTCCGGGGCGTCGTCGTGCACGGGAAGCGTCTCGATACGCCGGCGCGCCTCGTCGAGCTTGCGCTCGCATTGCTTCAGATATTCCCGTCCCCGCGCCACCGCTCCGATCGCCTCCTCCAGGCTGAGCCGTCCGTCCTCGAGCGCGCGCAGCGTCTCGTCGAGCCGCGCGACCAGCTGCTCGTAGGTGAGCTCCGGCTCGCTCATGGGCGGACCTCTTCGACCCGGCAATCGATCTCTCCGGCATCGAGCACCACTCGCACGCCGGTCCCGACGCGCGTCTGGGCCGACGCACGGACGATCGTCCCCGTTTCCCGCTCGACGCAGATGCTGTAGCCACGCTGCAGGGTCGCCTTCGGACCCAGGCCCTCCAGCCGCCGTCCTCGCTCCGCCAGCGCCCGCTCCTCGGCGCGCACGCCACGGGAAGCCAGCACGGTCAGCTGCTCGCGCAGGCCGGTGGCCCGTTCGCGCTCCAGGACGGCCCGGCGCCGTAGTCCCTCCACCGCCCGGCCGAAACGCAGCGCCATCACGCTGAGCTGGTCCTGTCGATGCTTCAAGACCTCGCGCGGATCCCGCTGGGCCAGCAAGAGCTGCAGGGTCCGGAGCCGCTCACCGCGGCGGGCGGTTACCTCCGCGGCGCCTCGCTGCAGGTCGCGCCGGCGCGCCGTCACCTCGTGGGTCGGCCCCACGAGCCGGCCCAGTCCGGCCCGCAGCAGCCTGCTCGCCCGTTCCTCCAGCTGGCGCTGCAGATCCCGCTTCACCGGCACGACGAGCTCGGCCGCGGCGGTCGGCGTTCGTGCCTCGCGATCGGCGACGAGGTCGGCGAGTGTCCGGTCCGACGTATGGCCGAGGGCGGTGATCACCGGGATGCGCATCGCCTGGATGGCCCGGATGACCGCCTCCTGGTTGAAGGCCATCAGCTCCTCGAAGCTGCCGCCGCCCCGCGCCACGATGCACACCTCGGCTAGGCCGTCACGGTCGCACTGGCGGAGCGCCGCCGTCAGGCTGCGCTGCGACGCCGTCCCCTGGACCGCGGCCGGGTAGAGCATCAGGTGTACGTTGGGAAACCGCTCCCAGATCGTCTGCTGCAGGTCGTGGATGACGGCGCCGGTCGGCGAGGTCACGAGTCCGATCCGATGCGGGAGCATGGGCAGCGGGCGTTTGCGCGCGGGCGAGAACGCGCCCTCCTGCTCCAGCCGCCGCTTCAGTTGCTCGATCGCCAGCCGCAGCTTGCCCGCGCCGTCGTAGTCGAGCCGGCTGACCACCAGGGTGACCCGTCCGCTCTGGGTATGGAAGTCGACCTGGCAGGTCACGATCAGCTCCTGGCCGTTCAACGGCAGGAACGGCAGCCGGCGCGCGGTGGAGGAGAAGATGACGGCCCCGATGGCCGCCCCGGCGTCCTTGAGCGTGAACCAGACGTGGCCGCGCGAGGCCGATACCCCGCTCACCTCACCCTTGATGAGCACGCTCTGGAACCGGCCGGCGAGCAGGTCGTGAATCCGCGTGTTGAGCTCGGTGACACTCAGCGGCCGGACGGCTTCCTGCGGTGAGACCGCCATCAGCTCACCAGCCCGGTGATGGCGCCTTCGCGCCGCACCGTCCCCCGGGAAAGCGCGTCCCCCAGACCGCGGCGCAGCGCCGGTGCGCTCTCGGCCTCGTCGGTGAAGACGCGCAGGAGCGTCGTCCGAAAGGGGAGGCGGCGGAACAGGTCGTCGATCGCGCGCTCCTTCACGGCGCCCGTCATCGGATTGTAGAGGCGAATCGGAAACGGATCCGTGAGCGGATTCTGGGGCCGCGGATCGACCGAGGCCAGGTCGACGGCGAGGTGAGCCTGCCGAAGGGGCTCGGGCAGCGCGTCCCTGATCCGGCGGAGGTAGTCCTCCGCGGAGGCGGCGAACAGCTCGTCGGGCAGGGCCGAGACCTCGTAGTAGTCCTCGAAGACCAGGTGCCATTTGAGGTCGCGTCGGACGATGCGCTCCCACTCGAGACCCAGCTCGGCCTGCCGGCCTGAGCTTCCGCGCCAGCGGTCGACGGTCTCGATCAGCGACCAATCCGTCAGACCGCGATAGGCCTCGAGATGGTCGAGCGGGTTCCCGGGCAGCAGGCACTCGATCGTCTCACGGAAGATCTCGCGCATGTGCAGGTCGATCCGTCGCACGGTCCGGTGGTAGTAGATGTTCTGGTAGAGATACAGGCGCGCATTCAGGAACATCAGCAGCGCTTGAGCGCCGTGTTGATGGAGCAGCATCCCACGCTCATCCAGGAACGAGTAATGGAGCAGCCGCTGCACGTCGACCGGCCCCACCTTGACGCCGCACATGTAGGCGTCGCGCGGAACGTAATCGAGATTGTCGGCCGTGTACAGGCCATTGAGCACGGGCTTGACGAGCCGGAGCCAGGCGGGCGGTGTCTGACCCGGCAGCGGATGGGCCGCGATCAGGTCCGCGACCCATCCCGGCTCGATCCGCTCGCCCGGCTCGAGCGCCCCGTGCGGGCTCCGATCGAGTCCCAGGATGGTCTCGCGCAGTGGCCCCAGGATCAGGGCTCGACCCACCGCCTCGTGATCGATCCCGAATCGATCGAGGAAGTTGTGATCGAAGAAATGACCGAACGGCCCATGTCCGGCGTCATGGAGGAGGCCGGCCACCCGGAGCGTCTCCTCGACGCACGCGGGGGAGGGCGCGTCCGGCGCCAGCCGCTTCAGGTCCGGGTACAGCGCCCTGGCCCATTCTCCGGCGAGATGCATGGCCCCCAGCGCATGCTGGAACCGCGAATGCTCCGCCCCGGGAAAGACCCACCAGGCGGATTGCAGCTGATGGATGCGGCGCAGCCGCTGCAGCCACGGATCGTCGAGCAGGTCCTGCTCGGCGGGGCCGCTCGCCCCGCTCCGCCGCTTCGTGATCTCGACGTAGCCATTGAGTGGATCCGCCACGAGATTCACATCCTCGTACCGGCCGGCATTCATCGCCGCTGATTCTAGCCGGAGCCTGCGGCATGCCCGGCACGGGAGTGGATGCCGCGATGGGTAGCATGCAGGCATGCAGACGGCGGTCATCGTGGATGCCCTGCGGACGCCGATCGGGCGTTACGGCGGCGCCCTCAAAGACGTCCGACCGGACGATCTCGCCGCGCACGTCGTGCGCGCGCTCGTCGACCGCAATGCTATCGATCCCGCTTCGATCGAAGACGTCTTCTTCGGCGACGCGAACCAGGCCGGGGAGGACAACCGCAACGTCGCCCGGATGGCGGCGCTGCTGGCCGGCCTGCCGATCGAGGTCCCCGGAGCCACCGTCAACCGTCTGTGCGGCTCCGGGTTGCAGGCGGTGGTCGCCGCCACCCGGGAGATCGAGACCGGAAACGGCGACGTCTTCGTGGCCGGCGGCGTCGAGAGCATGAGCCGGGCGCCCTTCATTCTCCCCAAGCCCGCGCATGCCTTCGAGCGTGGAGCTCAGACGCTGTACGACAGCGCGCTCGGCTGGCGGATGGTGAACCCGCGCATGCCGGCAGAGCACACGGTGAGCCTCGGCCAGACCGCCGAGATCGTCGCCCGGCGGGGCGGGATCACGCGCGACGAGCAGGATCGCTTCGCGCTCGAAAGCCACCGGCGGGCGGTTCTCGCCCAGGACGCCTGCCACTTCCAGGCCGAGATCGTCCCCGTGCCGCTGCCGCAGGCCGCGCCCGTCGAGGGCGACGAGGGACCGCGACGCGATACCACGCTGGAGAAGCTCGCCGCATTGAAACCCGCCTTCGAGGCCGGCGGCACCGTCACTGCCGGCAACTCCTCCCCGCTCAACGACGGCGCCGCCGCCCTGCTGCTCATGTCGGAACAGCGGGCTCAGCGGTTGGATCGGAAACCACTCGCCCGTGTGCTGGCGGCGGCCGCGGCCGGTGTGGATCCCGCGGTGATGGGATTGGGCCCGATCCCGGCCAGCCGCAAGGCGTTGAGCCGAGCCGGGCTGACAGTGCAGGACCTCGATGTGGTCGAGCTGAACGAGGCGTTCGCCTCGCAGGCGATCGCCTGCATCCGTGGCCTGGAGCTCGACCCGACCCGGGTCAACCCGAACGGCGGCGCGATCGCGTTGGGGCATCCCCTCGGAGCCAGCGGGGCCCGCATCCTGGCCACGCTGGTCTACGAGGTGGCTCGCCGCCGGGGGCGCTACGGCCTGGCGACGATGTGCATCGGCGTCGGCCAGGGGATCGCGCTGGTGGTCGAGAACCTGGCGCGCTGAGCTCGGAGTAGGCCCCGGGGGCTACTCGTCCTCGTCGTCGACGCCCTCCAGGGTCAGCATGAGGCCGTCCTGGATGTCGTAAAGGGCGTCCATCGACTCGGCGATCCCGAGATCCTCGGGGGCCCGGATCCGCAGGGGGTGGTCCATCTCCACGGCCAGCTCGTGCACGCGCAGGGCGAGCTCGGGCGTCATCTGGGTCTCCTCGGCAATATTCAGCATCTCCAGCTCGTCGAGGAGCCGGTCGATCTGGCGGATCCGGTTGCGGCGAGCATACCGCTGCTCCCGCTCGAGATGCCAGCGCTCCCGGAGCGCGGAGATCTGGACCGAGGTCTGCTCGATCATCTTGCCCGTCGCAGACGCCCTGGCCATAGGTCTAGTCGAGTGATTACTGTACTTTCAAAGGGCGAATTGGTCAAGGAGATCGAAGTCAGAGGCGAAGCCTGAGACCCGGGGGGCGCCGATCGGGGTACCTGCTGGTGCTTTCGGCCTCGGCCCTGTTCGCAGCCGGCGGGATCGCGGTCAAAGCCCTCCTGCGGCAGGGGTATTCGCCGGTCGTGCTGGCTCAGCTCCGGGTCGATTTCGCGTTCCTCCTGCTCGCCCTGGGCCTGCTCGCCTTCCGGCCTTCCCTGCTCCGGATCCACCGGCGAGACCTGCCCGGGACGCTCACCTTCGGGGTGCTCGGGCTGGCCGGGGTCCAGTTCGTGTACTACCTGGCGTTGGCCCGCATCAACATCGCCCTGGCGCTCACCCTCGAGTTCCTCGGCGTGGTCGTGATCACCGGCTGGGAGCGGTTGTGGCGGGGTCAGCCGGTTTCGCCCTTGATCTGGATCGCCCTCGGCCTCTCGCTTGGGGGCTCCTTCTTCGCCGCCGGCGCCTACCGGGCCGACCTGCTCCGGGTCAACCTGCCCGGGATCGGGTTCGCGCTGCTGGCCGCCCTGCTCCTCGCCTTCTACTTCCTGCGGGCGTCGACACTGGCCGTCCGAGCGGACGTCCGGACCACGCTCGTCTACGGCTTCGGGGCGGGGGTCGTGGCCTGGGGCCTCTTCGACGCGGCCGTCCGGCCTCCCGTCCCCCACGACGTCCGGGTGATGGTCGTGATGGCCGCTGTCGGCGCCGCCACGCTGCTCGCTTTCGGGCTGTCGGTTGCGGCCCTTCGGAGCATCCGCCCCTCGCGGGCGGGCATCGTCGCGACCTCCGAACCGGTGTTCGCCGGCATCGCGGCGCTGGTCCTGCTCGACGAGCGCTTCGAGGCGCTGCAGGTCCTGGGCGGGACCCTGGTCCTCCTGGGCATCGCACTCGTCCAGCTGGCGGCGGATGAGGTGGCCCCCGAGCCGGGGCTGGACTGACCTGATGGACCTGCCGGCCGTGCACAGACTGCTGCCCCCGCCACGCGCGGTGGCCTGGGCGATCCATCACGTGCCCGCCTGCACCAGCACCCAGGAGCTTGCCGCCCGGGCGCTCGAACGAGGTGAGCGGGCGGGCTTCGTCATCTGCACCGACTATCAGGGGGAGGGCCGCGGCCGGCACGGCGCCACCTGGGTGGCGGCGCGCGGGAGCGCCCTGCTCTTCTCCCTGCTGCTCGAACCCGGGCACGCGATGCTGCCGCTGACCCCGCTGCTCAGCGGCGTCGCCGTGGTGGACGGGATCCGAGCGGCGTGCGGCCTGCAGGCCGAGCTCGAGTGGCCGAACGACGTCATGGTTGCGGATCGCAAACTCGCCGGCATCCTGGTCCGGCACCCA
>DASQGL010000006.1:0-5851 GCA_035632635.1 Candidatus Limnocylindrales bacterium
CGACCCGGCCACGAACCCCCACAGGTCGCCCAGCCCGCGGAGCGTGAAATACTGACCGCCGCCCGCCACCGGGTAGGCGGAGGCCAGCTCCGCGTAGCACAAGCCGACCATCGCATAGACGAGCCCGGCGACCAGGAAGGCGAGCGGGGTCAGCCCCTGGGCGGCCACGGCGACGATCCCGAGCGCCGTATAGATGTCGGCGCCGACGTCGGCGTATCCCCACATGTAGCTGCCCCAGACGGTGACGTCGCGCCGGAGGCTGGCCGTGCCAGCTTCGCCGTCGGGAGCCTTCATCGAGCCTCAATCGTAGCTGGGAGGCCGCTCGGCGCCCCGGCCGCTGGGGCCGGCGGCGGCGGTGGCGATGGCGGGGTTTAGTCGGGTTTCAGGATTTGCGGCAGGGGCGTCGGTCCGATACATTACTCCTCGCATACCCGGGCAGCCGCCCGACCGGAGCAGCACCTGGTCCCGGCCCCGGAGGATCTTCTGGCATGAGTGCGAACAACCCTCCGCCGAAGGCCCCCGCCGGCGAGCGACTCCTGACCACGCGGGAGGCGGCAGCCTACCTCAAGGTCAGCGAGGCCTCGATCCGGCGCTGGACGGACGGCGGCCTGCTGCCGGCGAGCCGGGTCGGTCGCCGGCGCGCCCGTCGCCTCCGAGAAGAGGACCTGAAGAGCTTCCTCGACGGGGCCCAAGGCCCGCAGGCGCCCTCGCCCCCCGCGGATGCGACCCGGGCGATCGTGCTCCAGGACCTGGTCGTCCCCCTCGGCAGTCACCTCGCCAGCTTCTATACCAGCGACGCCGGCCGCCTCCGGCTCGGACTGCCGCTGCTCCGGGACGGTTTGCGGAGCGGCCAGTCGGTCCTGCTCCGCGCCCTGCCCGACGTGCTCGAGCACCATCTGGACGCGCTGCGGGACGAGGGCATCGACGTCGCGGAGGCCATCCGGGTCGACCAGCTTGTGCTGTTCTCCAACGGCTCGCGCTCGGCCGGCGAACAGGTCGCCGCCTACGACGAGAGGCTGAGGGCCGCGTCCCGCCGGCGACCGGGGCCAATCCGCGCCCTGTTCGAGGTGCTGGCCGACCTCAAGAGCGTTGGATCGGTGGCCGAGCACCTGGTCGTCGAGCAGCAGCTGGGAGCGCTCTGCAAACGCTATCCGGTGGTGATGCTCTGCGCCTACGACGTCCGCGCCCTCGATGGGGTGAGCGTCATCGAGGCACTCAAGCTCCACTCGGACATCTTCGGGGGCGAGTTCGGCTACTGGCTGAGCTGACCAGGTGGTTCAGAGTCCGACTGCGGTCCCGGGATCACGACGTAACGGAGCGGTAACCGGCGTGTGCAGAACGTGAATTAGGTACTCTCACCGATGCGGACGGTCCCGGGGCGTGGCACCGTGTCGAGTGCAGAACACTAGTGCGGCCCCCGCCGCGACGATCCGGGGGCGGGGAGCGCGTTTTGGAAGGAAACCGCGCCGAGCGTCCGGATGTCTCGACCCGCTGGGAGCGACGATCCTGGCGGGGCGCCGTCAAGGTGACCACGAACCGGGTGGAGGGGAAGCCGCCGCCCAGCACCGAGATGAGCAAGCGGATCCGCGTCATGATCGTCGACGACCACTCGGTGATCGCCGACGGACTGGCGGCCTTCATGGAGGACTTCCCCGAGATCGAGGTGGTGGGCTGCGCCGGGACGGTCGAGGACGCGGTCAGCATGGCCCGGCTGAAGGCGCCGGACGTCGTCCTCATGGACTTCCGGCTCCCGGACGGCACCGGGGTGGACGCAACCGCGGCCATCCGCCATGAGCAGCCCGGGGCGGCGATCGTCTTTCTCAGCGTCGACGACAGCGATGACAACCTCCGGCTCGCGATCGAAGCCGGCGCCTGCGGCTACCTGGTCAAGTCCGATCGCGGCGAGGAGGTCGTGGAGGCGGTGCATCGGGCTGCCCGGGGCGAGCTGCAGATCCCGACCGCCCGGCTCAACAGCCTGCTGCTCCGCGAGCGAGCGGACGCCTGGCAGCGCGCCAGGGAAGAGACGCGCGCCGACCTGATCGGCACCCAGGAAGCGCTTCAGCGCCAGGGCGCGGATCTGATGGCGGCGAGGGCTGCGCAGGGCGAGTACGTGCGGCGCCTGCGCAGCATCTTCGACTCGGCGCTCGACGCCGTGGTGACGATGGACGCACAGGGCCGGATCACGGACTGGAACGCGATGGCGGAACGCATCTTCGGCTGGTCCAGGTCGGAGGCGGTCGGTCGTCTGGTCGCGGAGACCATCATGCCGGAGCGCCACGTGACCGCGCATCGCCGGGGCCTGGAGCTCTTCCTCGAGACCGGGACCGCTCCGGCCCTGAACCAGCGGCTGGAGCTGGAGGCCCGCCATCGCGACGGCCACGAGTTTCCAATCGAGCTGTCGATCTCGGCTACGGCGTCCGGCAGCGGCTACGTCTTCAGCGCCTTCGCGCGCGACCTCACGGAACGGCGGCGCGACGAGGAGGCGGTCCGGCGGCTGGCCGCGATCGTCGAATGCTCGACCGACGCCATCATCTCGACCGACCTGGAGGGCAAGCTGCTCAGCTGGAACGCGGCAGCCGAGCGCCTCTACGGCTACACCGCCGAGGAGGTCCTGGGCAAGAGCATCGCGCTGATCGACGGGCCGGAGAGCGCAGACCAGACCGCGGTCAACATCGAGCGCGTGAAGCAAGGGCTGACCGTCGACCAGCAGGACACGGTGCGCCGGCGTAAGGACGGCAGCCTGGTCGACGTGTCGATCAGCATGGCGCCGCTGACCGACGGACACGGTCGGATCATCGCCATCACCGGCATGACCCGGGACGTCAGCGCCACAAAGCGAGCCGGTCGGGCGCTCCGAGCCAGCGAGGAGCGGTACCGTCGCATCGTCGAGACCGCCTTCGAGGGGGTCTGGATGATCGATGCCCATGCGATGACGACGTTCGTCAACCGCCAGATGGCCGACATGCTCGGCTACACCGTCGAGGAGGTGATCGGGAGGCAGGTTCATGATTTCCTCGATGCCGACGGACGGGCCCTGTTCGCGGACACCCAGCAGCTCCGGCTGGAGGGCGTGAGCGCGCAGCACGAGGTGCGGTACCTGCGCAAGGACGGCTCCTATGCCTGGGCGCTGGTGGGCGTCAGCCCGAACTTCGACGCCACCGGGACCTATGTGGGAGCGCTCGCCATGGTGACGGACATCACCGAGCGCCGCCTGGCGGAGGAGGCGCGCCTGTACCAGTCGCGGCACGACGCGCTGACCGGCCTGCCAAACCGCGTGCTCCTGTCCGAGCAGCTGACCGAGGCCCTCGAGGCTGCGGCAGCGAACCATACTTCGGTGGCGCTGCTCGTCATGGACCTCGATCAGTTCAAGGAGGTGAATGACACCTTCGGCCACCATGCCGGAGACCGGTTGCTGGAGCAGGTCGGTCCGCGGCTCACGGCTCACCTGAACGACCCGAGCGTGGTCGCCCGGCTCGGTGGCGATGAGTTCGCCGTGCTCCTCCCAGGGGCCGACGCCGCCGAGGCCATCGAGCTGGCGTCCACGGTCCTGGAGGAGCTGGACCGGCCGTTCGAGGTCGAGGGGCAGCAGCTCGACGTGGCCGCCAGCATAGGCGTCGCGATCTTTCCCGAGGACGGCGATAACGCCGAGGCGATCCTGCGTCGCGCCGACATCGCCCTCTTCGTGGCCAAGCGCTCGCGCGGCACGGCGGTGAGCTATGCCCCTGAATACGAGAAGCAGGGCGCCAACGGCCTGGCGCTGATGGCAGACCTCCGGGTCGCGATCCAGTCAGCTCAGCTCTGCCTGCACTATCAGCCGCTGGTCAGCCTTCGCGACCGCAGCCTCGTGGGCGTCGAGGCGCTGGTGCGCTGGAACCATCCGGAGCGCGGCATGCTCTTCCCCAACGACTTCATCCCCTTCGCCGAGAAGACCCGGCTGATCCGGCCGCTCACCCGATGGGTGCTGCTGACCGCGCTCCTGGCCTCCCGGGGATGGGCCGCGGCGGGGCACGCAGTCCCGGTGGCGGTGAACATCTCCGCCCGTGACCTCCTCGACCCCCAGTTCCCCGAAGCCGTCGCGGCCCTGCTCAAAGATGCGGAGGTTGCGCCCTCGTCGCTGCGGCTGGAGATCACGGAAGGCGTCATCATGGCGGAGCCCGAGTCGGCCATCGAGACGCTCGGCCAGCTCAAGGCGCTGGGGGTGCGCCTTGCCGTCGACGACTTCGGCACCGGCTACTCGTCGCTCGCGTATCTCCACCGGCTGCCGGTCGATGAGATCAAGATCGACAAGTCCTTCGTCTCGCGGATGGCGGGCGCGGCCAATCGCGCCAACATCGTGCGGGCCGCGGTCGACCTCGGGCACAGCCTGCGATTGGAGACGGTGGCCGAGGGCGTCGAAGACGGGCGCACCTGGGACCTGCTCACCGCCCTGGGATGTGACACGGCGCAGGGGTACTACATCAGCCGTGGGATCCCGGGTGACGACCTGCTCTCCTGGCTGGCCCGCTGGGAGCAGTCGGGCCCCCGGGCCGCCGAGCGAGCGGCGTAGGCGTCCAGCGCCTCGGCAAGATTGCCTAATTCGCGCCTGGTGACGCAAGGAAGCTCGCCACGGTGCGTCGCGCCGAGGAGGCAAGATCTGGTGTCCCCATGCGTCACCGTGCTGGTCGCCGACGACGACGCCGCACTCCGTCAGGCGCTCGTGGACCTGATCGTCGACGAATCCAGCCTGAAGGTGGTCGCGGTCGCCACCAACGTCGATGAAGCCGTGACGTTGGCGGGCGAGCACCGGCCGGCCGTCGCGTTGCTCGATGTCCGGATGCCGGGGGGAGGCGGACCGCGAGCCGCGCGCGAGATCGCGGCTCGCTCGCCACAGACCCGCGTCCTGGCGCTGTCCGCCTACGAGGAGAGGACGAGCGTGTACGAGATGCTCAACGCGGGCGCCTCGGGCTACCTCGTCAAGGGCTCGTCGGACAAGGAGCTCGTCGAGGCGATCCTGCGCACCGCTCGCGGTCAGCTCAGCATGCCGGCCGACCTGGCCACCGCGTGCTTCCAGGACCTGCTGCGCGATGTGACCGAGCGGAAGCAGACGGAGGTCATCCTCCGGAGGAGCGAGGAAAAGTTCCGCGGCCTGCTGGAATCGGCCCCCGACGCCATGGTGGTCGTCGATAGCCACGGCTTGATCGAAGCCGTGAACGGGCAGCTCGAGCGGCTGTTCCGCTACAGGCGCAGCGAACTGGCCGGCCAGCCGATCGAGACGCTGCTGCCGGAACGATTTCGGGCGACCCACGTCCTGCACCGCGAGGGATACGTCGCGGCCCCCCAGGTCCGGCCGATGGGCGTCGGCCTGGAGCTGGCCGGGCGCCGGAAGGATGGGAGTGAGTTTCCCGTGGAGATCAGCCTGAGCCCGCTCGACACCGACCAGGGCCGGCTGGTGGTGGCAGCCATCCGCGACTCGACCGACCGCCTGCGGGCCGCCGAGGTGCAGCGGAGGTCTGAGAAGGAGCGGAAGCAGGTCGAGGCAGAGCTGGAGGCGAGCTTGGAGCTGGTCCGCAAGACGGGCCGCGAGCGGCAGGAGCTGCTGGCCCACCAGGTGCGCGCCCAGGAGGCGGAACGCCTGCGGATCGCCTCCGACATCCACGACGACAGCATCCAGGCGATGACGGCCGCAGGCCTGCGCCTGCAGCGGCTGCGCAAGCGACTGACCACGTCGACCGAGCTGGAGGCGCTCGACGAGCTGGAAGAGGCGATCCAGGGATCGATCACGCGGCTTCGTCACCTGATGTTCGACCTCCGCCCGCTGGCCCTGGAGCGTGCCGGGCTGGCCGCAGCCCTGCGGGCTCAGCTCGAGCGGATC
>DASQGL010000007.1:0-85320 GCA_035632635.1 Candidatus Limnocylindrales bacterium
CGCTCCGCCTCCCAGGCGTCGGGATCGTTCGGCTCCGTTTGCAAGCAGGCCAGGTACCGCTCCATGGCAGCGCGCACCGGCAGGGCGAGCGGGGCGATCGCCGCGTGATCGAGATAGGCGAAACGCCGCGTGATCGGGAACAGGTCGCGCTCCGGCGCCGTCACCGCCATATCCGACACTGGACACTACACTATGGTTGTTGGAAAGTGCCCCCTCAGTGATCACGGTCGCGGACTTCGAGAGGGTGGAGATGCGGGTCGGCCGGATCGTGAGCGCCGATCCGTTCCCGGAGGCCCGCAGGCCGGCCTACCGCCTCGTGATCGACTTCGGACCGCCGCTCGGCACGCGCGCCTCCAGCGCCCGGCTGACCGCGCACTACCGGCTCGAGGACCTGGTCGGGCGGCTCTGCGTGGCGGTGACGAACTTCCCGCCGAAGCAGATCGGGCCTCACCGCTCCGAGGTGCTCGTGCTCGGCGTCCCCGACGAGCGAGGCGAGGTGGTGCTGCTGCACCCCGACCAGGACGTGCCGCTCGGAGGACGCGTCTTCTGAACCAGGACGGCCGCGCTCCGTACCTGAGCACCGCCTGGCACGATCCGCTAGGCGGCGCGACCGGCTACTTCGTGATCGACCGGCTGATCGGCGACATGTGCTCCGGCGGCATCTGGATGCGCCCCGGCGTCACGGAAACGGAGGTCCGGGATCTGGCCCGCACGATGTCGTACAAGATGGCGGTCCTCGACATTCCCTACGGGGGCGCGAAGTCGGGAATCGACTACGACCCCTCCGCCGCCGACGCCCAGGACGTCCTGCGCCGCTTCCTGCTGGCCATCCGGCCGTTCATCGCCGAACGCTACGCGACCGGCGCCGACCTCGGCACCCACGAGGACGACATCATCGCGGGCTGCCAGCTGATCGGCCTCGTCCATCCCCTCCAGGCGGGCTTCCGGACGGAGGGGGGCGCCGGGCTGGCCCGGGTCCAGCAGGCGCTCGCGCTGCGCCGCGAGGGCCTCCCGATCACCGAGCTGATCGCCGGCTTCGGGGTGGCGGAATGCGCCCTGGAGGCGGCGCCGCTCGGCGGCATGGAGGTTGCCGGGATGACCGTCTCGCTGCAGGGGTTCGGCAACGTCGGCGGGGCTGCGGCGCGCTACCTGCACGCGGCCGGGGCCCGGGTGGTCGCCGTGGCGGACGTCGAGGGCGCCGTGTTGTGCCCGGAGGGACTCGACATCCCGGCCATGCTGGCGGCTCGGGACCGCTTTGGAACCATCAACCGCGCCGCCCTGCCCCGGACCGCGCGGCTCGCGCCCGAGGCAGCCTGGCTGGGCGTCCGGTGCGACCTCCTGATCCCCGCGGCGATCGGCGGCGCGATCCGCGCCGACAACCAGGCGGAGGTCGACTGCCGGCTCCTCGTCGAGGCGGCCAACAACCCGGTGACCGAGGAGGCGGAGCGCGCGCTCGAAGCGCGCGGGATCACTGTGCTGCCCGACTTCGTGGCCAACGCCGCGGCCGCGTTCCTCTTCTGCGGCCTCCTCGAACGCCGGCTCGAGCCCACGCTGGACTCGATCTTCGGGGTGACCAGCCGCCAGCTGCGTGGCATCACGCGAGAGATGCTGATGCGCGCGCGAGCCGAGGGCATCGGCACCCGCCGGGCCGCCGAGCAGATCGCGCAGCGGCGGATCAGGGGGCGCTCGGGCGAGCGCTAGCGGCGCGCCTGCGCCGCGTGCCGGCGCATCAGGCAGTCGTCCATGACCACGTCGATGCCGCTCGACCGCGCCCGCGCGGCGGCCGCCTCGTCGATCACCCCGTCCTGCATCCAGATCGCTTTCACACGCCGCGCGATCGCGTCGTCCACGACCTCGGAGACGAACTCCGAGCGGCGAAAGACGTCGACCAGGTCGATCGGTCCGGGGACCTCGCGCAGGCTGGGGTAGGCGACCTCGCCGAGCACCTCGCGCAGCCGCGGGTTGACCGGGATGATCCGATAGCCGGCGCGCTGCAGGTAGCGCGCCACGCCGTGGCTCGGACGCATCGGGTTCGGGCTCAACCCGACCACGGCAATCGTCCGGGTCTCCCGCAGGATCCGCTCGATCACCGCCTCGGAGTCCTCCCCGGCCGGCATGCCGAGACTCTACCTAGAATCAGCGGGTGACGGCGCCCCTGAACCTGCGACGCCCGGCCCCGGTCCCGGACGAGATCACCGAGGCTTTTCGGGCGGTCGCCCCGACGGTCGAGGGGTTCGCGCGCGACCAGGGCCTCATCATCGAGCGCTACCGGCAGGGCAAGGCCGCCTGGGAGCTTCGCTTCGCCCGGTCCGCGGGCGGCCAGGCCGCCATCGTGCTCAGCTACCGCGAACGCACCGGACACGTCCTCGATGTGAGCGCGATCTGGTGGGTCGACGACTTCGAGGCTCGCACCCGCCGGCTGCGATCGGAGAAGATCGCCGTCTTCGAGCGGCGGGGCACGCCCGCGCAGCTGCGGGACCGGCTCGATACCGCGCTGGCGCGGATCGACGCCTGGCGGACCAGCGACCTCGGCCCGCCGCACGGGCCCTACGCTACCTGGGCGCGGGAGCACACTGCGGACTCCTTCCGGGCGGAGCTCCAGCGCCTGCCGCGGCGATGAGCGACCGGAAGCCGGACGACGACCTCCAGGTCGCGCTCGGCCGGATGATCGGGCTGACCGCGGTCACGCTCGGCCTCCTCCTGGGCGGCGGCATCCTGCTGATCCTGGCGGCCACGGCCCTCTTTCGCTTCCTCTACGGCGGCTGAGCCGCTTGTGGCGGCTCCGCCTCAGCCCAGGTCCGGGACGAACGGGTTGAGGAGCATCTCGGAGCGGATCGACGTCCGCGGCCCGTGGCCGGGGTAGACGATCGTGTCGGGCGGCAGGCGGTAGAGCACGTCCCGGATCGAGACCACGATCTGCTCCGTGCTCCCGCCCGGGAGGTCCGTCCGGCCGATGCCCCGCTCGAACAGTGTGTCCCCGGAAAAGCAGTCGAGGCCGATCACGAACGAGACCGACCCCTGAGTGTGCCCGGGCGTGTGGAGCACGCGCAGACGGAGGTCCTCGAGCGCCACCTCGACGCCGTGCCCCAGCTCGCGGTCGACCGTGAATGGCAGAAACCCCGCCGGGATGAACGGGTACTGGGCGAACTGCTCGAAGTCGACGATGGCCAGGTCCGCGGGATGCATGAACACCGGCGCCCGGGTGGCGCGAACCAGCGCCGGGACGCCGGCGAGATGATCGATGTGCCCGTGGGAGAGCAGGATCCCGTCGACCTGAAGGCTTCGCCGCTCGAGGAAGGCGAGCACCTCGCGCTCCTGGAGGCCCGGATCGATGACGAGGGCGCGGTTCACGTCCCGGCGGCCCAGGACGTAACAGTTCTCGCCGAACAGGTCGTCCTGAAAGCTGGAGAGCTCGACCTTCTCGCGCAGGATCTGCGCCGGGGTCATGCGGCGATCGCGACCTCTCTGGACGCGGAGGTGATCACCTCTGGTCCAGACTCCATGACCAGCACCATGTCCTCGATCCGAACGCCTCCCCATCCCGGGACGTAGACGCCCGGCTCGTTCGTGATGACCATGCCCGGCGCGAGCGCGGTCTGGTCGCGCGAAGACAGGGTCGGCCGCTCGTGCACCTCCAGGCCGATGCCGTGGCCGAGGCCATGACCGAAGGCGTGCTCCCGGCCGACCGCCTGCTCGACCACCTGGCGGGCAATCCGATCGATTGCGTCCGCGGTGGCGCCCTTGCGCATGGCCGCGATGCCGGCGGCCTGGGCTCGCTGGACCGCGTCGATGGCGCGCTGCTGCTGGGGTGAGGGCTGACCGACGACCACCGTCCGGCTGACGTCGGCGCAGTAGCCGGCCGCCCGCGCCCCGAAGTCGAAGACGATCATGTCACCGCGCTCGATCACGCGATCGGTGGGCCGGGCGTGGGGCAGGGCGCCGCGCTCCCCGCTGGCCACGATCGTCTCGAAGGCGGGGCCGTCGGCCCCCAGCTCCCGAAAGGCTTGCTCCAGCAGGAAGGCGAGATCGCGCTCGCGCAAGCCGGGCCGGATGCTGCCGCGAATGCGATCGAAGGCGCGGCTGGAGATCCCGGCCACGGCCCTGAGCCGCTCGATCTCCTCCGGGCGCTTGTGCATGCGAAGCTCCTCCACCACGCCGCGCAGCGGCTGCAGCGACACGCCCTG
Source organism: Candidatus Limnocylindrales bacterium (assembly GCA_035632635.1). Classification (GTDB taxonomy): domain Bacteria; phylum Chloroflexota; class Dormibacteria; order CF-121; family CF-121; genus CF-120. The sequence continues at coordinate 4,185 of DASQGL010000007.1, forward strand.
GCCGACGCGCGACCGGAGCGTCTCGAAGCCGGCGACGGTCAGGTCCTGTGCCTCGAAGCCGAGCCGGGTGAACCCCGCCGAGCGCAGGCGGTCCGTGACGGCGCTGAGGACGTCGGCCGACAGCCCCGATCGGACGAGATCGAAGCCGACCGCCTCCTCCTCCATCTGCACCCAGTAGCGGCTGTCGCCCACGATCTCCGCCGTCTGCCCGCCGATCAGGAGGTACCCGAGCGAGCCGGTGAATCCGGACAGGTACCGGATGTTGGCGGGGGCGCTGACCAGGATCGCATCCAGCTCCAGCTCCGCAAGTCGGCGGCGCAGCGGCTCGAGCCGCGCCGCCCGTTCGGTCGCGAGCACGACCCGAGTTTACGCCTGCGGGACGACGCCCTCGGGACGCCCGGCGCCGAGCGCGCTGAGCGGCTCGGTCGCGACCTCGGCCAGGGCGCGCAGGACCTCCATGCGGTTCGCGGTGATCGCCGGACGGTAGACGCCCACCGCCCCCCAGATCGCGCCGTGCTGGGCGAGCGGGGTCGCGGCGACCGAGCCGTCCGGCGGCTGGGCGCCGGTGAGCAGGTATCGGGACCACGAGCTGCGGGCCAGGTCCTCGATCACGACCGGCTTCTCGGTGTGGAGCGCCCAGTCGACGAGCGCGTCGAGGATCGGACGAAGCTGAGGCAGCAGGTTCGGCTTCCCGGGCAGGCTGAACGTGTCGCGATTCCAGCGGCCCTCGACGTCCCGGTAGACGACCACGCCGCCCGCGGCGTCGAGCGCCTGCAGCGCCCGGCCCAGGAGCAGGTTCGCGGCCGTCTCGCGGACATGGGTGGTCTGAACCGAATCCGGAAGACCACGGTCCTCCGGCAGCGGGCTGCCTCGCAAAGTCCCTCCCTGTGCCCGTTTACCTAAACAGACCAGAAAGCGGCCTGTCAAGCCACCAGGAGTAGTATCACGGTTGCTCACCGTTGCCCCCGGGTGGGCTTCGCAAGGCGTCTGCGCCTCGAGCCACACCCCGGCGGGCAGCGGCCGCCGCTCAAGCCCGGCGTCTGCGGACCTCCGTCAGGACGACGGACGCGATCAGGAGCAGCGCCCCCAGCCGGATCGACGCGTCCGCCAGGTTGAAGTCCGAGGGCCAGGGCCGCAGCACGACGAAGTCGTCGACCGACTGAACACGCAGCCGGTCGACGAGATTCCCCACCCCTCCGCCGAGGATCGCGCCCAGGGCGACGGCGCCGCTCCTACCCGGGAGCGCGCCCCACAGGAGGAGGACGGCGACCAGGGCGAGGAGCGCCGTGCTCAGGACGGCGAGCAGCCCGTTGCGACCCGAGAGCGAGCTGAAGGCCGCGCCGCTGTTCGAGATCAGGCCGAATCCGAACCAGTGGTCGAGCACCGGCACGAACTTCCCCCGGGGCAGGGACGATCGGGCCCACGCCTTGCTGGCCTGATCGGCGGCGAGCACCGCGACCGCGACGATCAGCCCGAGCGTGATCCGCCTCGAGCGCGAGGGGGAGGGCAGCACCCGGTGCATGGACTGCGCGCGCGCCGTCAGCGGACCAGAATCTGTCCGGCTTCGTCGCCCGGGACCAGGTTGCCGATCTCCCACCCGAACGCGCCGTGGCGGTGGAGCGCCTCGAGCAGCGCGTCCCGCTTGACCGGCGAGACCGCGATCAGGAGGCCGCCGGAGGTCTGCGCGTCACAGAGCGCGATGCGCCGGGCCGGGGCGACCGCGTCCTCGAAGCGCACCCGGGACCGGAGGAATTGCTCGTTGCGGCGGGTGCCGGATGGGATCTCGCCGGCGCCGGCGAGCGCCTCGACGTCGGGCAGCAGGGGCACCGCCTGGGCCTGGATCTCGGCGGCGACCCCGGAGGCCCTCGCCAGGTAGTGCAGGTGCCCGAGCAGGCCGAAGCCGGTCACGTCGGTCGCGGCGTCGACCCCGATCTCGGTCATGGCAGCCGAGGCCGCGACGTTCAGCTGCAGCATGCTCTCGATGGCGGCGGCTGAGGCGCCGGCGGGGGCGACCTGGTGCTTGAGGGCGGTGGTGATGATGCCGGTCCCGAGGGCCTTGGTCAGCAGCAGCGGATCGCCGGGGCGGCCGCCCCGATTGCGGACGACCTTCGACGGATGGACCGCGCCGGTCACCGCGAGCCCGTACTTCGGCTCCTGGTCGTCGATCGAATGCCCGCCCAGGACGTCGATGCCGGCCTCGCGCACCTTCTCGAGACCGCCGCGCAGGATCTCGGCCAGCACTGCGGGCCCCAGTTCCTTGATCGGGAACGCGACGAGGTTGAGCGCCAGCAGTGGCGTCGCCCCCATGGCGTACACGTCGCTGAGCGCGTTGGCCGCCGCGATCGCGCCGAAGGTGTAGGGGTCGTCCACGACCGGCGTGAAGAAGTCGGTCGTGACCACCAGGGCGAGCTCGGGTGAGACCTGGTAGACGGCGGCGTCGTCGCCGGTCTCCAGGCCGACCAGCACCGCCGGGTTGCGGACGCCGGGGGGCAAGCGGCTCAGAACCTGAGCCAGGTCCTCAGGACCGATCTTGCAGGCTCAACCCGCGCCGTGCGACCACTGCGTGAGGCGCACCTTTTCGATCGTGCTCACCGGACGAGTGTAGTCTGCGCGCGGTCTGTTACCCTCGCCGGGAGTGGACGTGACGTTCCTCGGCACCGGCGCCGCATTCTCCGAAACCTCGTACAACGCCAGCGCCTTGATCGACCGCACGGTCCTGCTCGACGCCGGCCCGCCGCTCTGTGTCCATCTGCCCCGGGTGGGGGTCCGCATCGAGGAACCGCGCGGCGTGCTGCTGTCGCATTTCCACGCCGATCACACCTTCGGTCTGGCCTCGCTGATGCTGGGCCGAGCCCTGCTCTGCCGGGAGCCGACGCCGCTGTCGGTGTTCGGCCCGACCGGAACCCGGGCCTACCTGGAACAGCTGCTGGACTTTGCCTGGGGCCGCGAGATGCGCGACCTCACCGTCGAGAAGCTCGAACTGACGGTGACCGAGCTGCAGAATGGCGACGCGTTCACGGTCGACGGATCGCGCGGACGGGCCTACGGGATGAAGCACAGCACGCGCTTCCCCTGTCTCGGCTACGTCGTCGAGCGCGGCGGCGTGCGGCTGGGGTACACAGGGGACGCCGAACGGTCAGCTGGGCTTGACGCGCTGCTGCGCGACTGCGATCACGTGATCGCGGAGATGACGTACGACGCGCCCGGCTCGATGCACCTGGCCCGAACCGAGATCGAGGCGCTGATGGCGGAGCACCCGCAGGTCCGTTTCCTGCTCACTCACCGCGGGCCGGATCGGCCTGTCGACGGCGCCCTCCTCGTCCACGATTTCCAGCGCGTCCACCTTCCTCTCGCCGGGTAGTCGCGCCGCCTGACGTGCGGATGCCGCGCGCATACAGGGCGGGGTAGCGCTTGCGCAGGCGGAGCCAGGACCGGCGAGCCTCGATCCGCTCCAGCCCGCTCAACCCGCCCCGGCGGTAGCGCGCCCGGGTGTAGAGGGTTGCCAGGGTGGTGACGTCGGGCTGGATCTCCGGCACGGCCTCGGACAGGCGGGCGCCGAGCTCGGCGGGCGTATCTCCCGGCTGCCGCGGCACCCGCAGCCGGTCACTCAAGAAGAGCAGCCGGCGCCAGATCTGGGGGACGTCCGCGGGAGTCAGCAGCCAGCGGACCAGCAGGCCGGCGCAAAGGAGCAGGAGCAGGACGATGCCGATCGCGATCAACGCCAGCCGCTTCTCGACGCCGCCCAGGTCGGGCCCGCTGTCCGGCGTGCTGTTGGCGCTGATTTCGAGCAGCCGCTGGTTCGGGTTCCGGCGCGGGGCGGTGGTGCCGCCGCCCGCGACCGGCTGATCGATCTGCGCCGCGGTCTGCGGGCGGGCGATCGGGGAGTTGATGCCGTCGGGCGTCGGCTCGAAGGGGATCCATCCGTAGCCCGGGAAGTAGACCTCGACCCATGTGTGCGCGTCCGTGGTGTTCACCTGGTAGCGATGCGTGCGGTCGTCGTAGGGACCGAGTCCGAACCCGCTGACGAGCCGCGCCGGGATGTCGAGCGTGCGCAGCATCACGGCCATGGCGGTCGCGAAGTCCTGGCAGTAGCCGCGGTGCGTCTTGAACAGGAAGTTGTCGAGCGGCCTGACCCCGGCCGCCGCGGTCGGCGGCGACAACGTGTAGCTGAACCGGTTCCCAGTCAGGAACCAGGTCTCGATCGCCTTGGCCTTGTCGTACGGGTTCGTCGCGCCGGCCGTGCCGACGATGCTGCGCGCGAGGTCGGCGATCCGCTGGTCCCCGGCGGTCGAGTAACCGGGGGCGACCCGGCCCCAGTACAGCGATCGGTAGGGATCCAGCCAGGACGGGTAGTCGGCCGGCGCATCGCGCAGGCTGGCCACGTCGGCGGCGGCGATCATCTCGGTAACGGTATAGGTGTACGGGGTCCTCGGGTTGTCCGCCAGCTGGACGTGATCGACCGTCACGAAGTGCGGGCCCGTCCCGGGCCCCGAGCCCAGGATCCCGCGCACTGTGACCGGGTAGCCGGTGACCGTGAGCGGCTCGCCGGCGGCGAAGACGGTCGCGTCCAGCGAACTCGGCGGGACGACCGTCTGGAAGGTCGTGGTGATCTCCCGGACCAGCCGGGGATTTGTGGGCAGGTCGGTCCGGGGAACGGATTGCTTCGATGCGAGATGGACCCCCGCGCGGACGACGATGTCGCCACCGGTGCTGAGCTGGTACCAGGCGGTGCCGTCCCAGCCGCCCAGCGCGATCCCGCGCCAGAACGGATACAGCAAGTCGGTCTGTCCGCTCACGTACATCACCGTTTGCGGGCGCGCATCCAGGGACGCACCCGGGTGGATGGTCTCGCTGTAGCCGACGTGCGGCCGGCCGATGGGACCGCTGCTCACGCCGATGCCGAACGGATGGAAGTCGATCGTGTGCACCGAGCCGGGCACGAGGATGCTGCTGATGTCCTGGCTGGAGAGCGGCGGCAGGATGAAGGCGAGGACGAGGATCAGCACGACCGCCTCCGAGCCGACCTCGCCGAAATTCCATCCGGTGTCGGACGCCCGAGGCACGCGGCGCTGGCGCCAGCGGTCCTTGAGCGCCACGAAGTTGAGGCGGAGCAGCACGGTGGCGGCGGCGGCCAGCCAGAGCGCGGTCAGGAAGTAGAGGATCGGACTGGTGTCGTTCAGGACCTCGACCGCCATGATCGATCCCAGCGGGAGCAAGGCGGCGAGACCATGGCGACGCCGGAATGCCCACCAGGCGGTCCACAGGGCGCTGACCACGACGAGCGCGCAGAGCCCGGCCAGGAGCAGCTGCGGGATGGTCATGGTGACGCTGGACAGCGACTGGAGCACGGCTTCGGGCGTGAGCGTCGTGAGCCGGGCGGTGACCCTGGGCGGCGTGAACAGCAGGAGGAGCGCGACCGTGCAGACCAGGGAGGCGGCGATGAACCAGCGGCCGCTGACACGGCTGATGGCGAGCGCCCATCCGGTAAGGCCCGCCAGGAAGATCGCGGGGATGAGGATGCCGCTGCCCGGCTCCCAGCCCGAACGGTCGAGCGCGGTCGCCACCGTCCAGCCGAGCAGCGCGAGCAGGCCGAGCAGGAGCCAGGTGTCCCGGTGCCGGAACGCGAGCAGCGGCGCGGAACGCCGAGGGATGGCGACCAGGAAGCTGCCGTCCTGCAGCCGCGGGCGGACGAGCCCGGTGGCGACCAGGACGCTGCCGCCCAGCACGACCGCCACGATCAGGACGCTGCTGCTAGAGATTGGCAACCCTCCGTTCCAGCGAGGGCTCCAGCTCATCGGCGCCCCGGACGATCCACCAGCTGAGCGCCTCGCTCCAGCGTCCGACGATCGGCAGGCTGGCCTGGGTGCCGCCGAACCCGCGCGGGTCGAGGTAGACCACCAGGTTGCGGTGGCCGCGCACCCCGAGGTCGAGGAGCGCCTGCACCCAGGCGGGATCGCCGGACGCGGTGATCACGATCATGCCGCCCCGCGCCCGCCAGTGCTCGCGCTGAGCCTCCAGCAGACTGTGGAGCGCTACCGTGCCGTCGGCCTGGGCCAGGGTGAACTCTTCCAGCAGCCGGTTGCGCTGCTGGTCGCCACGGGCGGCTTCGATCACCGTCAGCGCCCGATCGTTGCACAGGAGTCCGACCGCCGCGCCGCGACGCAGCGCGCTGTCCGCGATCGAGGCCGCCAGGCTGATGCCGTACTCGAGCGTCGAGTTCGGGGGCTGCCCGGCATGGACCTTCGCGTCCAGGTCGAGGACGATCCAGGCGTCGCCACCCTCGCGCGTCTCGAAGCTGCGGCTCATCAGCCGCCCCAGGCGGGCCGACGAGGACCAGTGGATCCGCTTGAAGCTGTCGGTCGGCACATACTCCCGGATCGTCGTCGTGTTGGGGGGCAGGTCGATCACGCGGCCGCGCACCTGCTCGTCGCCGGCCACGCTCGGAGCCAGGGCTTCGAGGTGCGAGACCGAGCGCAGGATCGGATAGACGACGACCGACCGGCTGCCCGGCACGCGCAGCGTTCGGGGAAAGAGCCCGAACGGGTCCCCGTAGCGCAGCTCGACCGGGCCGAACGTGAACAGGCCGCGCTGCTTGAACTCGCCGTGGGTCGTCCAGCGACGCGACTTGTGCCCCTTGAGGGCAAAGACGCGGCCGGGGTCGTAGCCGGGCAGACTCGAGAAATCGACGAGCTCGAGCGCGCCGACCGGCACCCAGGAGCGGTTCTGGACCGTGAAGCGCTCCTCGAACGGGTCGCCCACCTGGTAGTGCCCTTCGGGGCTGATGCGCTCGACCGTCAGGTTGTCGCCGATCATCCGGCTCCAGGCCCAGCTCAAGAGGAAGATCAGGAGGAGCGCGTAAAGCAGGAAGTAGGCCTGGCGGATGCCCGTGATGTAGGCGAAGAAGAGCAGCAGCACCAGCGCCGTGATCAGAGGAAGGCGGGGGAGGCGCATCCCGATCGCGCTCAGCTCGCCGCCCGGCGTCCGAACCGCGAGACGACCGACGGCGGCGGCACGGGCTCGCTCTCGAGGATCTGGGTCACGACCTTGGCGGCCGTGAGTCCGCGCAGCTCGGCGTTCGGCTTCAGGATGACGCGGTGCGCCAGCACCGGCAGGGCGAGCCCCTTGATGTCGTCGGGGGTGACGAAATCGCGGCCGTCGAGCGCGGCGCGCGCCTGGGCCGACCGGAACAGGCCGAGCGATCCCCGGGGGCTCGCGCCCAGGCCGACGTCGCCGTGCGAACGGGTCCGATGCGTGATCCGGGCGATGTACTCCTTGAGCTGGTCGTCGACGTAGATGTCCTGCACCGCCTTCTGCCCGGCGACCACGTCCTCCGCCGACGCGACCGGCTCGAGCTGCTCGATCGGCGACTCGTGCTGGAAACGATCCAGGACCTGGACTTCGTGGGCCACGTCGAGGTATCCGAGGTTGACCCGCATCAGGAAGCGGTCGACCTGGGCTTCGGGCAGCGGGAACGTCCCGGCGAACTCGATCGGGTTCTGGGTCGCGAGCACGAGGAAGGGCAGCCCGAGCGGGTAGGTCGTGCCGTCGACCGTCACCTGGCGCTCCTCCATGGCCTCGAGCAGGGCGGACTGCGTCTTCGGGGTCGCGCGGTTGATCTCATCGGCCAGCAGGACCTGGGTGAAGAGGGGGCCCTGCCGGAACTCGAACTGCTGACTCTGGGGGCTGTAGATGTTGACGCCGGTGACGTCCGCCGGCAACAGGTCGGGCGTGAACTGGAGGCGCTCGAAGCTGCACCCCAGTGAGCGCGCCAGGGATTTCGCCAGCATGGTCTTGCCCACACCGGGCACATCCTCGATCAGGACATGGCCGCGGCTTAGCAGCGCGATGACGCACAGCTCGACCTCGGCGTCCTTCCCGACCAGGACCCGCGAGACGTTTTCCACGATGCGGGCGCCGAGCCCGGCGACGGCGTGATCTTCGACTGCCATGGTTTCTCCTCCGCTGCCTTGATTGCCTGAACCCGTTACAGCTTCAACGCCCCGACCGTTCCCTGGTTACCGCGCCGTCAGCCTCCGTGCGCTCCGTGCCAGCCAGCCGCCCAGGGTGCCGCCGCCCAGGACGAGCACGTCGTCCAGGACGAGGCCGGCGGTGCCCAGGTCGCCGGTGCCGATCGGGCCTACCGATCCGACCGCCTGCGCGATCACGATGAAGGCGATGGCCACCACGATGCCGTTCCAGATGGAGGCCGAATCCGGCCCCAGGTAGCCCGCCAGAAAGCCGCCCAGCAGCAGCGCGCCAAACGTGAGCAGCCCCGATCCAAAGGCGTCGGTGCGGTGACCGCCGAAGAACAGGGTGCCGCCGATCAGCTGGGCGACGACGGCGAGGACGAGACCCAGCCCGGCCGCGAACCAGTCCACCTGCCGAGCCCCGTTCGGCGGCGTCTTCGCCATCGGGATAAGTCTAGTCCGGGGTCAGTTAGAAAAGCTTAAGACTGTGGAGCGCGGACACCAGCGCCGGCGCGGCCACGAGGCTGGGCAGGAAGCTGGCGACCCGCATCGACTTGAGCTGGAGGAGACCGAGCCCGATCGCGATCACGATCACGCCGCCCGCCGCGGTCAGCTCCGCCACCTGAGCGGTGTCCAGGCTCGCGTGGAGTCCAAACGCGATCAGCGTGAGCGTGCCCTGGACGGCGAGGACGCTGATCGCCGAGAGCAGCACGCCCCAGCCCAGGGTCGCCGCGAAGACGATCGAGGAGAACCCGTCCAGCGTCGATTTGACCGCGAGCAGCGTGACATCGCCCCGGGTTCCGTCGTTGAACGTGCCCAGGATCGCCAGCGGGCCGACGCAGAAGAGAAGGCTGGTGGTGACGAAGGCGACGCTGACCCGCCCGCTGACCGGGTCCCGGGTCACGCGCCGCTCGGCCCACCGACCGATCCGCTGCACGCCATCATCGATCCGGATCAACTCACCGACGACCACCCCGAGCAGCAGACTGATCAGCAGGATCAGCGGATTCCGCGTCTGGAGCGCCATGCTCAGGCCGTAGACGACCACGAACAGCCCGATCGCCTGGCGCACGGTCTCGTGCAGCCGGTCGGGGATGAAACGGCCCAGCGCCAGGCCAACCACGCTTCCGGCAAGCACGGTGCCGACGTTCAGCACCGTGCCGAGACCCCGCATCGTCAGAGCTTTTCGAATCGATCGACCGTGACGATGAAGACGGTGGCGCCTCCGACCTGGACCTCGACCGGATAGGGCACGAAGAAGTCGCCGGGCTCGACCAGCGGCGGCATCGGGTTCATGAACTCGCTGCGTGTCCGGCAGTTCTCCTTGATCAGCGCCAGGACCTCTTCGACCCGATCGTCGTCGAGGCCCGACATCAGCGTGACGTTCTTGTGCTGCAGGAATCCCCCGGAGCTGGCGAATTTCGTCACCGAGATCCCGCGATCGTTCAGGGCGTCCATGGTGGCGGTCGCGTCCTCGCTGTGCACGATGGCGATCAGCAGCTTCACGCCGACTTCCTCGCCGGCAGGCGGTTCGACTTGCGCATGCGCTCGACCGCAACCTCGAACATCCGGTCGGCGAGCGCGTCGGGGTGGCCGGTGGCGTCGAGGACGACCCAGCGGTCGGGCTCCTCGCCCGCCATCTGCAGGTAGGCTGCCCGGATCTTCTCGTGGAAGGCACGGGTCTCCTGGTCGATCCGGTCGCGGGCGTAGCGCGGGATGCGCGCCAGGCCCTGCTCGACCCGCAGGTCGAGCAGGAAGGTGAGGTCCGGCCGAATCCCGCCGAGAACGGCATCCTGGAGGTCGCGGAGCCGGGCGAGATCGAGGCCCCGACCGAACCCCTGGTAGGCGATGGTCGAGTCGGCGAACCGATCGCAGACGACGACCTCGCCCCGCTGCAGGCAGGGCCGGATGACCTCGGCGACCAGCTGGGCGCGGGCGGCGGTGAAGAGGAGCGCCTCCGCCCAGGGGTCGTTGGCCGTGCCCGACGGGTTCAACAGCAGGGGCCGGATCTGCTCGCCGAGTGCGGTTCCGCCGGGCTCGCGGGTTGCGGTGGTCACGATGTCGCTCAGGTTCAAACGCGCTTCGAGCTGTCGCGCCTGGGTGGATTTTCCGCCGCCTTCAGGACCCTCCAGGGTGATGAAGAACCCGCCCGGCTTGCCGTCCGCGCTCATGCCTTTGCGGGCACTATACCGGGTCGGTCAATCGGCGGTCGTGTAGATCCGGAGCCGCCGGTTGGGCTGCTTTCCGGTCGAGCGCGCGGTCAGCTCGTGGCGCTCGACGAGCTGATGCTGCAGACGGCGGACGTATGCGTTCTGGGGCGACAGCTCGACCATCGAGTTGGTCGCCTTCGCCCGATTGATGCCTTCGATCGTCTCCTGGAGCGCGGACTCCGTCGGGTCGGGCGCCTCCAGTTGATACATGCGGGTCAGCGCACTCTTGATCTGAGTGATGGTATTGCTCTTGAGCACCTGGATCGGGATCCCATCGGCCTCCGCCTCCTTGATGGGGGAGTCTTTGCGCCGGTAATAGTTCTTGAGCGTGACGATCAGGTCCGCGTCCTCGATGTGGTTCTGCACCCGGACCGGGACCTTCAGATCCTGGATCGCCTGCTCGAGATAGTTGCGGCTGACCCCGTAGGGAAAGATGTTGAGCGACTCGTGGACCCCGCGCGTCCTCGAGCCCTCGAGCGGCTCCCGGGGGGCGGTCGCGCGCATGGGCTGCGCCTCGGCTATGCGGGCCACGATCGCTCCGTCCGCGCCCCGGGTGCGCATCTGGGGCGGCTTGAGGACGCCCCGCAACGCCGCGTCGACCACCTCGGCCAGGGGTTGATGCACGGCCAGCCGGTCCCGGTCGTGGATCTCAACCAGGACGTCGAAGGTGGGCGGCGACTTGCGCTCCAGCACCGACTTCTGGGTGCCTCGCCGGCGGGCCTCCTCGTCCGACAGCGTCACCGTCTGGATCCCGCCCAACAGGTCGTTCAGCGTCGGGTTGATCATCAGGTTCTCGAGGGAATTCCCATGGGCCGTCGCCACCAGCTGGACGCCGCGCTCGGCGATCGTGCGCGCGGCGGCCGCCTCGAGCTCGGTTCCGATCTCGTCGATGACGATCACCTGGGGCATGTGGTTTTCGACCGCCTCGATCATGACGGCGTGCTGCAGGGCGGGCGTGCGCACCTGCATCCGCCGGGCCCGACCGATGCCGGGGTGCGGGATGTCGCCGTCGCCGCCGATCTCGTTCGACGTGTCCACGATCACGACCCGCTTCTTCATCTCCTCGGCGAGCACCCGGGCGCATTCCCGAAGCATGGTGGTCTTGCCGATCCCGGGGCGGCCGAGCAATAGGATGCTCTTGCCGCCGACGACCATGTCTTTGATGATGTCAATCGTGCCGGTGATGGCCCGGCCCACCCGACAGGTCAGCCCGATGATCTGGCCGGAGCGGTTCCGGATGGCCGAGATGCGGTGCAGCGTGCGCTCGATGCCGGCCCGGTTGTCGTCGCCGAAGGAGCCGACCCGGGTGGCCACGAACTCCAGGTCCTCCGCGGTGACCGGCGTCTCGTCGAGCAGGACCTCGCTGTCCGGAAAGCGGGCCTCCGGCTCCCGGCCGAGGTCCAGCACCACCTCGAGCAGGAGCCCCTGGTTGTCGAGCCGCCGGACCGCCCGGTTGATGTGGGGCGGCAGCGCCTGGAACAGCAGGTCGAGCTCAGCCGGGTCCGCCCGGGCCAGCCCGTTCGCCACGCGGCGGGTCTGCGAGATCATCCGTACTGCGGCACGAGCCGCTTCTCCCGCACCGGGAGGCGCCGCCGCGCCGGCACCTTGAGGGTCAGCTCTTTCACCATCAGCACCTGGGACGCGATCACCTCGAACCCCTCCCGCTGGAGGAGCGCGATCGCTTCCTGATCATTGTGCCGCAGACTGCACCAGGCCGGGCCGGGATGATGCTCGGCGACGTAGGCCAATCCCTGCCGCACCACCGAGGCGAGCAGATCCGGTGGGTCGGGACGCGCCATCAAGGCGAGCACCGTGGGGCGACCGCCCCCGCCCGCCGTGACCCCGAACCAGGCGACGATTTCGACCCGATCGACGACGAACTGGCGGCGGCGGGTCGGCCGCGGCACGGCGCCCGCGCCCTGGCCGTGCTGGAAGGTGTCGCGCCATTCTTTGAAGGATGCGGCGAGCACATCCGCGACCTCGCGGGGGGTCACGGCCCGGTACAGGAGGTACAGGGCCAGCTGGTCTTCGCGCCGCATCGGCCGCAGCCCCGGACAGGACGGCGCCGTGCGCCGGGCCAGCGACTCGTGGAGCAGCGCGTGCTCGGTTGCGATCGCGCGGAACCCGCGGGCCTTGAAGAGGTCCTGGACCGGATCGTCGACACCCACGCGGACCAGGTAGCGGGTGACCCCGCGCTGCAGGCCCTCGTTGCAGAGATGGTCGAGAAGCGCGGTCCCCGCCTGGAAACGGTCGAGGTCTTGGGCGATCGAGAGATTCAGGATCTGCCAGGCATGCCCGCCCGGCGCCGTCTCCGCCTGGACGAAGGCGTGCAGGCCCGGACGCCCCGGGTCCTCGGCGACGAAGACGTGGTCAGCCGCCGACGTGATCGGGACCATCGACGCGAACGTGTGGTTGAGCAGGAACCACAGCCGTCGCGACGCCATCTGCCGGAACGTGATCGAGGTCCGGGCCGCGCTGTCACGGTCCTGCTCCCGGAAGAGCGCCTCGATCGCGCCGAGATCTCGGAGCTGAGCTGGACGGATCTGCAGGCTCATGCCGGCGGCCGCCCCAGCGAGAGGAAGTACTGGTGCCAGGCGCGATCCGGGGTCAGCTCCGGATGGAAGGCGAGCGCGAGCCGGTTGCCCTGCCGCAGCGCCACCGGAATCCCGCCGTGCTCGGCCACGGTCTCGACCTCGCCTCCCTGCTCCACGACCTGAGGCGCCCGGATGAAGACGGCCGGCGTCGTCCGGCCCAGGCCCGGGACGTCGACCTCGGTCTCGAAGCTGTCGACCTGCCGGCCGTAGGCGTTGCGGCGGACCGTCATGTCGATCAGGCGGAGCGGCTCCTGGTCGGCGCGGCCGTCCACGATCTGACGGGCCATCATGATCATGCCGGCGCAGGTCCCGAGCACGGGCATGCCCTCTTCGCTGCGGCGCACGATCGCCGCTCGCAGCTCTGGATCCATCAGGCGAGCCATGGTCGTGCTCTCGCCCCCGGGAAGGATCAGCCCGTCGACCCCGTCGAGGTCGGCGCCCAATCGAACCGGCACGCCCTCCACCTCGCACTCCCCGAGCGCGGCCAGATGCTCGCGAAAATCACCCTGCAAGGCGAGGACGCCGACGCGGCGCCGGCGCGTCACCAGCCTCTGCCGGCGAGCAGCTCCTCCTGCGGAATCGTCCCAATCTCCAGGCCGCGCATGGGCTTGCCCAGACTCTTGGAGGCATCCGCCAGAATGTCGGGGCGGTCGAAGTACGTGGTCGCCGCCACGATCGCCCTGGCGCGGGCGGAGGGATTCTCGGACTTGAAGATTCCGGAGCCGACGAAGACGCCGTCGCAGCCGAGTTGCATCATGAGCGCGGCATCGGCCGGGGTCGCGAGGCCGCCGGCCGCGAAGTTGACGACGGGCAGCCGCTGCAGCCGAGCGCATTCCTCGAGCAGGTCCAGCGGCGCGCCGATCCGCTTCGCTTCCATGACCAGCTCCTGGGGTTTGGCGCCCTGCAGGCGGCGGATCTCGCCGGTGACCGCGCGCATGTGCCGGACCGCCTCGACCACGTTGCCGGTCCCGGCCTCGCCCTTGGTACGGATCATGGCGGCGCCTTCGGCGATGCGGCGCAGCGCCTCACCCAGGTCACGGCAGCCGCAGACGAATGGAACCTTGAAGGGATGCTTGTCGATGTGGAACTCCTCGTCCGCCGGGGTCAGCACCTCGCTCTCGTCGATGTAGTCGACGCCCAGTGATTCGAGGATCTGCGCCTCGACGAAGTGGCCGATGCGACACTTCGCCATGACCGGGATGGTGACGGCCTCGACGATGGCGGTGATGATCCCGGGATCGCTCATCCGGGCCACCCCGCCCTCCTTGCGGATGTCGGCCGGCACGCGCTCGAGCGCCATCACGGCCACGGCCCCGGCGTCCTCGGCGATCTTGGCCTGCTCGGGGGTGACGACGTCCATGATGACGCCGCCTTTCAGCATCTCGGCCAGCCCGGCCTTGACCTTCCAGGTGCCGCGGCGATCGGTCCCGTTGGGAGCGTGCTCCACGAGGCCATTGTACCGCCCCAAACTTACAATTGATCTCGATGCCGGACGCCCTGACCCGGTCCCCGTCCGATCGCCCTCCGCTTCAGGTGGTCACGCCCGGCTGGAGGCCCCGCCGGCGGCTGAGCCGGCCGGCGATCCTGCTGGTGGCCGTCCTGGGGCTGACCGCGCTGCTCGGGACGCTGACCGCGATCGGCCTGCTGGTGACGCCGCCGGTCGACAACCTGCGCGGCCGGGTCCAGGCCGTGCTCGTGGCGCACGGCGGGGGCTACGTTCCGCTCGCCGCGGTCCCCGACCAGCTCAGCGAGGCGGTGATCGCGACCGAGGACGAACGCTTTTACCAGCACCGCGGCATCGACGTCCAGGGCCTCCTGCGGGCGCTGGCCGCCGATCTCTACCACCACCGGGCGCTCGAGGGCGCGAGCACGTTGAGCCAGCAGCTGGTCAAGAACCTGTACATGAACGGGAACGACGACAACTGGCGGAAGCCGGAGGACCTCCTGCTCGCCCTCAAGCTCGAGGCGGCCTACAGCAAGCACACGATCCTCGAGTCCTATCTCAATTCCGTCTATTACGGTCATGGCGCCTGGGGGATCCAGCGCGCCGCCCAGGTCTACTTCAGCATGAAGCCGGCCCAGCTCGACCTGGCCCGCGCCTCCATGCTGGCCGGGCTGCCGCAATCGCCGTCCTACTACGACCTGTACAGGAATCCCTGCTCCGCCCGGGCGCGGCAATTCGCCGTCCTGGCGCAGATGGCGCACGTCGGCTACATCACCGCCGAGCAGGCAGCCAGGGCGTACGCCGAGCCCATCGGCTTCCCCTGTAAGTAGTCGTCCTCAGCCTGGTACTTACACGCGCCGCCTGGGAGCGGCGGCGTCTGCTGCTGCGCTTACAAAGCCTGAGAAGAGGCGCTGGACCCAATCGAGGCTCGCGATCTCCTCCGGGTGCCACTGCACCGTGATCAGAAAGCGATGGTCGGGCGACTCGAGCGCCTCGATCACGCCGTCTGGTGACCGCCCGGTGATGCTTAGTCCGGGGGCCGCCTGCTTGACGCCCTGGTGGTGGAGGCTGTTGACCTCGACCACGGTCTCGTCGATCAACTGCGCGAGCCGCGACTGCGGGTCGAGGCTGACCCGGTGCATGAGCGCATCTCGGGCGCGACCGTCCTTGCCGGAATGGTCGACGTCGGTGGCGCCCTGGAAGCGCAGATCCTGGTACAGGCTTCCGCCGAGCGCGACATTCAGCAGCTGATGCCCGCGGCAGATCCCGAGCAGCGGGAGATCGTCCCGGATCGCCCAGCGGGCGAGCGTCAGCTCGACCCGATCGCGGACCGGTTCGACCTCGTTCAGGCCGTTGATCGGCTGCTCCCGGTAAGCCTGGGGCGCGACGTCCTCGCCTCCCGGAAACACCATGCCGTCGAGCCGCCGGTAGATCGCCTGCAGACGGTCCTGGTCCTGCAGCAGCGGGATCAATACCGGCGCGGCGCCGGCTGCGGCGATGGCCCGGACGTAGGCCTGGTTGATGCCGAAGCGCGCCGGCTTGACGCCCGCCGGAATCGGAAGCGTGGGCAGGCCGATGAGCGGGGGGCCGCCGTTCTTCAACTGCTGAACGTGAACGCGCGGACCCGGAGCGCGGGCACCCGGGTCACGCCGAAGGCTTCGCCCGACGCCTGGAGCTTGGTCGAGTCGGCGATCGCCTCGGCGCCCGAGAGCGCCTCGAGCATGCTCTGCGTGAAACGCATGTCCTTGATCGGACGGGTGATGCGGCCGTCTTCGATGAGGAAGGTGCCGTCGCGTGTCATCCCGGTGATGATCGAGGCCTTGGGATGGACGACGCGCACGTACCAGAAACGGGTGATCCAGATGCCCCGCTTGATGCCCGAGGTCAGCTCCGACCTGGGAACCCGGCCGGGCGCCATGAACATGTTCAGCGCGAAGGGGCCGTCCGGGTTCGGCGCGGGCAATCCGTGGCCGGTCGATGGGCGGCCTTCCTTGTGCGCGGTCGCCTGGTCGTAGACCACGCCGGTGGCGACCCCGCGGGTGATCAGGTCGACCCGCTGCTTGGGCACGCCCTCGAAATCGAAGGGCGCCGGCATCCCCGTCGGATCCAGGCCGTCGTCCCAGATGGTCACGTTCTCGGCGGTCAGCTTCTCGCCCAGCCGCATGAAGCTCCGCTGCTCCTGCACCGCCAGCGCCGAGAAACCCAGGTAACTCATGAACTCGAGCATCTCGCCGACCGCATACTCTTCGAGCACCACCTCGTAGGTGCCGGGCTCGATCGGCGCCGCGTTCTGGTTGCGCCGCGCCTTGTCGATGACCTCCTCGGCCAGGTCGTCGCCACGCAGCTCCGAGACGTCGATCGCGGCCCGATCGGCATAGCCGCTGCCCGCCTCACCCATCACGACCGAGGAGGCGACGGCCTGCGTGGCGCGATGGTGGCGAAAGACGCCGAAGGAGTTCGCAATCGCGATCTGGCCAGCCTGCGTGCTGACGGCGCCGAACGCCTTGAGGCCCGCACCCGCCGCCTTGCGGCAGACGGCCTGCACGAAATCCGCCCGCTCCTCGGGCGAAGCCGCGGCGGTTGAGTCTGACCAGGCGTTGACCGGCCGGTGGGGCGAGGGACGGGCCATCGGAACCGGTTCGGAGGGCGGCTGGAGGGCGGCGATCGTGAGCGCCCGCTCGAGCACGTCGGCGAGCGCGGCCTCGTTCATCTGGTTGACGGAGGCCACCCCGGTCCGTCCGTCCTTGACCACGCGGACGCGGACGCCCAGGTTGCGCTCGGCGACGTTCTGGTGAATCCCGTTGTTGGCGAACCGGGTCAGCGCGCTGTCCGTCTCGTTGAGCAGGACCTCGGTCTCATCCGCGCTGGATCGCTCGAGGAGATCATCACAGAACCGCTTGATCCGGGCGGTCTCGATGAGCCGCGCGGTCTCGACGTCCTTCATTTCATGATCCCGACGCGGACGTTGCGAAAGCGCGCCGGGGCGGCGCCGTGCGCGACATGGGCCAGCTGCGGCGGCTGTCCCTTCCCGCAATTGACGAGCCCCCACAGCTTCCATTCCGATTGCGGTCCGACGGCATCGCACGAGTTCCAGAATTCGGGGGTGATGCCGGCGTAGGTCGCGTTCTTGAGCATGCGCCCGCGCTTCCCATCCTTGATCTCGTAGGCAAGCTGCGTCCCGAACTGGAAGTTCAACCGCTTGTCATCGATCGACCAGCTGCGGTTCGTCTCCATATAGACGCCGTCCTTGACCTCGGCGACCATCTGCTCGAGCGGTGTTTGGCCCGGTTCCAGGTTGACGTTGGTCATCCGGATCAACGGGATGCGGTTCCATCCATCCGCCCGCATCGTGCCGTTGCTCGCCTGGCCGATCCGGCGCGCCGTCTCGCGGGAGGTCAGATAGCCGACGAAGAGCCCCTCTTTGATCAGGTGGGTGCGCTGGGCGGGGACACCCTCGTCGTCCCATGCGAACGTGCCCAGCCCGGCGGGGCTCAAGGCGTCGGCAATGATCGACACGTGCTCGGAGCCGTAGCGAAGCCGCTGCAGCTTGTCGGTCGTCATGAAGCTCGTCCCCGCGTATGCCGCCTCCATGCCGAAGACCCGATCGAGCTCGGTGGGATGGCCGCAGGACTCGTGGATCTGCAGGCCGACCTGGCTGGCGTCCAGGATGACCGTCATCGTCCCGCTCGGACACTGCGGCGCGGAGAGCAGGGCGACCGCTTCCTCCGCGATCCGCCCCGCGTGCCGCTCGAGCTGCATGGCTTCGACGTACTCGAAGCCGGCCTGGCCTTGCTGGCGGCCGAAGGAATTCGGATAGGAGCGGTTCTGGACGTCGTCCTGGGTGGTCGCGGTCGCATCGATGGCGGCCCCGCTCTCGACCAGCTCCTGCTCGGTCAGCGCGCCTTCGGTCGAAGCGAAGAGCTTCCGATCGCGGATGAACTCCATCTGCCCCTCGCGAACGGTGATGCCCTTGACCGCGCCCATCGCGCGGTCGGCCCGCAGCAGCAACTCGACCTTCTCGCTGAGGGGAACCTGGAACGGGTCGCGTACCAGCGGGGTGCGATAGCTGCCGGTCGAGCGCACCGGGTCGCCAAGGTCGACCGGTTCCGCATGCACCCGGGCACTGGCGCGCGCGATCCGCACGGCGCGTTCGACGACCTCCGGGACCTCGGCCTGCTCGAGGCGCGCACTGCCCGCGAACCCCCAGGCGCCGTCGACCAGCACCCGGACCCCGAAGCCCTCATTCGCGTCGTCCTGGACGGCGGCGAGCTCGCCGTTCTTGACCACCAGGTTCTGTTGGACGCGGTGGCTGACGCGAACATCGGCGTAAGCCGCGCCCTTGACCTGGGCCGCGTTCAAGGCAGCCTCGGCGAGGTCCTTCATGACTGGGGCTAGTCTAGTCGACGCGCGGAACGCCGGACCTCAGCCGACCCACCAGTCGGCGGCGTTCCACATCGTGGTCGCCGGGGTCGGATTCAGTTCGAGGTTGTGCAGGCGGGGGGTGGCCAGCACGGTCAACATGCGTTCGTACAGGGGGAGTTCGGCGCCCAACCGCGCGTAGGCCTGCTCGAACGCCTGATACGCATGCTCGCGGGCTGGCAGGTCGAGCGTGCTCCGCCCGCGGTCCAGGCTCTGATCGATCGCGACGCTCTGAAAGCGTCCGAAGTTCGCCCCACGTCCCTGGTTGCCCGTGCTCGGAATCTGGGACGAGTGATCGATCGGGTAGACGCCGTCGGGATCCGGCCCGATGCTCCAGGTCCACAGTCCGGCCTCGAACTGCCCGCGTTCCAGCCAGCCGCCCTGGTCGAAGCCGCTGAAGAGCTCGCTGTTGTGCCCGTCGCGGGCCACGACGTCGGCGCCGACCATCCGCCAGGCGGCGACCAGGCGATCCCGCAGGCTCTGCCGCAGCGGGTCGCCGAGCGCCGAGGTCAGGCTGAACGTGAGGCGACGCCCACCCTTGCTGCGGATGCCGTCCGGTCCGCGAACCCACCCGTCCTGGTCGAGGATCTGATTGGCGCGAGCGAGATCATAGGCGGGCGTCACGGCTTCGTGGTAGCCGGTGAGCGCGCTCGGAATCGGCGAGTCGGCCACCCGCGCCTTGCCGCCCAGCAGGCTCTGGACCAGTCCCACGCGGTCGATCGAAAGCCGCAGCGCCTCGAGCAGCATGGGATCCCCGTGCCAGACGGCGGGCTGTCAGGTCAGGGGATCGGGGTCCAACTGGTTGAAGGTGACCTGCTCGTACGCGAGGCTGGCGCGCGAGCGCAGGACGAGCTTGCCGGTCGCCGGCAACGTGGCCAGCGCGTCATCCGGAATCTCGACGGCGAGATCGACCTGGCCGGCCCGGGCCGCGTCCAGCAGCTGCCCGAGCTCCGGATAGATCCGGTACACGATGCGATCGAGATGCGGCCGGGCACCGCCCCGGCCGGCCGAGAAGCGGTCGTTGCGGACCAGCGTGATGTGATCGTCCGGCACGAGCTCCGAGATGGCATAGGGCCCGGCGACCACGTCCGGGCGTGACCAGAACCCGTCCTGCGCCAGGCGGTCCGGCGGAATGTCCCGCAGCCGGTGCTCCGGAAGGATCGCCCCGAACAGCTGCAGGTACTGCGGGTACAGCCGGTCGAAGTGGAGCACCAGCGTGACGTCGTTGCGCACCTCGACTCGCGAGATGTCGGCGTAGCCCTCGGTGGAGATGACGCCCTGGACCCTGGGATCGACGATCGTCCGCCAGGTGTAGGCGACGTCGGACGCGGTCAGCGGCGCCCCGTCGGACCAGGTCAGCCCGGGCCGCAGGTGATAGGTGACGGTCATCGCACCCGACTTGCGGTCCCACTGCACGTCGCCGTTGCTGAGCGTCGGGACCCGGCTCGCGACATCCGGGAGCCATTGCAGGTCGGCGGTCTGCCGGTTGAGCCCCGCGTACAGCAGCGCGTCGACCTGGGCCGCCGGTTGCTCGGCGTTGAAGGGCGGCGCGAAATTGCTGGGCGACTCCCAGTCCCCGATCACGATCGTCCCGCCCTGCGCCAGGGCGGGCTCGGGCTGGTACAGGCTGGCGGACCCCGACGGGCTCGCGATCACGGCGCGTACCGCTGCCGGCGGATTGCTGCAGCCGCCGACCAGTGAGACGGCCGCCAGCGCGCTGGTCAGCAGGCGCCCGGGACGCTTGGGGCCGCTAGATCTTGTCGAGGATCTTCCGCCGCTTACGCTGGAACTCACTCTCGCTGATGGCGCCCCGCTTGCGCATCTTCTCCAGCTCGCCGATGTCCGACATGAGATCGACGAGCGGCGACTTCAGGCGGGTGGTGAGGTAGCTGTCCGCCTCCCCGCTGAATTCCGGCGGCCTCGAGTCCCAGCTCTTGAGGTAGAAGAGCGCCTTCAGCGCCGTGTACGGGACGCCCAGCGTCTCGATCCGGTCGCGTTCCACGGTCATGAGCCGGAGCGTCATGCCGTAAACCGCGTGCTGGAGCTCGCCATCCAGGTAGCCCTTGAGCACCTCGCCGTCCTGGAAGCGCATGGCGACCTTGCGCATGTCGCGGCCGGACTCGGCCGCGGAGGGCGTGGCCTGGTCCAGGGTGACCCGCTTGATAGCGGGGAGAGGGATCAAAGCCCGCTCATTGTTGCTGGTCCCGTCCGAGACCTGCAAGACGAGGTTGGGCTCATCGAATGTGATCGCGGGCAGGCGACCTTCGATGATCTCGTCGTCCAGAAACCTGATGATGACGGTGTGCGATTCGGGCGTCTGCGAGCGAGCCATTGCACACCTCCCGTCTGGATTCGAGCGTCAGTATAACGGCGACTTGCCGCGGTCCTTTCACGAAAATCGCGGGGCTGTGACAAACCGAAAAATGTTCGCCACAACCAGTGCCGGAGGGGCAAGAACCCCGTGCTATACTACGCCCGCGATCCGGCTGGAAAGGGCTCCACGTCGAAGCAAATTACCGGGTCCGGAGTGAAGAAAGGCTAGTGACGCGAGTCGCGCGTGGCCCCTCGGACCTGGACCTCATACGGAGTTACCTGGCCGGTGACGTGGCCGCATTCGACACGCTCTTCAAGCGCTACCACAAGGCCATCTACGGATTGACCTTCCGGCTCCTGCGCGACCGGCAGCTGGCCGAGGACCTGACCCAGGAGACGTTCTTCCAGATCCTCCGCACCATTCATCGCATCAACGACAGCTTCAACTTCTCCGCCTGGATTCATCGGATCGCCACCAACCTCTGCTACGACGAGCTTCGCCGGCGCAAGAAGTTCCCTGAAGCGCAGGAAATCGACGACGAGGAGAGCGAAGACTCCGTGCTGCAGGTGCCCGATGCCGATGCCCGCAAGAGTCCCGAGGTCGCGCTCGAGATCAGCGAGCTGCGGGACGCCGTGTGGTCGGTGGCGCGCCGCCTGCCGGAGAAGTACCGGCTCGTCCTGACCCTCCGCGAGCTCCAGGGCCTGAGCTACGCAAACATCGCGCGCAAGATGAAGGTGTCCGAGAGCGCGGTCGAGACCCTGCTCCATCGCGCGCGGCGGCGCTTCAAAGAGGAATTCCTCTTCATGGAGGGCAAGGCGCAGACGGAGGAGACCCGCTGTCCGACGATCGCCTACCTGCTGGACAACTTCCCGCCCGGCACGCTGCGACGGGAGCAACGCAAGATGGTCGCGCAGCACCTGGACGTGTGCGAGCCCTGCAGCGAACGCTATCCGAACCCGCCGCACCTGCAGCGCGGCGACGTGGTGGTCGCCCTGCCGGCCGCCGTCGTGACCCGCCGGATCACCTCGAAGGTGACGCGCCATCCGCGGATCTCGTTCATGGAAGGGCGCGTCCAGGGCGGCTACCGAAAGCACTGACCGCCCGCTCGGCGGCCGCCGCCAGCAGCTCGCCGGCCCGCGCCATGGCGTCCGCCTCGGTGACGGAGCCACCCGTGAGGGATTCGACCCGGTCGAACACGCGCACCAGCTCGGCTTCGTCCTCGACCGATCCCCCGATCGCGATCACCGGGACGCCGGCCTGCCGCGCCCGCGCCGCGACCTCGGCCGGGCCCTTGCCGAACCTGGCCGTCTGACGGTCCAGCCGCCCCTCGCCGGTGAGGACCAGGTCCGCCTGCCGTAGCCGATCGTCGAGATGGAGCGCCTCGAGCACCATGTCGGCGCCCCGGCGCAGCCGCCCATTCGCGAACGCGGTCAACCCGGCGCCGAGCCCGCCCGCCGCCCCCCCGCCGGGCAGGTGCAGCACGTCGGTCCCGAGATCGCGGAGGATGATCTGCGCCAGGCGCTCCAGCGCGCGGTCCAGCAACTCGACCATCTCGGGCGTCGCGCCCTTCTGAGGACCGTAGACCGCGCTGGCGCCCTCCGGGCCGGTCAGGGGGTTTGTGACATCGCAGGCGACGTCGACCTGCGCCTGCTTCCAGTCGCTGTGGACGCCGCCCACGTGGATCCGCTGCAGGCGGGCGAGCGCCGCCCCGCCGGGGGGAAGCTCCAGGCCGCGCTCGTCGAGCAGGTGGTAGCCGAGCGCCTGCGCCATGCCGGCGCCCCCGTCGTTGGTGGCGCTCCCGCCGATCCCGATCACGAACCGGCGCGCCCCATCGTCGTAGGCGCGTTGCATCAGCTCGCCGACGCCGTAGGTGGTGGTGGCGCGCGGATCGCGCCGCTCCAGCGGAACCAGGCCCAGGCCCGCGGCGCGGGCCATCTCGATCACGGCCAGCGCTCCGCCGTCGAGCACGCCGTAGGCCGCTTCCACCGGCTCGGACAGCGGGCCGCGGACCCGCGCCGTGCGCACCTCCCCCTCGAGCGCCGTGACGAACGCGTCGACCGTCCCGTCACCGCCGTCGGCGATGGGGAGCAGGTCGACCTGCGCCGCCGGGTTGGCGCGCCGGGCCCCCTCCGCCATCGCCTGCGCCGCCGCGACCGCGGTCAGGCTTCCCTTGAAGGCGTTCGGGGCGACGAGCAGGCGGAGCAGCCGGCTAATAGACGGGCGTCAGCCAGTCGCGATACTTCGGGTTACGCCCGCGGACGACCTCGAAGTAGAGCTGCTGCAGGCGGGTCGTGACCGAGCCCGGACGGCCCTCCCCGATCACGCGGTGGTCGATGTCGACCACCCCGCCGAGCTGAGCCCCGGTGCCGCAGAGGAAGACCTCATCGGCGGTATAGAGCTCCGATCGATCGATGGAGCGCTCGAACACCTCCAGGGCGAGCTCTTTGCGCATCAGCTCCATCAACGCGAGGCGCGTGATGCCTTCGAGGATGTTGTCGCTGGGCGGCGGAGTGAAGACCGCACCCTCTTTGACCATGAACAGGTTCTCGGCACTGCCCTCGCAGACGTGTCCGTCGTTGGTCAGCATGATCGCCTCGTCGAAGCCGTTCTCCATCGCTTCCGTCTTGGCCAGCGCCGAGTTCACGTAGATCCCCGTGATCTTGGCGCGCGGCGGCGCGACGTTGTCGTCGATGCGGCGCCAGGTGGACACCATGCAGCGCAGCCCGCGATCCATGTCGACGTAGTTGCCGTAGGGGGTGACGTAGACGGCGAACGAGTCCTTGAGGTTGTGGAGGCGGACTCCGATCTCTTCGGAGCTCTTGAAAGCGAGGGGGCGGAGGTAGACATCCTGCCGGAAACCGTTGCGACGGACGAGCTCGACGCTGAGGTCGCAGAGCTCATCCAGGGAAATCGGGATCTTGAGCTTTAGCACCTTCACCGAGCGCTGCATGCGCGCGTAATGTTCGCGGAGCTTGAGGATGAACAGCTGCTCGTGCTCCGGGTTCCAGTAGCCCCGGATCCCTTCGAAGACGCCAGTGCCGTAGTGCAGCGCGTGGGTCATGAGGCCGAGGCGGGCATCGGCGTAGCGCAGGACCTCCCCGTCGAGGTACACCCAGTACTGGGCCTGCTCCCGGCGGCGGGCCTCGGCAGCCTTGGCTACGTGCTCAGCCTTGATCGCCATGAAGACGACCTCCTTTCGCGGATCCAGGACGGGCACCCTGGCGTGCGGGCTTCATCAAATTCAACGCGTCCTGACCCGATTATATGCTCGTCCCGCTTACCGGTAAACTCCCCGAACCTGACAGCGGGAATACCCCCTCCAAGCCCCGGTCGTATTCGAAAAAGCCTGTTAAGCTGACGCTGGTGGCCCCCCTTCGGATGGACCCTCGGCTGGCACGCTGGTTCACTCCGGGCCTGCACGTCAAGCGCTGGCTCCTGCTCTTGATGGTCGGAATGGTCCTGATCAGCCTGGGGGTCGGCTACCTGCTGCGCAACGTCTACTACTCGTTCACCTTTCCCAAGTTTGTCGGGCCGCTGACACTCCAGTTTCTGCCCCGGCCGGTTCGCGCCCTGCTCTTCGGGGCGGTCGGGATCAGCCTGATCGGGGTTGCCCTCTACATGCTCACCAAGTCCGTGCTGGGTCCCTTCATGCTGAGCAGCGACCGGACGCTGGCCGAGATCATCTACAACTACCGGTTCCTGCAAAAGGGCCCGCGGATCGTGGCGCTGGGCGGCGGCACCGGGCTGTCGACCCTGCTTCGGGGCCTGAAGAAATACAGCCAGAACCTGACTGCGATCGTCACGGTCGCCGACGACGGCGGCTCGTCGGGGAGGCTGCGCGCCGAATACCGCATCCTGCCACCCGGCGATTTTCGCCAGTGCATCACGGCGCTGGCCGACGTCGAACCGCTGATGAGCACGCTCTTCCAGCATCGGTTCAAGGAGGGCAGCCTGAACGGCCACTCGTTCGGGAACCTCTTCATCATGGCGATGGCCGAGATCACGGGCGACTTCGAGCACGCGATCCGGGAATCCGGCCGCGTCCTGGCGGTTCGCGGACAGATCGTGCCCTCGACCCTGCGCGACGTCACGCTGGTGGCCGAGATGGATTCCGGGGAGACCCGGGTCGGCGAGTCGAACATCCCGCATCCCAACGGGAACGGCGCCGCGGCGACCATCAAGCGGGTCTTCCTCGAACCCGAGCCCACCATCAACCCCGAAGCCGAAGAGGCGATCCTCAACGCGGAGATGATCATCGTCGGCCCGGGGTCGTTGTACACGAGCATCCTCCCGAACCTGATCGTGGACGGCATGGCCGAAGCGCTCAAGGCATCGCCGGCGATCAAGGTCTACGTCTGCAACGTGGCCACCCAGCCCGGCGAGACGGACGCGTTCCGCGTCAGCGATCACCTGAAGGCGATCGAGAGCCACCTCGGCGCCAACATCTTCGACTTCGTCCTCGTCAACAGCAACAACAACTATCCACTGCCGGCCTCGGCGCAGGAGGCCGGGATCAAGCGCGTGCTCTTCGACCAGCAGACCGCGAACGGGCGCAGCATCCACGCGCTGCTCGCGGACGTGGTCAACTCGCGGATCTCGACCCACCACGATCCCGACAAGCTGGCAAAGGCCATCATGCGCAAGATCTGGAAGGCGTAACGCCTCCAAGGCGTTACGCCTGCAAGGCGTTACGCCTGCCCGAAAGCGCTCGGCTGCGTTCACAGTACTTACCGCGCCACGGTGCGTCCGGGGCTCCGCGGCGCCCTCGCCGGCCACACTGTAGTGCCCGGCTCGGATGCTCGCGCCTCGCCCCTCCCGCACCGGCGCTTCTCGCGCGAAAGCGCGGCTCGCCCTGCGGGCTCGCTGATCCGGCTACGGGCGGGAACGGTTACTGCTTCAAGCCGCGAGAGGTAGCCAGGCCGTAAAGGTCGCGCCTTCGCCGGGGCGGCTCTCCACCTGGATCACGCCGCTGTGGGCCTCGACGATCGACCGTGCGATCGCCAGCCCCAGCCCGGAGCCGCCAGTCGACCGGTCGCGCGCCTTCTCGCCCCGGTAGAAGCGCTCGAAGATGTGAGGCAGGTCGGCGGCCGGGATCCCCGGCCCCGCGTCGTGGACGCGGATGGCGGCCCGGCCGTCGGCGGCGAAGCAGCTCCAATCCTGCTCCGCCCCGGGCGCGTACTTCACGGCGTTCTGAGCCAGGTTGATGACGACCTGCTTGAGCGCGTCGGGGTCGGCCTTGACCACGATCCCGCCCTGCAGCGCCCGGCGCTCCGGGCTCCCCTGGTCGGGCAGGTGCAGCTCGTCGAGCGTCTCTTTGAGCCAGCTGTCCAGGGCGATCGGCCGCACCGCGGGCACGCGGCCTGATTCGAACCGGGTCAGCGTGAGCAGGTCACCCACCAGCCGGGTCATGCGTGCGCTCTCCCGGCGCATCGCGTCCAGCGCAGCGTGGAGGGTCGAGGCATCGACGCTGTCACGGCGCGCGAGGACGTCGATGTAGCCGGCGATCGAGGTCAGCGGCGTGCGCAGCTCGTGGGAGGCATCGGCGACGAACTGGCGCATCCGGTCCTCCGACTGGCGGCGGACCTCGAAGGCCTGGTCGACGCCGGCCGCCATCTGATTGAAGGCGACGCCGAGCTGACCGATCTCGTCATGCGTCGGCGGCACCGCCACCCGCTGCGTGTAGTCGCCCGCCGCGATCGCGTTCGCGGTCACCGCCATGTGCTCGAGCGGTTTCAGCGCGCGCCCGATGATCAGGGGGCTGAGCCCGAGCGCCAGCAGGAGCACGA
Organism: Candidatus Limnocylindrales bacterium; assembly: GCA_035632635.1. Taxonomy (GTDB): domain Bacteria; phylum Chloroflexota; class Dormibacteria; order CF-121; family CF-121; genus CF-120. The sequence continues at coordinate 30,919 of DASQGL010000007.1, forward strand.
TCAGCGAGCCGATCAGCGCGAACTCGCGATCGAGGGCGAGGGTGCGGTCGATGTCCGCCGTGGAGACGCTGAGCTGGGCGATGCCGATCGGGCGGGCCCCCGGCTGGATCACCCGCAGGACGGTCAGGTAGGTGGCGGGCGGGTCACCCGCGCTGACCATGTAATAGGGGCGCGGGCCGCGCCGGATCGCCGCCACGTAGTCGCTGGGCGCGAGCGCGATGGCCGGCGTGTCGGGGGCCAGGCTCGACGGCTGGAACGTGACGTAGGCGCCGTCGACGTCGTAGATCGCGGCCGAGATCTGGCGCGAGGACAGCTCCCGGGCGAGCGCGATCAAGACCTGCCGGGTGCGGGTCGCCGAGGCCGCCGCGGTCAGCGGCAGCGCCCTCGGGCGCGCCGCCAGCTGCGCCCTGAGGAAGGTCGTCGCCACCGCCTTGTAGTCGTTGGCCAGGACGTCCGCGTTGCTGCGGAAGAGGACCTCGCGGGCGACGAAGTATTGCCCAACCCCGAGCAGCAAGAGCAGCACCGAGAGCAGGGCGAGATAGAGAAACGTGAGGCGCCAGCGAAGCGACCGGAAGCGGGCGAGCAACGAGGGCCTGGGCTTCACGCCTTGATCCGGTAGCCAACCCCCCGAACCGTCTGGATCACCTGGTGCTGCTCGTCGTGGAGCTTCTGGCGGAGGTACCGGATGTAGACCTCCACGTTATTCGCGTCGCCGAAGAAGTTGTACCCCCAGACCTGGTCGAGGATCCGGTCGCGCGGGAGGACCTGATTCGGGTGCAGCATCAGGAGCCGGAGCAGATCGAACTCGCGTCCCGACAGCTCGACCGGCTCGCCGGCGCGCATCACCTCCCGAGAGGCTTCGTCGAGCGTCAGGTCCTGCACCCGGAGCACCGGGCCGGCCGTCGGGTTCCTCCGGCGCATGACCGCCCGGATCCGGGCCAGCAGCTCGCCGAAATCGAACGGCTTGACCAGGTAATCGTCGGCGCCGACTTCCAGCCCCCTGATGCGATCCTGGACCTCGTCCCGGGCCGACAGGATGATGACGCCGGTGTCCTTGTTGCCGCGGATGGCCTCGGCTACGGCCAGCCCATCGAGCTTCGGCATCATGACGTCGAGCACGACCACGTGCGGCTTGAACTCGCTGATCTGCCGCAGAGCGGCCTGCCCGTCGGCTGCGGTCGACACCTCGAAGCCCTCGTACTGCAGACCCAGCCGGATGAAGTCGACGATGCTCCGCTCGTCGTCGACGACCAGAACGCGTGGAGCCCGAACCGGGGTCAGGTCCCTCACAGCCTCCATCTCGGCCCCAATATAACGGCGCACCAGCGCCTTTCCCAGCTTCTTGCGCGTTTCTCAGGCGGCTCTCAGCGAAGCAAGCCGGCGGCGCCGCTCGCTAATCTTTGCCGGTGCCGGAGCCGGAAATCCTGATCGAGCGCAAGCCGCCGCGTCGCCGACCTTCCTGGACGATCCCGGTGCTGGCGGGCTCCTACCTGGGCGCGGTGACGCTGTTCATGGTGTTCGTCCTCCACCTGTCGGTTTCACCGGAGCGCCTGCTTCTGCTGATGCTGATCGCCGCGCTGGTGCTCGGCCGCGGCCGCCTCTTCCTCGCCGACTGGATCCCGTTCCTCGTCCTCTTCCTCTCCTACGAGTACCTGCGCGGCCTCGGGTCCCGCACCGGACTCGCGCACCATGACGTCACCGGGCTCGAGCAGACGCTGTTCGGCGGCACGATCCCGACGCTGACCCTGCAGCACGCTTTCTTCCACCCCGGACAGGTCAGCTGGTACGACATCGCCGCGACGGCCTTCTACTTCCTGCATTTCGCCTTCCCCCTGGCGGTCGGCTACCTGCTCTGGATCACGGCCCGGCCTATGTTCCTCCGCTATTCGCGGACGCTCCTGGCGATGTCCTTCGCGGCCTTCTTCTTCTTCCTGCTGGTCCCGGTCGCGCCGCCCTGGCTGGCCGTCCACGGCGTGGTGAAGATCATCAATTTCACGCTGCCGAGCTACACCGACCTCCCCGGGATCGCGGCGCCGGCGACCGTCTACCACTTCTTCTACGCGAATCAGTACGCCGCCATGCCGTCCATGCATGCGGCCTACCCGCTGCTGGCCGCGCTCTTCGGGGTCCGGGTCTTCCAATGGCGCGCCCTGCCGCTCTTCGCCTACACCGCCTGCGTCTGGCTGAGCATCGTCTATCTCGGCGAGCACTACGTGGTCGACATCATCGGCGGGGTCGTGTTCGTCGCGGCCGCCTACCTGGGCGAGGAGGCGCTGACCCGCTGGTGGAGACGGCGGCAAGCCGCGTCTACGATTTGAGCCGGACGATCGCGCTGATCTCGACCGGCACGCCCAGCGGCAGCTCGTTGGTGCCGAGCGCCTGACGGGTGTGGCGCCCGCGCTCGCCAAAGACCTTGAAGATGAGGTCCGAAGCGCCATTCATGACCTTCGGCTGCTCGTCGAAGCCCTGGGCGGAGCGGACGAAGCCGCTCAGCTGGACGAACTGCTCGACTTCATCGAGGCTGCCCGTCTGGTGGCGGATCAGGCTGATGATGTTCAGGGCGCACAGCTCGGCCGCCCGCGCCCCGTCCTTGACGCTGAGCTCCGCGCCGACGGCGCCTTTGAAGCGCACCTCCCCGTTCCAGCTCGGGATGACGCCGGACGTGTAGAGGAGCTCGCCAACCCGCTGCACCGGGACGTAGGAGGCCAGGGCTTTGGGCGGCTCGGGAAGCTCGATGCCAAGGGCTCGGAGCGTCGCCTCGGCAGAGTGGGCGCTCACGATCCGACGGGGTCGCGTGGTGAGCAGGCGCTATCGACCTCCTCTGGCGAGGACCGGGGAGCCATCGCGCAGAGCCTATCGCGAGACCCGGTTAACCGTCTGCCGCAAAGCGTGAAATGGTTGTTAAGCAGGCAGGCCCCGGCGCGACGGCCGCGTCACCGGGCTCAGCGGCGGTAGGTCTGCAGGTCCTGGCGGCGCATCCGCCAGCGGCGGACCACCAGCGCGAGGACGAGCACGATCGCCACCGCCGCGCCGATCCCCAGCGTCCGGGCGGCGACGGGCAGCTCGAAGCCGCCCGTCCCGTGCGCCTGGGACGACGCGGTGCGGGGCTGGGGCGTGGGCAGGGCGGTGGCCCGAGCGGTCGGGCTGGTCACGGGGTTGGACGAGGCGGAGGTGGCCGCGGCGGTGTCGGGGATCCGGTAGAGGCCGATCTCGTTCGTGGTCGGGTTCCAGGTGTCCGCCAGCACCAGCAGGGCGGGGCCCGGCTGGAGCGCCAATGCGGTCACCCGCGGCCTGTGGGGAAAGCCGGTGCCCGCCAGCGGCGTCCAGGTGCTGCCGTGGTCGAGGGAGCGGAAGACCCCTCCCTGACCCTGGTCGCCGTCGCTTCCCACGTAGATCTGGTCCCCGCTCCACGGATTGATGCTGACCGCGTTCACGTCCGCCTGGGGAAGACCGGCGACCGGGTTCCAGCTGGCGCCGGTGTCATCGCTGCGATACAGGCCCTGGGAGGTCCCGGCGAAGATCGAATGCCCCGTGCTTCCCGATGGCGCCGGGCCCACCGCTATGGTGGCCAGCGTGGCGTCGGCCGGAAAGTTCCCATGCACGATCGACCACGCGCCGCTGAGCCCGGTGGACGTCTGCAGGTACCCGCCGGCGGTCCCGTTGTCGGCCCCCGCGAACAGCGTCGTGGTCGAGCCATCCTGGATCACGGCGACCGCCGCGATCGCGAGCGTGGCGAGCCCGAGGCTGTGCCAGCTGGCCGCGGCATCGGTCGAGTAGTAGACGCCGTGCGCGGTCCCGGCCAGCACCAGGCCCGGGGCGACGTCGATCGCCCGGACGTCCGGGTCGAGACCCTGACCCGCGCGAACCCAGCTCTTGCCCTCGTCGGCGCTCCGCCACAATCCCTGGGTCGGCGTCCCGGCGTAGACGACGGTGGGCTGCTGGGGATCGAAGTGGACGACCCAGGCGGCGCTGTCCGCGGTCAGGACGGGACTCCAGGTCGCTCCGCTGTCGGAGCTGCGCAGCACGCCTCGACCCTGGGTCGCCTGCAGCATGATCGCGGGGTGCGCGGGGGAGATGGCGAGTGACCAGACGGGCCGGTCGACGCTGCCCGGAACCTGCAGGCCGAGCACGCTCCACTGTGAGTCCGCGGCGGTGACCGCGCCACTCATCACTGTCGTCAGCGCCGCGCTCAGGATCAGCCACGCCGCAACTGCGGCGATCCGCAAACGCGCGCGAGGGATTGCGGGGGGATTGCGCGAAAAAACGGTGTAAGGATAGCAGAGACCGGTCCGCGAAGCCGCCCCTTCGCCACGCTGCGTCCACGCAGCGGGACATCGCGGGGAGCCTCTACTACAATGGCTCGCGTGCGAGACGTGCTCTCGTGGCTTCGCGCGATCCCGCAGGCCCTTCTCGTCGAGCAGGAGCAGCTCAGCTACGACGTCGCCTACGGTCTCGCGCTGATCCCGACCCTCGCGCTCGGCGTCCTCTACTTCCGGCGCCCGGCCGCGCTCCTGATCGCGCTCTGCTTCCTGACCGGGATCGTCTGCCTGCTGGCGCTGCGGCTGTGCGCGCTCACGGTCGGCCTCCCGGCCTGGGTGGGACATCGGGCCAACCATCCGCTGGTCGCGAGCCTGCTGGTCGCCTGCTTCCTCCCGTCCACCGTGACGCCCTGGGTCGGGGTCGCGATGGTGGCGCTGCTCGTGCTGGTGGGCAGCCTCCTCTGGCCGCAGCTGCACCGCATGATGGTGCACCCGGCGCTGCTCGTCTTCGGGATCGCCTACCTGATCCAGCGTCAGCTCCAGATCGGCTTCGTCAATCCGTTCGACCTGCACCCGCTCGACGATCCGCTCAGCCTCTGGTACCGGCTCCGGATCGTGATCGATCCCGTCAAGCTGTACGTCGGGAACGTTCCCGGCCCGCTCGGTGCGACCTCGGTGGGGGCTCTGCTGCTCGGGCTCGCCTACCTCTGGTACACGCGGAAGATCTCGCTCGGCCTGATCCTCGGGTTCCTCGTGGGCGTCGCCGCCGGCGCGATCGCGCTGCGCACGGACGTCGCCTTCCAGGTGAGCAGCGGGCCCGCGCTGTTCGTGGCCGGGTACGTCGCCGCCGACCGCCGGCGGCTCAACGTGGACGAGCGAGGCGCGCTCCTGATCGGGGCGCTCGCTGGGCTGGTGACCATGATCCTGCGCAACGACGGCCAGGGCCAGCAGGCGGCCTGGGAGGGGCTGCTGGCAGCGGGCGCGTTGGCGACGCTGATCCTGCGGATCGTCTCCATGATCGCCGGTCGCGCCGGCGCCGCCCCGGCCGTGCGCACCATGCGCCGGCTCACGGTCCAGTCCAACCGGCACCCGGCCCCGGCTCCGAGCGCCGCCCCCGCCGTCCCCGCGCCGGCGCTCACGCCGCTGCGGCCCCAACCGGTCGCCGCGACCACCGCCTCCGTCTCGCTTCGGACGCCGCCGGCCGCGCGACCGCGGACCTTCGCCTTCGAGGAGAGCGCCGGCCCCAACGACATCGTCCGCCAGATGCGCAGCGCCGCCGCCCACCGTTCGATCGCGACCGATCCCGGGTCCCTGGCGCTCTGGGCGCTCGCGCTGCTCGTGTTCAATCCAGCCGGCCTGTGGATGACCTGGACGACCGTGCCGATCAGCCGGCCCTTGAGGATCGCGATCAGTGTCGTGTCGATCGTCTGGTACGCGGCGTTAACCGCCCTGGTCCTGGCCCTGCTTCATCGCCTTTAGGCCGGGGGCGGCCCGACGGAAGGGGCTGAGCCGGCTCGCGTCCAGCCAGACTGTCTGCTCCCGCGCCGCGCCCACCGACACGATGTCGATCGGCGCCCCGCTCAGCTCCGCGATCCGGTCGAGGTAGGCGCGCGCCGCGCGCGGCAGGTCCTCCGCCCGGCGCATGCCGCTGGTCGGCGAGCGCCAGCCCGGCAACTCCTCGTAGACCGGCTCGCAATGCTTGAGATGGCTGATGTTGGACATGGGATAGCGCATCAGCTCGCCCTTGCTCCGGTAGCCGGTGCAGATGCGGATCGGGTCCAGCTCATCGAGGACGTCGAGCTTGGTCAGGGCGATCGATTGAATGCCGTTCAGCGCGACCGTGTAGCGCGCCACGACGGCGTCGAACCAGCCGACCCGCCGGGCCCGGCCCGTGGTCGTGCCGTACTCGCGCCCCAGCTCGCGGATCTGGGCGCCGAGGTCATCCAGCAGCTCGGTGGGCATCGGCCCGTAGCCGACCCGCGTCGTATAGGCCTTGAAGACGCCCACGGTCAGGTCGACCCGGCTGGGCGGGATCCCCGAGCCGGTCAGGGCGCCGCCCGCCGAGGGGGAGGACGAGGTGACGTAGGGATAGGTGCCGAAATCGAGGTCGAGCATGCTGCCCTGGGCGCCTTCGAGCAGGATCCGGTCGCCCCGCTGCAGAGCGTCCTGGACGATCGGGAAGAGGTCCTTGACGAACGGCTCCAGGCGCTCGCCGTACTCGGTGTACTCGCGCAGCACCGCCGCCAGGTCCAGCTCATCGACCCCGTACAGGTCACGCAGGATCGGGTTCTTGATCTTGTTCAGGACGAAGCCGAGCTTCTTCTCCAAAAAGCGCGGCTTGAGCAGATCGCCAGCGCGGAATCCGATGCGCCGGATCTTGTCGGCGTAGGCCGGTCCGATGCCGCGCCAGGTCGTGCCCAGGCGATCGTCGCCCCGCTGCTCCTCCTCGAGCTTGTCGAGGATCGGGTGCCAGGGCATGATCAGATGGGCGCGGTCGGAGACGACCAGCCGATCGATCGAGATCCCGCGGGCGCGGATCTGGTCCATCTCGTCGAGCAGCACGCGCGGATCGAGGACGACGCCGTTGCCGATCACGCAGGTGGTCCGCGGATAGAGGATGCCGGACGGGATCAGGTGGAAGCGGAATTCCTGCCCCGCCGACACCACCGTGTGCCCGGCGTTGTTGCCGCCCTGCGAGCGGATGACCATGTCGGCGCCCTCGGAGAGGAGGTCGATCACCTTCCCCTTGCCCTCGTCTCCCCACTGCCCGCCGACGAGGATGACGACCAAGGGTCAGCCGCCCTGACCCGCCCGCCGGCGGTCGAGGTTCGCGAACTTCGTCTGCTCGTCGATGAACAGCAGATCGATCTTGCCCACCGGGCCGTTGCGGTGCTTCGCGATGATCAGCTCCGCGAGGTTGCGCTTGTCCTCGGGCAGATTGTCGTTGTAGAACCGGTCCCGATAGATGAAGAGGACGACGTCCGAGTCCTGCTCGATTGAGCCCGACTCGCGAAGGTCGGCGAGCTGCGGCCGATGGTCGGGACGCTTCTCCGGCTCGCGGCTCAGCTGGGAGCAGGCGAGCACGGGCACGTTGAGCTCCCGCGCGAGCCCTTTCAACGATCGCGAGATGTCCGAGATCTCCTGGACCCGGTTCTCCTGATTGCGCCCCTGCATGAGCTGCAGGTAGTCGACCACGATCATCCCGATGTTCTCCCGGGCCATCAGCCGGCGGGCGCGGGTCCGCATCTCCAGCACGGACAGCTGGGGCGACTCCTCGATGAAGATCGGCGCCTCGCCCAGCGCGCCCATCGCCTTGGCGATCGGTTCCCATTCCGTTTCCTTCATCAGGCCGCGACGCAGTCGGTAGGAATCGACGCCTGCCTCGCTGCAGAGCATCCGGGTTGCCAGCTCGGTCTCCGACATCTCCATCGAGAAGATCCCGATCCCGACCTTGCCGACGATCGCGGCGTGCTGGGCGATGTTGAGCACCAGGCTCGTCTTCCCGACTCCCGGGCGGGCGGCGACCACGATCAGGTTGCCGCGCTGGAAGCCGCCGGTCTTGGCATCGAGGTCCACGAAGCCGCTCGGCACGCCGGAGACGTGGCTCGGATCGAGGTGACTCTTCTCGATGTCTTCCCAGGTCTTCTGCAGGACCTTGATCAGCGGGACGAAGTCCTGCCGGATGCGGCGCTCCGCGACCGCGAAGACGATCTCCTCCGCCTTGTCGACCGCGAGATCGGCCGCCATCCCGTCTTCGAAGGCGAGGTTGCCGATCCGATCTCCGGCCGCCGTCAGGCGTCGCTTGGTGGCGGCGTCCTCGACGATCTTCGCGTAGTACTCGATGTTCGCCGCGGTCGGCACGCTGCTCTCCAGCTGGGCGAGGAACTCCTGGCCGCCGACCCGCTCGAGCTGGCCTTTGCGCTCCAGCTCGGCCGAGAGCGTCAGGAGGTCGATGGGCTCGGAATGCTCGTACAGGTTGAGCGCGGCCTGAAAGACGACGCCGTGGTTGGGGAAGTAGAAGTCGTCTGGATGGATGAAGTCCGCCACCTTCGCGATCGCGCCGCGATCGAGCATCAAAGCCCCCAGGATCGCGATCTCGGCATCGATGTTGCTTGGAGGGACTCGGCCCTGGGCGGTTCCTGCTCCGCGGGCGGCGCGGAGGTCGACGGTCATCCGGAGGTGACCACGAGCGGGACCCGGGCGGAGACCTGCTGGTGCACCTTGACCAGCGCGACCGCCGGCCCGAGCGCGCGCACCGGTTCGGCGAACTCGATCTTGCGCCGGTCGACCACGATCCCGTGCTGCTGCTTGAGCGCCGAGGCGACGTCCGCGTTGGTCACCGTGCCGAACAGCTTCCCATCCTTGCCGGCCCGCAACGTGATCGTGACCTGGGCGCTCTCCAGCCGCTTGCCCAGCTCCCGGGCGCCCTCGAGCTCGCGCTGCTCCCGACGCTCGAGGGTCGCCTTCTCGCGCTCCATGCGCTCCACCGCGCCCGCGGTCGCCGCCGTGGCGAGCTTGCGCGGGATCAGGAAGTTGCGGGCGAAGCCGTCGGCGACGTCCTTCGTCTCCCCCGACTTGCCGGTGCCCTTGACGTCCTCGAGCAGGACGACTTTCACAGGGGGCCCCCCCGGCGCGCCTGCCACCACTGGCTGACGCGACCACGGGCCCGCTCCCGGCTCCCCTCCAGGTCGCGGTCGAATGCGCTCCGGCCCTGCGCGATCTCGGCCTCGATCTCCCGGACGACCTCGCGCGGCGCGCGGTCGACGAAGAGCTTGACCGCCAGCACGGTGAGCGCGAGCGCGTCCATCTCGCCGACCACCGGGATCCACAGCGGGATGTCGATGACCGGGTTGAAGATGGCGACCAGCCCGGCCGCCAGCAGGACCTTGTTGCGCTGCGGCACGCGCGGATCCCGGAACAGGCCGTAGGTCAGCTTGCCATAGCGGGGAAGCTCGCGGGCGATTCGGCGCAGGAGTCCCAGGGCAACGAGCATGCTTCCCTCAATCTACCGGCCGGTGACGGCCATGCACCCCATCTCCCATGGTGTCCGCCGGCGCGGCGTGCTGGCGGATGGGGACCAAAGCAGAGGCGATTTTACCACCAAGGCGGCGGTGGAACTCAGCGGACCGCGAAGACCAGGAAGGCGGCGTAGATCCCGATCAGCAGCAGCCCGGCCCGGCGCGAGAGATCGTGGCGAGGATAGCCGAGGGCGATCGCCACCAGCGTCATCCCGAGCAGCCAGGCGAGGCTGCTTCCGGCAGCCCGCGTGTTCTGGAGCCCGCCCAAGACGAGCGCCGGGAGGCTGATCCCGGCGAGCAGGTTCAGGGTGTTGCTGTTGAAGGCCTCGCTCAGGACCGCCGGGCCGTTGCGGCGCTGGGCCAGGCGCACCGCCGCGTACGCATTGGGCAGGCTGGTCAGCGCCGCCAGGACGACCGTCCCGAGGACCGCCCGCGACACCTGCCAGCGGTCGCCCAGGGTGAGCGCCGCGGTCACCATCAGGTAGCTGCCCAGGACGATCGCCGCGATCGCCGGCGGAATCCACCACGCGAATTTCACGGACCGCCCCGGCTCGGTCGGGGCAGGCTCCCCGTGCACCAGCCGTGAGACCGCCGCGATCCGGCGGTTCACCCGGGCCGGCATCGGAAGGCGGGTGAGCGCCTGGGGTCGCGCAGCCAGCAGGAACGCATAGGGCACGAACACGACGGCCATCAGGATCACGCCCGCGATCGGGGGCAGGCCGGTGAAGAGCATCAGCGCGACGATCGCCGTGGTCGCGACCGCGACCCCGCCGTCGAGCGTGAGCAGCGCCCGGTGGAAGCGCAACCGGCCCGCGATCACCGCCGAGAGTCCGAGCAGCGCCGCGAGATTGAACAGGTTGGATCCCAGGATGACCCCCACCCCGACGTCGCGCGCACCGGCGAGGGTGGCCGTCACGGACGACGAGATCTCCGGCGAGTCCGCGCCCAGGGCGACGAGCAGTCCGAGCAGACCGGCCGACAGCCGCAGCCGGCCTCCCAGGCGCCCCAGCGCAGTGACCAGGACCTCGCTGGCCAGCAGGCTCAGGAGGAGTCCGAGCACGAAGCCGAGCAGTGGCAGGATCACTCGTCGAGCAGCTCGGGGTGGGCGTCCAGGTAGGCCCAGGCCGCGGCCTTGTCCGCGGTGAGGGCCCCGTCGACCATGGCCTCCTCCAGCGCCGTCTTCACCCGCTTGATCCATGGTCCCGGGGAACGACCGGTCTTCGCCATCAGCTCCTCGCCGGAAAGGGGCGATCGGATGGCACGCGTCGCGGCCGCGTCCAGGACGCGGATGCGCTGCTCGAGGTGATCGATCTTCTCCACGCTCGGGTAATGGCTGGCACGCATGTCCGCGCGAGCGAGATCGAGCAGGCGGTCGATGTCCTCGCCGGCCTCACGCACCAGCCGGCGGACGGCCTGGTCGGCCCAGGTCGCGGGATCGTACTGGATCGGCCGCATATGGAGGCGCACCAGGTTGGCGACACGGTCGACCGTCTCCCCCGGGAAGCGGAGCCGGCGCAGCGCCTCCGCCGCCATGCGCGCCCCGACCTCCTGGTGGTTGATGAACGTAGGCTTGCCGTCCTTGACCTCGCAGGTCGCCGGCTTGCCGACGTCGTGCAGCAGGCCGGCGAGCCGGGTCACCAGGTCGGGCGCGGTCAGCGCGGCCGCCAGCAGGTTGTGCCCGAACACGTCATGGCTGTGCCAGCCGCCCTGCTGCATGCCCCTGCCCGCCTCGAGCGCGGGCACGACCTGCTTCAGCAATCGGGTCTCCGCCATCATCAGCAGGCCGCGCTCGGCCCCGCGATCGAGGAGCAGCTTGACGAACTCATCACGGATCCGCTCCATCGAGACCACCGGGGGCTGCAGCCGCGGCGCATGGGCCACGATCGCGGCGCGCACCGCCGGGTCGAGCTCGAAGTCGAGGACGGTGGCGAAGCGGACCGCCCGCAGCATGCGCAGCGGATCCTCGTCGAAGGTGGCCTCCGGCTCGAGCGGCGTCCGGATGCGGCGCTCACGCAGGTCCTCGAGCCCACGCCCGGTCAGATCGAGGACCGTCCCATCCCAGTCCATCAGGAGCGCGTTCACGGTGAAGTCCCGGCGGCGCACGTCCTCCTCGAGCGTGCCCGGCGTCACCTGCGGTTTTCGGCTGCGCGGATCGTACTGCTCCTTGCGCGTGGAGACGAACTCGATCGCGTAGGGCGGCACCTCGAGGTGCGCGGTCCCGAAACGCTCGAACACCACCGGCGCGTGCGCCCGCATCGCCTCGGCCACCGAGCGGGCCAGCTCGAGTCCCTTTGCGCGCTCGACCAGCACGTCGACCTCGTGGATCGCGGCGGCGCGGTCGCCGCCGAGCAGCCGGTCGCGCACGTAACCGCCGACCACCAGCGCGCGGGTGTCGAGCGCCGCCGCGCGCTCGGCGATGACCCGAAAGAGCGGCTCCATGCCGGGCAACGCCGGTGGATCGATGCGGTGAGTCACCGGATGGCGCACAGCCGGGCCCACTCGATGGCCCCCACCAGACCGACGTCGGCTCCCAGCCGCGGACGCACCACGCGCAGGTCTTTGCGCGCCGAAGCGAACGAGGATCGGGCCATCGAAGCCCGCATCGGGTCGGCGATGAGCCGGCCGGCGTTCATGACGCTGCCCCCGATCACGATCATCTCCGGGTTGAAGAGGTTGACGAGCGTGCCCAGGCCGATCCCGAGCGCCGCCCCGGCGCCCTGCAGCAAGCGCCGGGCGAAGGCGTCGCCGGCACGCGCGGCCCGGTCCACGTCGCGCGCGGTCGGTCCGGGCGGCTCGATCCGCCGCAGGCTCGTCCGCACGCCGCGGCGCACGCCCTCCCGCGCCTCGCGCCCGATCGCCGTCCCGCTCGCGAGCGCCTCGAGGCACCCCCGGTTGCCGCAGTTGCAGCGCGGCCCGTCCGGCTGGATGACGATGTGTCCGACCTCGCCCGCCGAGCCGCGCGCGCCCGCATAGAGCCGCCCGTCCAGGACGAGGCCGGCGCCGATCCCGGTCGAGACGGTCACGTAGATCATGTCGCGCGTCCCCTTCGCCACCCCGCGGTGCAGCTCGCCCAAGGCGGCGAGGTGGGCATCGTGGTGCAGGAAGCTCGGGATCCCGGTCATGCGTGTGAGCAGTGCGTTCAGCGGGACGTCTTCCCAGCCGGGCAGGTTCGCCGGGGAATGGACGAGCCCGCGCGCCGGATCGACCGGACCGGGCAGGCCGATGCCCAGGGCGCGCACCCGGCTCCGGCCGATGCGCGACTCACCGAGCACCTCCTGGACCGTCGCCGCGATCCGTGCTATGACGCGCTGCGGCCCCTCCTCCGCTTTCGTCGGCTGCCGCCTGACGGCAACGATGCGACCCTGCGCGTCGGCGGCCGCCACCCGCAGGCGCGTGCCGCCGAGGTCGACGCCAACGTAGGCCATCAGAGGCTCGACCGTGGTGGGCGCAGCGTGGCGGCGGCGATCAGCGCGCCGCACAGGACGAGCGCGGCGGCGATCGTGAAGATGGTGTGGTACTCGTCGAAGATCGCCTGACGGAGCTGGAGCTCGTACTGCGCCAGCCGCAGGCCGTAATCGGGCCGCAGGCTGAACAAGGGCGGCGTCAGCTGCGCCGTCACGCGGTTGAAGTGATAGAGGCCGAACCCCGCGACCGCCGAGAACCCGACCAGCATGCCGCACAGCCGCATGACGATCAGGAACGCGGCGCCCGCACCACGCTCCGCCTCAGAGACGAGGTCGAGGAGCGCCGCGCTCACGGGGGCGATCTCCAGCCCCAGCCCCAGCCCGGCGGCGAAAAGCTCGACGTCGGCGATCCGGAGCGGGGTGCCGAGGAAGTGGGGGCGCAGGGCGTCCTGGCCCCACCCGGCGAGCATGGCAAAGGCGAAGGCCGCGATCAGCATCCCGATCGCGGCGATGCCGCGGTTGCTGCGCAGCCGCCCGGCCACCAGCCCGCCGAGCAGCGCCCCGACCGGGATCCCGAGCATCAGCCGCAGCAGGAGGAGGGCGGCCTGGCGTGGATTCATGCTGAAGACGGGCGACTCGGCGAGCACCGGGATGAAGACGAGCGCCACCATGAGGCCGGCGCCCGCCAGCCCGTTGACGAGGGCCGCGCCGGTGAAGCCGGTGTCGCGGAAGTGCCGCACGTCGATGAGCGGCGCGGGCGCTCGTCGCTCGCGCCACACGAACAGGATGAGGAGGACGACCGCCGCCGGCGCCTGCCACCAGAAGCCCGAGCCGACCGGGCTGTGCTCCGGGTCCTGCGCGTACAGCGCGAGCGTGAGGAGCGCGAGGGCGAGCGCGGCGAGCAGCGCGCCGATCCCATCGAGCGGCGCGGCCGTGACCCCAACCGGACGCTGGCGGATGCCCGGCCAGAGCGCCCAGAGGAGCCCGCCCGCGAACAGGACGTTGATCCAGAAGATCCAGCGCCAGCCGCCCTGCGAGGTGGCGGCGAGCACGCCGCCCCAGAGCGGCCCGAGCACGCTGCCGACCTCCTGGAGCCCGCTGACCGCGCCCAGCGCGGTGGCGCGCGACCGGCCGGTGTAGAGGTCGGCGACCAGCGCCAGGACGACCGGCACCAGCGCCCCGCCGCCCGCCCCCTGCAGCACCCGTCCGGCCACGATCTGGGACAGCGACGACGCGGTCGCCGTGACCAGCGAGCCCAGCGCGAAGGCCACGAGGAAGATGGCGAAGACACGCAGCCGGCCGAAGCGGTCGCTCAGCGGACCGGCGATCGGCATCACCGCGAGGTAGCCGAGCAGGAAGCCGGTCACGACCGGCGTCGCGCGCTCCAGATGGTTGACCGGCACCTGGGCCGCGGTCAGCATGGGGAGCAGGGCGGCGACCACCACGTAGGCGTCGAGCGCGGCGACGAACAGGCCGGCCGCGGCGAGCGCGAGCAGCGCCGGCGAGTCAGCCGAGCGGAGGCGCGGTGATCGTGACGGGTTGGTCATGCTTCGAGAAATCAAACGTGATCGTCGCCTCCAGCGTAGGGTCGAAGAGCCGCCCGGACAGCGTCGCCCGCCAGAGCGTGGCGGGGGGCTCGATCCAGTAGGTCGTCTGGTAGGAGCCCTCCGATCGTGCGACGGAGAGCAGGTCGTGGACCTGCGCGGCCTCGAGCCGGCCGCTGACCGTCCAGGTTGGGTGCCCGTTCAGCGTCTGCTGGCCGCCCCGGGTCACCTGGGTGGTTTTCGCCATCGCGCTGAACAGGCCGCGGGTGGGATCGAAGAGCGCGTGCACGTCGAAGAACTGGGCGACCTCCGCCGGCGTCAGCTCCTGCCACCCGCCCGTGAACGACTTCAGATAGACGTGCGAGCCGAGGACGATGACGTTGACCTCGAGCAGCACGCCGTTCTGCGCCAGCTCCACCCGCGTGGTCAGGTCGGGCGGGTGCGCGTCGCCCTCGGCGCTCTGTACCGGGATCGCGGCCGGCGGAGCCCCCTGGATGGCGAGCGTGAAATGGAAGCCGCGCACGGCGTTCATGTGCGCGCTCGTCTGCCGCAACAGCGCCGCGGCATCGGGCGGCGGCGACCCGCAGCCGCCGGCCAGCAGGCAGAGCAGCGAGACGACCCCGAGCGCCATCCGGCGCCGTCGGAGCCGGCGGAGCACGCTCATCAAGGCCTCAGGATACGGTCATCTCCAACCCGGCGGGTCACCTTCTGGGCGTCCAGCCATTCGAGCAGCGGGAGCACGTATCGGCGGCTGGACCCGAGCAGGTCTCGCGCCTGGGCCACGCTGATGCGCCCCTGGCTCGCGAGATGGTCCCGGATCGCCTGCACGGCGCGGTCGTAGGCGCCCCTGGCGAAGACGGTGTGCTCGTCCACCCGGACGACCTGACCCCCGGCAACCAGGCGTTGCAGGACCGGCGGGCTCAGTGTGTGTTTGCGGACGAGGTCATCGAGCGAGGGCGGGCTCATCCCACCGGCCTCCAGCTCGGCGAGCGCGGCGGCGACGGCCTGCTCCTGCTCCGGCGACAGGCGAACCGCGTGTCCGCTGAGCGCCACCTCGCCGGCCGCGTCCCGCACCCGTCCGGCCCGCACCATCGCCTCGACGGCGGCGGCGAAGAGCGGCGCGCCGGCCGCGACCCGGCTCTTGAGCTCTTCGCGCGGCATCCCTTCCTTCAGCGGGTTGCGGGCGTGGTACTCACGCAGCGTGGTCTCGATCCGCGCCTCCAGGTCCCGCGCCGCGGCGGCGGTCAGGACGGCCGGGCCGAGGCGGACGGCGCCGCCGGTCGAGACCAGCGCGTCCAGCGCGCGGTCGACCTCGGCCCGCGAGGCGCTCAGCCGCTGCGCGAGCTCGTCCGGCCGCAGCCCGAACCGGTGCTTGGCCAGCTCGGCGGCCACCATGACCCGCGGATCCGCGTGCTCACGGGCGCGGAGATCGCCGAGCACGGCGGCGTCGCGCCGGCGGTGACGCCGTGGGTTCGCGTCGATGACGACGCCCCCGGCAACCGTCGCCGTCGGCGACGGCTGGCGAAGGATGAAGCGGTCCGAGACGACGGCGGGGAGGGGCGCGCTGAGGTAGAGCTGCGCGTACCCGCTCGCTCCCCGCTCCAGACGATCCTCATCCAGGAGGACGACATCGACCGGCACCTCCGCCGTCCCGAGATAGAGGTTGAGCCGGGCGCGGGAGGCGAGCGGCCGGGGCGCCGTGGGCAGCACCTGGAGCCGCGCGTCCAGCCGCCGGCCGGCGACCATCGTCCCGGGAAGCGTGAGCAGCTCACCGCGTGAGACGTCGGCGCGCTCGACGGCCGCGAGGTTGACCGCAGCGCGGCTGCCGGGGAGCGCGCGGCTGACCGCCCGGTTGTGCTGCTGCAACCCGCGCACCCGGACGTGCCGTTGGCTCGGGAGCAGGACCAGCTCGGCGCCGACGTCGATGCTCCCCCCCGTCAACGTGCCGGTGACGACGGTGCCGAACCCGGCCATGGTGAAGCTGCGGTCGACCCACAACCGCGGCCGGCCGACGTCGGGACGCGGGGTGGTGCCGGCGAGCTCGGCGTCGAGGGCGCGGCGCAGCTCGTCGAGTCCGGCCCCGGTCGAGCCGGAGACTGGCACGATCGCCGCGTCCTGGAGGCTGTGCCCGGTCAGCGCCCGGCGCACCTCCGCGGTGACGAGCGCGAGCCACTCCGCATCGACCAGGTCCGCCTTGGTCAACGCCACCACGCCGTGCCGGACATCGAGCAGGTCGAGGATGGCGAGGTGCTCGTGCGTCTGGGGCATCGGGCCCTCATCGGCGGCGACCACGAAGAGCACCGCATCGATGCCGTGCACCCCGGCCAGCATGTTCTTGAGAAATCGCTGATGGCCGGGGACGTCGACGATGCCGACATGGCGGCCGCTGCCGAGATCGAAGAAGGCGAAGCCGAGATCGATCGTCATCCCACGGCGCTTCTCCTCCTCGAGCCGGTCGGGATCGATGCCGGTGAGCGCCCGCACCAGGGTCGACTTCCCGTGGTCGATGTGCCCCGCAGTGCCGACGACGTACGAGCCCGAGACCGTCGCCAACGCCATCAGGCGAATGCGGCGCCAACCGCGCGGAGCAGGCTGTCGTCCTCACCGGGCAGGACGGTGCGCGGATCGAGCAGGAGGCGGCCGTCCGCGATCCGGGCGATCACCGGCGGATCGCCGCGGCGCAGGCGATCCATGGCTCGCGTCAGCCGCGCCCCCGAGGCCGCGACCCGGACCACGTGGGTGGGCAGCGTCTGGCCGGGCAGGGAACCGCCACCGACCTCCGAGGCGCCCGCGGCCACGTCGACCATGAGCCCGGCGCCCCTGAGCGCCGCCGCCCAGCGTTCGGCACGCTCGGCCAGTTCCGCAGGAGCGACGCGGAGCATCGCCCAGACCGGCAGGGACGCCTGCGCCCCGGTCAGGTAGAGGTCGAGGGTCGCGGCAAGCGCGGCAAGCGTCATCTTGTCGACCCGGACGGCACGCGCCAGGGGGTGCGCGATCGCGCGCGCCACCAGCGCCTTAAGGCCGAGCAGGAGCCCGGCCTGCGGCCCCCCGAGCAGCTTGTCGCCGCTGCAGACGAGCAGGTCGACGCCCGCCTGGAGGCTCGCCGCCACGGTGGGCTCCGAGGGGACGCCGGGCCACCCGGTTTCCTGGAGCGCGCCGCTGCCGAGATCGTGGAGCAGCAGGATGTCGCGCTCGTGGGCAAGCGCCGCGAGGCTTGCGACCTCGACCGACTCGGTGAACCCGACCACCTGGAAATTGCTCGTGTGGACCTTGAGGATGGCAGCGGTCCTGCCGCCGATCGCCTGCCGGTAGTCGTCCAACCGGGTCCGGTTCGTGGTGCCGACCTCGACCATGCGGGCGCCGCTCAACCGCATGATGTCCGGCATGCGAAAGGCGCCCCCGATCTCGATCAGCTCGCCGCGCGAGACGATCACCTCCTTGCCGCGGGCGAGCGCCGCCAGCATCAGCAGGGTGGCGGCCGCACCGTTGTTGACGACCGCGGCGGCCTCGGCGCCGGTCAGCCGGCAGAGCGCCGCGGTGACCAGGTCGTGGCGGCGCCCTCGCCGGCCGGTCCCAAGATCCAGCTCCAGGTTCGAGTAGCCGGTCGCGATGGTGGCCGCGGCGGCGGCCGCCTCCGGTGCCAGCGGCGCGCGCCCGAGGTTCGTGTGCAGGATGACCCCGGTCGCGTTGACGACCCGTCGTAATCGCGGCCTGCGGACGTCCGCGATGATCGCGTCGACCGCGGCCCATCGAGAGGCGGGATCGGCCGCCTGCCCGCTCTCACGTTCCGCCTGCAACGCGCGCTGGACGGCGTCGAGCACGAGCGCGCGACCATGGCGCCCGATCAGCGCCGCGCCCGCCTCGGACTCGAGCAGGTCGTGCACGCTGGGCAGGCGGCGCAGGACGTCCATCGGGCCCTAGGGCGCGACGCCCAGGAGGGTCGAGATGGGGATGAAGACGGCGTTGAACACGGTCGTGAAGACGCCGGGTACCAGGAAGAGGACGAGGAGCAGGCCGAGGCTGATCACCATCCGGTAGGAGTCGATCTGGAAGAAGAGCCGCGGAAAGCGACGGCGGAACAGGGTGTCGACCAGGTTGTAGCCGTCCAGCGGTGGGACGGGCAGCACGTTGAAGACCGCCAGCAGCACGTTGAGCCGGAAGGCGACGAAGAGCACCGTGATCAGGATCACGCCGGGCGTCGAGGAGGTGAAGGTCTGGGTGGCAACCGACCCGGTCGGGCTGATCAGGGCCCGAAGCGGGATCGACAGGCCGACCGCGACCAGGAGGTTCATGGCGGGCCCGGCCAGCGCGACCAGCGCGGCATCGAAACGATGCCGCATCCGGGACGGGTTGATCCGCACCGGGCGCGCCCAGCCGAACCCGATCAGGAAGACGGCGATCGTGCCCAGGGGATCGAGGTGATGACTCGGGTCGAGGGACAGCCGGCCGTCGAGCCGCGGCGTCTGGTCTCCGCGGGCGACGGCGACCCGGGCGTGCGCCCACTCGTGCAGCACGAGTCCCAACAGCAGACCGGGGATCGCGTACAGCGCGTTGATGATGAACTGCTGCGGGTCGCTGAAGAGCACGGTCCCTAGTGTAGGGACGGCCGCGGAGGCCCCCGAAACGAAAACGGGCTCCGGGTGACCGGAGCCCGAGGATGAAACGCGCGGCGGTCAGGCGGCGGCGGGCGCAGCCTCCAGGCCTCGCACGGTCACGGACGACGGCGCGGGCTCCCCGCCCTGCACGGCGCTCTTGCCCCGCAGGATGCCTCCCTCGTCGATGATCAGCGAGCCGACCACGATGTTGCCGAACACCTTCCCGGTCGCCAGGATTTCGAGGCGGCCGCTGGTCGTGATGTTGCCGTCGATCGTGCCGGAGACGACCACGTTGCGACCGGTGACGTTGCCCCTGACGCGGCCGTTGTCGCCGACCACGACGTCGCCGTCGGTCGTGAGGTCGCCGAGCATCTCGCCGTCGAACTTGATGTTGGAGGTCGAAGTCAGCTTGCCTTCGAGCTTGATCTGGTTACTGAGGACGGTTTCGGTCGTGATCGGGGTCACTGTCTTGCGGGCGGATCGTTCTTGAAACACGCATTGCCTCCTGGATGTGGTTGACCTCAGGCAGAAACGCCGTTGCACGACCGTTTCTTGCTCGTTACCGGAGGCGCGCTCGCCCGGCGGGGCCGGCCGCGGCCGGGGGGGTCAGTGGATGAGCTGGGCGCCCCCGATCAGGATCACGACCATGACCAGGCCGGTGATCGCGATCCGGCGCAGGTCGGAGCGGAAGTAGGGCACCCGGTCGAGCGGGATGGCGGCCGTCTGGGATGAGGCCGGGCCGATCGAGCCGCGAGTGCCCGAGGAGCGCGCCGGGCGGGCGGCAACGGCCGGCGCCGCAGGCGCGGCCGGGCCGGGCGCGGGGGCCGCGCCGGGGCGGGTCAGCGGCGGGGGCGCGCCCGCCGGGCGGGCGGGGCCCGGGCCCTGGCGGCCTCGCTGGGGCTTACGCGGTTGCTGGCGCTTGTTCTTGCGTGCCATCTCGATCGTGCGCAGGCCAGTTTACCGCCGCCAGCCACGCAATCGTGGATAACCGCTTGACACCACCCACATGCTGTGGTACAAAGTCGCCCGGGTACAACATTTAGCGTCGTACCCGAGCCGCGAGCCGACAAGGGCCAGATTCCTGCAGCCGTCCTGCCATCGCCGCTGCAATGCCCCTCCTCATCTGGTCCTTGTCGTTTTTATGGGACGGTGACGCTCCTGTGGGGTCGGGACCCCCGGCGGCCACCCAGCCGGGTCAGACGTTGAAGCGAAACAGGCAGACGTCGCCGTCCTGCATGACGTACTCCCGCCCTTCCAGGCGGACCTTGCCGCGCTCCCGGGCCGCGGCGTAGGAGCCGGCCGCCGCCAGCTCGTCGAAGGAGACGATCTCCGCCTTGATGAACCCGCGTTCGAAGTCCGTGTGGATGACGCCGGCCGCCTCGGGCGCCTTCGCGCCGCGGTGAACCGTCCAGGCCCGGACCTCGGGCTCGCCCGCGGTCAGGAAGGTCAGCAGGTCGAGGAGCTGATACGCCGCGTGGATGAAGGCGGGCAGCGCCGGCTCGCGCAGGCCCGCATCCTCGAGGAAGGCCTGGGCCTCGTCATCGGGCAGCTCGCGCAGCTCGGCCTCGAGCCGGGCCGAGAGGACGACCACCTCCGCACCCTCGAGCGCGGCCTCCTTGCGGAGCGCGTCGACCGCGGCGGTCTCCTTGCCGATGTCCGCTTCCGCGATGTTCGCCACGTAGATCACCGGCTTGGCGGTCAGGAAGGCGAAGCTGCGCAGCAGCTTCTCCTCCTCCGCGCTCAGCGCGAGCGATCGAATTGGCTTGCCCGCGTCGAGATGCTCGGCGATGCGGTCGAGCACCTGGAGCTCCTCCTGCTCCTTGCTGTTGGGCTTGAATCGCGCGGTGCCGCCGATCTTCTCGCGCCGTTTGTTGACCACCTCGAGGTCGGCCAGCGCCAGCTCGAGGTTGAGCATCCCCATGTCGGCGAGCGGGTCGACCCGGGCGCCCCCGGCCGGGGCGCTGCCGTCCTCGAAGCAGCGGACCACGATCGCGATCGCGTCCAGCTCGCGGATGCGGGAGAGGAACTGGTTGCCCATGCCCTCGCCCTTGCTGGCGCCGGCGACCAGCCCGGCGACGTCCACGAAGGTCATCGTGGTCGGCGTCACCTTCTTCGGCTTGTACATCGCGTTGAGCACGTCGAGCCGCCGGTCGGGGACGCTGACCACGGCCGTGTTCGGCTCGATGGTGGAGAACGCGTAGCTGGCGACCGTCGCGCCGGCGCGGGTGAGCGCGTTGAAGAGCGTGGTCTTGCCCACGTTGGGCAGCCCGACGATCCCGACGCCTAACGCCACGGTGCGACCCGGGTGAGGAGGAACAAGGCGGCCTCGATTCTAGAGGCCGCCTCAGGTCAGACGTCCTGCGAGGTGAAGTCCGGCGTCGGGTCGTCCCAGCGGCGCAGCTCCTCACGGTACTCGTCGTACAGCGCGTCGTCCTGGTTGTCGGGATCGTCGTCGCTGATCATGGCCGCCTCCTCAGACGCCGGCCGCGACCGGCTCGGCCGGCTCGGCGGGGGCATCCGCGCCATCGGCCGCCGTCTCGGGTCGGGGCCCGATCATCTGCATCTGGTCGAGGGTCACCTCGGTCGTGTAGCGGCGCAGTCCGTCCTTGCCCTCCCACTCCTTCGTCCGCAGCTTGCCCTCCGTGTAGACGAGCCGGCCTCGCGAAAGATACTCGCGGCAGATCTCGGCCAGGCGTCCGAAGGCCACCAGCGAGTGGTACTGGACGTCCTCGACGCGGTTGCCGTCGTCGTCGCGGGCGTGCGAGTTGGTCGCCAGCCGCAGCTTGGCGATGGTGGTGCCTTTGGAGGTCGTCACCATCTCGGGGTCGCGTGTCAACCGTCCAATCAAGATCACCCGGTTCACCATGTCGTGCTTCTCCTTTCTCAAGAGGCTGTGCGATCAGCAGGTTTGGCTCAGCCACCACCTCCCTGGCGCGCGGGAGGCAGATACGGCGCCGGATCGACCGGGACGCCGTGGACGCGCACCTCGAAGTGCAGATGCGGGCCGGTGCTGTTTCCGGAGCTTCCGACCAGCCCGATCGGCTGACCGGACCGGACGGTGTCGCCGGCCGAGACGAGCGCGACGCTCAGGTGGGCATAAACCGTCGCGAGCTGGCCCAACGCGTCCCGCTCCACGATCACGTAGAGGCCGTACCCCGCCGGGTTGAAGCCGGCCGAGGCGATCCCGGCATGCGCGGCGAGAACCGGCGTGTGCCAGGGCGCCGCCAGGTCGATGCCGCTGTGGAAGTGGCCGGTGGCGCACTGGCGGCTGACCGGCTCCAGGGTCAGCGTCGTGCAGCCGAAGGGCTGGGTGACGACCCGAAGCGGCAGGGGATCGACGAGGGGGATGGGACCGGCCGGGGCCACGATCGACAGCACCCCGGCCGCGAGCAGCGCGGGGATGAAGACGACGGCGATGCCCGCGATGATCAGCCCGCGACGCCAGCGAAAGGCGAAGAGGAGCAGCCGCCCGGCCAGCAGGGCGCTCATCCGACCGCCTTGGGCACCCTGGTGGCCGCCTTGTAGGCGTGCTTGGCCGCGGTGACCGCGTAATGCTGGACCCGGCCCTCCAGGTGCGCCGAGGAACTGAGCACGCCGGGCACCTTGATCACGAGGTAGAGGACGGCGGCGCCGTAGAGGGCGGCAATCGGGTTGCCGTTGAGCTCGGTCGTGAAGGCGCTGGCGAGGCGCAGGACGAGCACCTGCCCGAACTGCATGAACACCGTCACCATGAAGAGCCGGTTCCAGCCGCGCGCGAAGCTCTTCGTCTCGGGAAGGACGAGACAGAGCGCGGCGAGCGGCGCGACCGCCAGCAGGATCGTGAGCAGGGCGAACCGCATCACGTAGCTCAGGCCGAGGATCAGCATCATGACGACGATCGCGCCGCGGACGGCGAGCTGAAACAGCGGCAGGCCGAACGTCTGCGTCAACGCGAACGTCCAGGGGAAGACCGGACCGTCGACGCCGGGCAGGCGCGCCGTCCAGACCGCGTGGACCAGCGCGTTGTTGAGGTCGATCGCCATCTGCCCGAAGACGAGCGCGAAGTGGGCCAGCGCGATCGCGGCCATGGCGCTGGGCAGCATGGTCTTGAGCCCGTAGCGGGCGCGGATCCCGCGCTCCCACTGGGTGCGCAGGAAGGCATAGGTCAAAAAGAGCACCAGCAGCAGATCCGCCATCCCGAGCGTGAGGTGGTAGACGCCTTGCAGGGCGGGGTCGTCGGTCAGCGGCCGCGGCGTCAGCGAAGTCACGTCGTGCGTGCTCAGGAGGTAGGTCTCGACCAGCCCGGAAACGGAGTCGCGGATGTCCGACAGCAGGTGGTCCAGGAATCCCGTGATGAGCGAGGAGAAGACATCGAGGACACCGCCCGGTCCTGGGCCCGGCACGAAGCGGCTAGTGGGTGACCGAGTCCGTCAGCACGCGAACCAGCAGCCCGGCCATCTCGACCCCGATCGTGCCGAAGACGATGCGGCCGATCCAGCGTTTGGCCTCGGTCACGCTGCGGGTGTCGATCGCGACCATCTTCCAGATGAACGCGCAGACGAAGGCCAGCGCGCCGATCGAGCCCGCCAGGCCCTGCGCGTATCCGGTCCAGACATCGATCAGGTGCTTGAGCTGATCCATCAGCGCCGTCCCTCCATGGCGGGCACCACGCGCTGCTCGAGGAAGCGCTCGACGGTGTGCGTGAGCCGCTGCAGGATGTCCCATTCGGTTTGCAGCTGGGTCCGATCGTCGCGGTTGAACTGCGCCATCCATCCCGGGGTCAGGTCCGCAGGCGCGGCGACCGCGGTCGCGGCGAGCGACGGCGCGGGCGCCGCGGTGGTCAGTCCGGGAAAGGCGCCGGCTCGCGTCCGGGGCAGGGTGATGGGCGGCGGCGCCTGGGCGAAGCGATGCGGCTGGAGAAAGAGATGGAGGCCGACGCCGGTGAAGGCGGCCAGCACGGTGACCTCGCCGGTGATGACGACCGTCTTGAGCGATACGCGCATGCGGGGACCTCTGATGACGGGTGGTCGGGGGCAGGTGCCATACTGCCACAGATTTGTATATCTGTCAAGGCCAGCAACCTTCTCGGCACCGGCACGCGCGACCGGGGCCGGGCTGCCCGAGTCGTGGATCCCCGGCCCCTGCGTCAGGCGTTCTGCTTGCGGGTGTTCCCGTTGTCCCCTTGCGGGCCGGCCGGCGGCCGTGCCTCAGGGGTTGATCCGGAAGGCGTCGCGGCGGCGCTCGGCGCGCGCCTGCTCCAGGCTCTGCTCGGCCTGGGCGAGCATGGTCGCGCGGTCGTCCCGCCCGGCCTCGGACGCGGCCACGCCCGCGTCGACGGCGAGGCGCAGGATCTCCCCTTCCGCGGTCGCGCTGAACGGGTGCTCCTCGATCGCCTGCTTGAGCCGCTGGCCGAGGGTGACGGCCACCTCGCGGGCCGCTTCCGGGATCACCAGGCAGAAGCGTCCGTCCTGGATGCGGGCGAAGGTGTTGACCTTGCGCGTCTTGGCCCGCACGAGCGCGACGAGCTCGCGCAGCACCCGGGCGAGGCCGGCCTCCCCGTACTTGCCGCGCAGCACCTCGTAGCCATCCACCTCGACGAGCACGATGGCGAGCGGATGGTTGAAGCGCGCCGCCCGACTGATCTCCCGGTCGAGCAGTTCCTCGAGGTAGCGCGCGCTGTAGGCGCCGGACTGGGTATCGAGGAGTGCGAGCTGCTCGGCCTGGATCAGCTTGCGGCCCATGACGATCGCGTACAGGCCTTCGCCGATGAAGTCGCTCAGCAAGCTCATCGGTTCGTTCAGGTCTTCCCGCGGACGATCCCAGCCGACCACGATCGCCCCGTAGGTCGCGCCCGTGGCCGCCACCGGGATGGGCACGCCGATGATGCTGCCGACCTGGACCTCGTCGTCCGTCAGGTAGCGGCACCAGGCGCTCTTGCCGACGTCGGGCACGGTGACCGTCCGGTCCGCGTGCCGCACCCACTCGGCGATGCCCGCGGTGAGCCGCCGTTTGGCCTCGACCAGGTGATCGGGCACCGGCTGATCGAAGCCGGAGGCCAGGTCCGATCCGTTGTCGTCGAGGAGCAGCACGAGCCCGTAATCCCCACGTGTGAGGTAGAGCGCCGCCTCGACCAGGTGCTGGGCCAGCATCTGCGAGTTCGACTCGGCGATCTGTGATTGGAGCCGACGCAGCGCATGGCCGACTCGCTCCCGCGCCTGCATCTCGGCCAGCAGGTTGAGCCCGACCGCCGCCAGCTCGCCGGCGCCCAGCAGCTTCTCGGCGTCGACCGCCTGGACCGCGTCGGCGGCCTGGATCAGCTCGTCGGGGAAGACCTTGAGCTTGAAGGCCAGCTCCGCCAGCGGTTCGACGGCGTTGGGCGCGAACTTGACGGCGGGCGACACGACCGCGCCCACCTGCTCCTCCTTCTCGTCACGGATCGGCGCCACGAAATGCCCGACCCCGGCGCAGCAGACCGCCATCCCCTCCGAGGGACGCCGGAGGAACTCCGGGTCGAAGTAGAGCGGACAGGCCTTCCGCTCCTGGAGCAGGCGGCAGTAGCGGGGATAGTCTTCGACCGGCGTGAGCGGCTTGCCCTGCAGGTCGAACACCTGCAGGCGCTGGCCGGTGGAGCTCTCGAACCGCTGCACCAGGCGCGTGAATTCGGGGCTCTGAATCAGCGGCGCCAGCTCGCCCTGTGAATCGTGCTCCATCTTTACCGACCCGTGACACCCGTGCGACGGGATGTCACCGTCCCCAGCACAACGCGCCGTTCCGGCAAAACTTCTAAGCAATTCTGCCGGGCTGCCCGCCGAACGCGGCTAGACTGGCAGCAGATGCTGACCGCCCAGCGCCTGACCAAACGGTACGGCGCGCTGACGGCCGTCGACAACCTCGATCTCGAGGTCTCACCCGGTGAGCTGTTCGGGTTCCTCGGCCCCAACGGGGCGGGCAAGACCACCACCATCAAGATGCTGGTCGGACTGCTGCGGCCCACCTCTGGCAGCGCGGTGGTCGCCGGCCGGGACCTGCTGCGCGAGCCCGAGGCCGCCAAGGCCCGGATCGGCTACGTGCCGGACGAGGCCCGGGTTTACGAGCGGCTGGCCGCCCGGGAGTTCCTGGAGTTCTCGGGCGACCTCTATCACGTCCCGCGCGCCTCCCGCGACCGGCGGATCGACGCGCTCCTCCAGCTGTTCGAGCTGAAGGACCGCGCGGACGACTTCCTCTCGAACTACTCGCGCGGGATGCGCCAGAAGATCTCCCTGGCCGCGGCCCTCCTCCACGACCCCCAGGTGCTCTTCCTCGACGAACCGACCGTCGGGCTCGACCCGCGGAGCGCCCGGCAGATGAAGGACATCTTGATCGACTTCACCCGCGAAGGCAAAACGGTGTTCCTCTCCACCCACATCCTGGAAATCGCGGAGCGCATGTGCACGCGGGTCGGCATCATCAATCGCGGGCAGCTGGTCGCGGCGGGCACCCTGACCGAGCTGCGCGCCATGGTGCGCGCCGATGGCCAGTCCCTGGAACAGATCTTCCTCCAGCTCACCGGCGGCGGCGAAGAGGACGTGCGGGCGCTGCTCAACGAGCTGGAGAAATGAGCCCGCTCGCCAGACTGAACGCCGGACTCCGGCTGGGGCTGCTCCTCTGGCGGGCGCAGATGCGCATGCTCTGGAATCACACCATCCGCAGCCGCAAGCCCCTGTACCTGGTCGGGGTCGTGCTCGCGGCGGTGACCGTGATCGTCTGGTGGATCCAGGTCGCCTTCCTCAGCGCGGTGGCGGCGACGGCGGCCTCGCGGGTACACACCGGGGTTCCCCTGGACCGATTGCTGGGCCTGGTCTTCATCGGCTACACCGCGTTCCTGATCTTCTCCAGCTTCCTGTTCACCCTGAACGCGCTGCTCGTCAACGTGGACCTCGAGCTGCTGCTTCCGGCCCCCTGGCCGATCGAGGCGGTCGTGATCGGGCGGATGGTCGCGCAGGGGCTGCGGTTGCTCGTCATCTCGCTGCTCGTGACGCTGCCGGCCGTGATCCTGCTGCCGGTCTTCCTCGGGCATCCGTTGGCCGCGCTCGGCCTGCTCGCCATCATCGCCATCTATCCCGTGATCCCGCTGGTGCTCGTGACCCTCGTCACCCTGGTGGCGATCCGGCTCGTGCCACCCGGGCGCGGGCGCGAGGTGATCACCGCCCTCAGCCTGCTGGTGGCACTCGGGATCAACCTCGTCAACATCCTCGCCAACCCGGCCCTCCAGGGGCGCGCGCCGCGGCTGCACGGTGGGTTTCCGGACATCCCGGTCGCCGCCTCCCCGGTGCTGCCGTTCGGGTGGGCGGCCCGGGCCAGCGCCGCCGGGCTGGAGGGCGACCTGGCCCGCATGCTCGCCTGGATCCTGGTCCTGCTGCTGGCGTCCGCGGCTGCGCTGGTGATCGGCGTGCGTGTCAGCGGGGCGATCTACGTCGCCGGTTGGATCCAGGGCGCGCAGGGCCGAGGCCGGCGGCGGCGACCGGCGGGGGCCCGCGGGGCGATCCACATTCCGGGACTGACGCCGGTCGTCACCGCCCTGATCGTGAAGGACTGGCGGCTTCGGCTGCGCGACCTGACCCAGCTGGCCCGGTTCGTCATGCCGATGGTGTTTCTCATCGTGCTCGTCGTGCTGCGCGCGGGACCCTTGTTCCGGTTGGTGCACGCGCTCGGCCCCGGCCCGATCGCCGCGCTGCTCGCCCTCGGCCCCGCCTGGTTGGTGCTGCTGGCGATCACCAGCGCGTTCGGATTGTCCGCGGTCAGTCTCGAGGGCCAGGCGATGTGGATCTATCTCGCCTCGCCCAACGGGATGCGCGAGTTTCTCGAAGCGAAATGCTGGAGCGTCGTGCTGCCCGCGCTGGCCTTGAGCATGCTGGTCGGCATCGCGCTCGAGGTGCTCGTCCATCCGGGCACCGCCTGGGCGGTCGCCACGCTCGCCTTGCTGCCCATCGCCGGCGTCGGGCTGGGAAGCCTGATGGTCGCGATCGGCGCGCTCTGGGCGCGCTTCGACTGGACGGACACCCGCCGGATGGTGCACCCGGCCGGCGGCCTGCTCGGCTCGGTCGCCCAGATGGTCGCCTCGGGCGCGATCGCGCTGCTCGGCGTCGGCGCCGCCTTCTTCGCCCGGCCGCTGGGCCTGCCCCAGTGGCCCACGTTCGTGCTCGCGCTGGCGCTCCCCTGCGCGGCGCTCCTGGCAGTCAGCCTGGCAGCGCTGATCCTCGCGGCGCAGCGGCTACGACTATTGCAGCTGTAGCAGGTCTACGAGCCCGCCGGGCGAGTCGCGCTTTCGCGCGAGGAGCGCCGCGGCGGCCCGGCGAGGCGCGAGCCATGCGAGCCCATCACATTTCTGGCGAGCGCGCCGCGGAGCCGCTGGCCGCCGCATGGCGCGCGTAGCTACCGTCCAGAGCCGGGATTTCATGGTGGTGGCGGCAGCGCGCCTGGTAGCGCGCGGCGCCGCCGATCACGACCAGCGGCGAGTCGGATGAGGCCGGCTGGCCGTCCTCGAGCCGCTGGGTCCGGGTGGCCTGGCGCGAACCGCACCCGGGAAACTGGCAGGAGGCCTGCAGCTTGGTGAGGCGATCCGCGTGCGCCATCAGCCACGGCATCGGTCCGAACGGGCGGCCCAGGAAGTCGAGCTCGAGTCCCGCCACGATCGTGTGCAGCCCGCGACCAGCCAGCTGCTCGCACAGACTCACGATCCGGTCATCGAAGAACTGCGCCTCATCGATCCCCACCACGCGGGTGTCATCCCGCAGCTGGTCGACCAGCGCATCCACGTCGGGCACGGCCAGCGCCGGAAAGCGGAGATCGCGATGCGAGGCCACCGCTTCGATGGCGTAACGATCATCGAGCGCGGGCTTGAACACCTGGATCCCGGCGCCCGCATAGCGCTCCTGGTCGAGGCGGCGGATCAGCTCCTGCGTCTTGCCGCTGAACATGCAGCCGGCGACCACCTCGAGGCTGCCGGTCGGCTCCTCGAACCAGCCCTCCTGGAAGGCCTTCGTGCGCCCCTGCGGGTCGTGATGACGCCGGCACACGGGCGCAAAGCGCTCGGCGCCGTCTTCCAGGACGAACCGCTGGGTGCGGCTGGCCGGATTGCGGCAGCCGGGCGAGGCGCAGACCCCGTCGTCCAGCTTGATCGCGAAGTCCGCCGTGCAGAGCAGCTGCGGCAGGGGCCCGTGCGGCTGGCCCCGATAGTCGAGCTCCCAGCCCGCCACGACCACGTCGATGCGGTGCCGGCTGCCGGCCAGCGTGTCGGTCGCGCCCACGAGATCCGGGAGGAACGCTTCCGCGCGGTCGATCACGAGCAGCTCGGTCTCGGGCTCGATCATGGCGAGGAGGGTCGCGGCCTCCATCGGGGCGTCGACCCGCTGCACCGCGCGCCCCTGCCGCTGCGCCCGCTCCACCTCGGCATCGAGCTTCTTGGTCTTGCCGGAATGGGTCGGGCCGCTGTACACGGTCAGGCTGCCAAGCCGCCGGCGCTCCCGGTCGGCGAAGAACCGGTCCACTAGCCGGGGCGCCGGAACTCCGTCTTCGCCTCGTCCACCAGTGCCGGATCGAGGAGCAGGTCGGCTCCGGTCATGGCCAGCGCCTTGGCGGCGTCGATCATCGCCTGGTACCCGCGCAGTGAATCGGATGCCTGCAGGAACGCCTGCGAGTGGGTGGCGATGTCGGGCGCCGTGATCGCGAGCGTCGGATGGATCGCCGGCACGACATGACTCACATTTCCCATGTCGGTCGAGCCCGCCGTCTCCCAGGGCACCGGATCCGACACCGGCTGCACCCCGAGGCGCCGCAGGTTCTCCTCGAACAGGTGGGCGAGCACGCCGTTGTTGCGCATGTCCTCGTAGGGGTCGCCTTCCAGCGAGAGCTTGACGCTGCACCCGGTGGCCAGGGCGGCGCCCTGGAAGATGTTCTTCACCTTCTGGACCAGCTCTTCCATGTAGGCCCGCTCGCGGGCGCGCACCAGGAACTCGCCGGTGCTCCGCTCGGGCACGATGTTGGGAGCCGTCCCCCCTTCCCTGATGATGCCGTGGATCCGGGCGCCTTCCTTCATGTGCTGGCGCAGCATGCTGATCCCGTTGTAGGCCATCACGAACGCATCGAGCGCGTTGATGCCCTTCTCCGGATCTCCGGACGCGTGGGCCGCCTTTCCGGTGAACTCGAAGCGGAGGTGAGTCACCGCCAGCGCCCAGTGCGGCACCTGGGTGCGTGCATCCGGGTGGAACATCATGGCCACGTCGACGCTCTGGAAGATGCCCGCCTGGATCAGGCGGACCTTGCCGCCGCCGCCTTCCTCCGCCGGCGTGCCGATGACCAGCACCCGCCCCGGCTGCTGCTGAAGCAGGTCGGCGAGCGCGACGCCGGCCCCGGTCGAGGCCATCGCGATCAGGTTGTGCCCGCAGCCATGCCCGAGCCCGGCCAGCGCGTCGTATTCGGCGAGGAAGGCGATCGTCGGACCATCGCCGTTGCGGCGGCTGGCCACGAAGGCGGTGGGCGTCGAGGCGACCCCGCGCTCCACCGAAAAGCCTTGCGACTCCAGGAACGCGGTCAGCCATCCGGCCGCCTTGTGCTCCTCGTAGCCGAGCTCCGGGTTGTGGTGAATGTCGCGCCCGATACGCTCGAGCTCGGGGCGCAGCGCGTCGATCCGCGCGCCCAGCTGCTCGCGAACCCGGTCTGTCACGGGAGGGGCAACCGACATGGCGCGATTATCCTACAGAGGATGCCGGATTCCAACGATCTCGCGCAGCTCTCGGACGACGCGCTGAGCCGACGGGTGCGCGAGCTGATGGCCGAGATGAGTCCGCTCGAGGAGGCGCTGGGCCGGCTGCGCGCCCAGATCCAGCAGGTCGCGAGCGAGCAGCGCCGCCGCGAGCGGCAGCAGCATCTCGCCACCCGGATGCAGGTCCGCACCACGGTCGCCCAGGGACAGATGCCGACCCTGCAGCAGGTGGCCGAAAGCCTGGAGGAGCTGATCCCGTCAGGGTCAGCGCTCACCGGGCTGCGTTTCTACCGCGACAGCGGGACCGAGGTCGGGCTGGGATACGCGACCGGGCGCGAACCGACGCTGTGGATGACGAACGGCGCCGAGACGGCGACCGTGCGATCGATCGCCGAGCTGCGCGCGCGCTACGCGGACGGCTGGGATTTCGGCACCAGCGCCCATCCCGGCGTGCGCATCCACCTGCCGAACACCCGGACCGAGAAGATCCTCACGCCGGCCGAGGTGTTCGTGCGCAGCCGGGAGGCTTAAGGAAGCCGGATCACGCCCGCGGTCTGCCCGGTCAGGGTCGCGCCCGCGCCGTGCACCCGGACGGCGGCCGGATACGCCAGGCCGGCGTGGAGCGTCAAGGCCTGCGCAGTCTGCTCGACCCGCACCGCGATCCGGCGCCGGTCGTCTCGGACCTCGAGCTCGCGGCGCCCCGGGTCTCCGAGGTAGACCTCGAAGGTCAGCGGGTCCCAGGCCCGCTCGTCGCTGAACGCGAGGTCCGGCCCCATGGGGAGCACCGCGCCGGCCCGCACGAACAGGGGCAGCGTGCGCAGGTCGGCCCGGCGGTCGATCCAGCGTCCCCCCTCGTGGCGCGCGTCGGTCCAGAAGTCGTACCAGGCGCCCCGGGGCAGGTAGACGGCGCGGGTGCCCTCCGCCTCGAACATGGGCGCCACCAGCAGGTCGGGACCGAGCAGGTACTGGTCGTCGACATCGTGCGTGGCGCGATCGTCCGGATGATCGAAGACGAGCGGTCGGACCAGCGGCACGCCGTCGGGCGCGCGGAGCGCCGCATTATAGAGGTAGGGCAGCAGCCGGTAGCGCAGGCGGGCGTACTCGCGGAAGATGGCGAGCGCCTGCTCGCCGTAGGCCCATGGCTCGCGCGGCGCGGTGTGACCGTGAGTCCGCGCGTGGGAGAAGAAGAAGCCCATCTGGCACCAGCGCACGTAGAGCTCGGGCGGAGGTGGGTCCTGCACCCGCGGGAGGCCGAAGAACCCGCCCATGTCGAAACTCGCGAAGGCCATGCCGGACAGGATCCAACTGAGCGCGCCGCGCAGGCTGGCGGCCATGTCGGTGAACGTGCAGGCGGGGTCGCCGCCCCACTGCAGCGGAAAGCGCTGCGATCCCGCGTAGCCGGAGCGGGCCCAGACCAGTCCGTAGCCTTTGACCTCTTCGGTCACCTCGAAGACGGCGCGCTGGTAGAGCAGCGGATAGAGGTTGTGCAGCTCCTCGGCCGGCGTGTGGTCGAAGGCGATCGCATCGCGGGGGAGGTCCTCGCCGAAGTCCGTCTTGAGGACGGCGACGCCCTGCGCCAGCAGACGACGGTTCCGCTCTTTGAACCACTCCACTGCCTGCGGGTTGGTGAAGTCGACCGCGGCGCTCGGCTTGACGAAGCCGGTCACCAGCGCCGGCGACCCGTGACCGTCTCGGACCAGGAACCCGCGGGCCGCGCCCTCGCGGCAGAGATCGGAGTCGAGCGGCAGGTACGGACTTTCCCACAGGCTGAGCCGGAAACCCATCGCCTTCAACTCGGCGATCATGCCGGCCGGATCGGGGAAGGCGGACTCGTCCCAGGTCAGGTCGCCGTGATGACCCTCGTGGTAGCGCAACCAGTAGGGGTCCAGGTGGAGGACGTCGCAGGGGATCCCCTCCGCCCGCAGGCGTCGCGCCACGCTCATCAGCTCGTCGCGATTGCGATAGCCCCAGCGGCTCATCCAGAGCCCGAAGGAAAAGGCGGGTGGGACCCGGGGCGCCCCGGTCAGCCGATGATAGCCGCGCAGCTGGTCGGCCGGGCCGTCGCCCGCGATCAGGTAGACGCGCAGGTGATCGGCGCGCGCGGTGACCTGCCAGGCGCTCACCGAGGCCTCGCCGAGATCCCAGTAGAGCGGCGCCGTCATGTCGAGGAAGACGGCGCAGCCGGCGCTGCTCAGGAGCAGCGGCAGGTTCTTGTAGGCGCGATCGCTGCGGACGCCAAAGGCGTCGACCGTCCAGGAGGCGAAGGCTTGCCCGCGCCGGTTCACCGCCCCGAAGTGCTCACCCAGGCCGAAGAGCGCCTCGCCCGGTCGCAGGCGCGCCGTCAGCCAGTGCAGGCCGCGCGCCCGACCGGAGGGGAAATGATGGTACTGGCCGCGGATGTCGCGGTCGAGCGGGTCCTCGGCAAACCGTTCGCGATCGTCGCCGTCGAGCAGGCGGATCCGGTACGGATCGCGGTCGACCTCGAGCCGGATGGCCGGGGTGCGCACCGTCCATCCACCGCCCCGCTCCTCCAGCGCCCAGGGAGTCGCGGTGGGGGCCGAGTCCACCGTCAGCCGCGAGCGGCGCCCGGGGTGCCTCCCAACGTGCAGGCGCACGATGTCGGGGGCGACCGGCCAGATCTCGATCGGCAGCGCTCGGTCCAGGTCATCCCGGGCGTCGACCCGGAGACGGTCCGCTGTCCGGCGGACCGCTTCGACGCGGCGGATCGAGACGGGATCGCGCGGCCAGAAGTCCTTCCGGGGCCGCGCCGGCGGAGCGGCTACCAGCCGCGGGCGATCCACTCGTCCAGGTGCGGGCGCTCGCTGCCGATGGTCGTCGCCTTGCCGTGCCCGGGCAACACGCGGGTGTCGTCAGGGAGGGTGAAGAGCTTCGATCGGATGCTCTCGATGATGGTCTCGAAGCTCGCGTTGGGGTTGCTGGTGTTGCCGGGACCCCCGGGAAACAGCGTGTCGCCGGAAAAGAGCAGGTCGTCGATCAGGAAGCAGATGCTGCCCGGGGTGTGCCCCGGCGTGTGCAGCGCGCGCACCTGGTGGGCGCCGAATCGGAAGGTCTCGCCGTCTTTGACTCGATGATCCGGCGGGATGGGCATCATCGGTGCATCGTCGGGGTGGCAGGCGAAGCTCGCGTGGGTGGAGCCGCGGACCGAGCGCAGCGCCTGGACATGATCCGGGTGCCCGTGGGTGGTGAGAATGGTGGTGACGCGCAGCCCCTCGAGCTCCTCGAGGATGCGGGGCGCTTCATTCGCGGCGTCAATCAGGATGGCCTCCTTGGCCCGGGGATCCTGGAGCACGTATACGTTGTTGTCGTAGGGGGGAACCGCAAACGTGGTCACCCGGTAGGGGCCGTCGCGAAGCATGCTCACCGGCTCAGTCTACGGAGGTCGGGATCGACCGGGGCGTGAAAGCGGCGTCCGGAGCGTGCCTAGAATCGAGACATGCCAGGGACGCGACGCATCGGCATGCACATCCGGACCGGGCGCGGGCTCGACCGGGCGGCGCAGAGCGTCAAGGACCTGGGGTTGGACACGGTCGCGCTGTTCACCGGGAATCCGAGCGCCTGGCGCTCGGCTCCGGTCGACGCCGGGGCGACCGACCAGTTTCGGCAGACGATGCGGGCCCTGGACGTCCACCCGGTGCTCTCCCACGCCATGTACCTGATCAACCTGGCGAGTCCGAATCCGACCTTCTACCAGAAGTCGCAGGATGCGCTGGTCGCCGAGCTGAGCCGCGCCCAGGCCTATGGCTGTGCGGACGCCGTCACCCACGTCGGCAGCCACATGGGGGAGGGCCGCGAGGCCGGCATCACCCGCGTGGTGAGAGCGCTCGACGCGGTGCTGGGCCGCTCGCAGAGCCCGGTCGGGCTGCTGCTCGAGATCTCGGCCGGCGGCGGCGCCTACATCGGCTCCCGCTTCGAGGACCTGGCCGAGATCCTGGACCGGCTCCCACAGCACGCGCCCCGCCTCGGGGTCTGCTTCGACACGGCGCACGCGTACGCGTCGGGCTACGACCTGGCGGGCGCCGAGCCGATGGCGAAGGCCATCGATCGCCTGACCGCGCTCGTGCCGGCCGCGCGCATCCGCGCCGTCCACTGCAACGACACGACCGTCGAATGCGGGGGCAAGGGCGACCGCCATCACCACATCGGCCAGGGCCACATCGGGATGGAGGGGTTCCGCGCGCTCCTGCATCACCCGGCGCTGGCTCACGCGGCGTTCATCCTGGAGACGCCCGGTGAGGAGCGCATCGAGGGTGTCCAGAACCTCACGACCCTGCGGGAGCTGGCACAGTGAGCGGCACGAACCTCCGAGCCGTGCTGTTCGACTACGGGCACACGCTCATCCATTTCGATGAGCACCCTCACGAAGGACTGGTCGAGGCCTACCAGCGGATCAACCATCTGCTTCGGGACACGCTCGAGCGCGAGGTTCCGGATGCGCACACGCTGATCGGCAACGTCTCGATCAAAGTCGACGACGAGATCCAGCAGGACTACCAGGAAGGACGGCCGGAAGAAGTGGAGATCTCGCACATCTACGACCGCGTGCTGCGGCGGATCGGGCTCGAGCTGGAGCCGGCCCTGATCGAGCAGATCATGGAGCTGGAACAGGAGGGCTGGTTGTCGAGCGTGCACGTCGGCGACGACGTGCGCCCCACCCTGGAGCGCATCCGGGAGGCGGGCCTGAAGGTCGGCCTCGTCTCGAATGCCGCCTACCGCCCGCGGCTGATGCGCCGCCAGGTCGAGGCGCTCGGGCTGCTCCCCTATTTCGACTCCCTCACGTTCTCCTCGGAGGTCGGCTTCCGCAAGCCGCACCCGCGCATCTACGCCGACGCGCTCCACAAGCTCCAGGTCGAGCCGGCCACCGCGCTGTTCGTCGGCGACCGGGTTCGGGAGGACGTCCGCGGCCCCAAGGCGCTGGGGATGCGTGCCGTCCTCCTGCGCGAATGGCGCCAGGACGACGACCCGGCCGGGGAGGCCGACTACACCCTGGCCCGGCTGGGCCAGCTCTGGCCCGTGATCGACGCGCTGGGCCGCCGCGAACTCGATTCGCCGGACGACCGCGGGAAGAAGCATAATTGAGCCGCGGAGGGGTAGGAGGGCACCGGTGGATTTCCGCGAGTACCTGAAGCGCAAATGCCGCGAGCAGAACATCTCGCTGCACCGGCTCGCGGTCCGCTGCGATCTGAACCAGATCTACTTCTACCAGGCGGTCAACAAGAACAAGGAGAACCCGCCGCCCTGGGTGCTGCGCCGGGCGGCGCCCCACCTGGGCGTCACCTACATCGAGCTGATGATCGCGGCCGGCCACCTGAACGAGGACGACCTGCGCGAGTACGAGCAGCGATCCCACGAGCGCACGCGCTCTCGCGAGCGCGAGAAAGTCACGGTCTAGCGCACGCACTCGCGCGAGCGCGAGAAAGCGCGGCTCGCCCGGCGGGCTCGCACTCCTTCTTAGCCCCCTCGCAGCGGCGCATGCCGGCATGACGCGGGCGTAAGGCGCTCGTGGCGAGGCCGGTGAGGGGGAGGGGGCTGAGCTGGCCCGCCGGAGAGGAGGGGTAGTCGTTGGAGGGAATCGGGGACCGGATCAGGGACGCCCGGCGGGCCTCGCCAGCCCCGGCATGATAACCCGTTTCGGGCGCCGTCACCCCCGTTACACCGGATCGTGACCGGGCCGTTACACGGCTGAAAGGGCGGGGGTCAACCGCCTATACTGCCGCCCATGGACGCCGTGCTCGAGCCGGTCGCGCAGGCGCAGCTCCAGGGGACGCTCGCCCCGTTCGGCGCCTCGGCTGGCCTGCCCGGCGATGCCTACCGCTCGCCGGCCACGTTCGCCTGGGAACTGCGGCACTTCTTCGAGGGCGGATGGGTGTGCGTCGGACGCGCCGATGACCTCTCGCAACCCGGTGACCGCCGGGCCGTGAGGGTGGGGACGGAGACGGCCGTGCTGGTCCGGGACACCACGGGCACGCTGCGCGCGTTCTTCAACGTCTGCCGGCACCGCGGCCACGAGTTGCTGCAGGCCGGCGAGTCGGGCTCCGGAGAGACGGTCGAGTGCCCCTATCACGGCTGGGAGTACGCCCTTGACGGTCGCCTGCGATCGGCTCCGCGGCTGGGCAGGCGGACGAGCTTCCAGGTCGGTGAGCACGGACTCGCGCCCATGCGGCTTGCGCAATGGCACGGATTCGCGTTCGTCAACGTGTCCGGGGACGCGCCGGACCTTCAAACGTACCTCGGGAATGTCGAGGCCTACGTCCAACCCTATGCGCCCGAGTCGCTGATCAGTGCGGCGCGCACGGAGTACGTCGTGCGGGCCAACTGGAAGCTGATCGGCGAGAACTACCACGAGTGCTACCACTGCCCGAAGATCCATCCCGAGCTCTGCCGGGTCACGCCACCCGATAGCGGCGAGAACTCGTCGCCGGACGGCGCGTGGGTGGGCGGCTCGATGGACCTGATGGACCATGCCCAGACGATGTCGATGACCGGGGAGAGCCGGGGCGAGATGCTGCCGGGGCTCAACGCGAAACAGCGCCGCCAGGTCTATTACATCGGTCTCTTCCCCAACCTGTACGTCAGCATGCACCCCGATTACGTGCTGACCCATCGCGTTGAGCCGCTCACCGCGGACTCCTCGCGGGTGGAATGCGAATGGCTCTTTCCCCCCGAGGCGCTGGCGCGGCCGGGCTTCGATCCCACCTATGCGACGGAGTTCTGGGACGTCACCAACAAAGAGGACTGGGCGGCCTGCGAGTCCGTCCAGCGCGGGACGTCCTCGCGTGCCTACAAGCCGGGACCGATCTCGGGCCCGGAAGACGCCGTCTACCAGTTCGTCACGATGGTCGCCGACGGCTACCTGAACGGTCGCGCGCAAAGACCCCGCGTGCCACCTCGATAGCATCGCGTCATGGCGCGCGTCGTCATGCACGTCGATCTCGACGCCTTCTATGCCTCGGTCGAGCAACTGCGCCGGCCGGAGCTGCGCGGCCGTCCGGTGATCGTCGGCGGATCGGGCGCACCCGGGGAGCGCGGCGTGGTCTCGGCGGCATCCTACGAAGCCCGCCCCTTCGGCGTGCGCTCGGCCATGCCGCTGAGCCGGGCCCGCCGGTTGTGCCCGCAGGCGGTCTTCTTGCCCTGTGATTTCCCCGCGTATCGGGCCGCCTCGCAGCGCGTCTTCCGCGTCCTCGACCGATACTCGCCGCTGGTGGAGCCGATCTCGCTCGACGAGGCCTACCTGGAGCTGACCGGCGCGGAGGCCCTGCTGGGCACGCCCGCCGAGCTGGCGCCGCGCCTGCGCGACGAGGTCAAACGCGACTGCGGCCTCGACCTGAGCATCGGCATCGCGAACTGCAAGGTGGTGGCCAAGGTCGCCTCAGACCTGCGCAAGCCGCGCGGCCTGGTGATCGTCGCCCCAGGCGAGGAAGCCGCCTTCCTCGCACCGCTCCCGCTGCGCAGACTGCCCGGCTGCGGCCCGGCGACGGCGGCCCGGATCGAACGCCTCGGGGTGCACACGATCGGCGAGCTGGCCGCACTCCCCGAAGCGCTGATGGCCGAGCTGCTCGGGCAATTCGGCCGCCTCCTGCACGCCCACGCACGCGGCGTCGACCCGAGCCCGGTCATGCCGCCCGGCGACCCGCGGAGCATTTCGCGCGAGGTCACCTTCGATGCGGATGTACGCGATCGCGATCGGTTGCGGGAGACGGTCAACGGGTTGATCCAGGACGTCGCCCACAGCCTGCGCGCCCACGGGATGGCCGCGCGCACGGTCACGCTCAAGGTGCGCTACCACCCGTTCGAGACCCAGTCCCGCCAGACGACGCTCAGCGCGCCCACCGATCGGGACGACGAGCTGGTCCGGGCCGTGTCCGAGCTGCTCAGCACCCACCTGGAGGCGCACCGGCCGGTCCGGCTGATCGGCGCCGGGGTGAGCAACATCGAGTCGCGCGCCACCCAGCTGAGCCTGCTCGAGGCGAGGGCGGGCGGCAAGGCCGCCCTCGATCAGCGCCTCGATGCGCTTCGAGAACGCTTCGGCGTTCATGCGATCTTTCGCGGGGTCAGGCCCGCCACCGTGCAGAAGGATGTCCGGCGCGACGACCTGGACCGGCTGCGCCCGGAGGATCGATGAACGCAGCGCGCTTGAGCCACCTGGACGCTGCCGGCCGGGCCGGCATGGTCGACGTCTCGGCCAAGCCGCTCACGCTGCGCGAGGCGGTCGCGCGCGGCGCGGTGCGGATGACGAAGGAGGCCCTGCGCGTGGTGACCACGGGCACGAGTCGAAAAGGAGACGTCCTGACCACCGCCCGGATCGCCGGGATCATGGGCGCCAAGGCGACCAGCGCGCTGATCCCGATGACCCACCCGCTGCCGCTGACCCTGGTGGAGCTGCGATGCACGCCGGACGCCGCCCTGCCCGGGATCCGCATCGAGAGCCGCGTCCGCTGCCAGGCCCCGACCGGGGCGGAGATGGAGGCACTCACGGCGGTCGCGGTCGCCGCCCTCACGATCGTCGACATGGTCAAGAGCGCGGACCGGTGGATGACGATCGAGCAGGTCGAACTCGTCCACAAGAGCGGCGGGAAGAGCGGCCGGCTGGATCGCCCGACGAAGCCGCGCCGGGCTAGTGCCCGGACGCGGCCTTCAGCCCCGCGTCGTAGCCCTTGACCAGCGGCGCGAACGTCCTGGTGTTCCAGTCGTCCACGGCGCTGCCACTGAAGGCCGAGAAGGCCTTCGCGCCTGATTGCACGAGCGCGGAATACTTCTGCACCCCGGCGGCGTCCTTGTTCTGAATCGCCTGCACCAGCAGCTCCGTGTTCTCGACCAGGTCGCTGAAGGTCGACACCTCCTGGGCGAGCACCGGTGGAATGCCGGCGGCCAAGGCCAGCTGGACGGCCTGGGCCAGCTTCTGGTGCGCATCCGGATACGGCGCGCCGGCGCCGGCCAGATCGTGCCGCCCCAGCGCGGCGCCCACCTTCACGTAATCGGCGCTGGCGTCGATCAGCGGCAGCGCGAGGGTGGCCTGGTCGACGGCCGCGGTGAGGACCTGATCCGCGTCCTTGATCGCAGTCAGGGCCAGCGCCGTCTTCGCACGCGCGGCGGCGATCGCCGGACGGCTGGCCAGCGCGGCGTAGGAGAGCCAGACCAGGTGCTGGTCGAGGGAGGCGATCGCGGCCTCATCGGCCTTGACCGCCGTGAGCGCCGACTGCACCTGGGCCAGGTCCTTGTTGAGCGCCGCCTTTTCCGCGGTGGGGTCGTTCGACGACGTGGTAGACGGCTTCAGGAAGAGCGCCATGGCCGCATCCGCGGCCTGCTGATGCGCCCCGGCCGCCGCAATCGCGTGGCGGGCGCCGCTGATCTGCGCGGAGGCAACCACCGGGAGGAGCCCGAAGACCAGCACCACCACCAGCACGACGGCCGCGACCGGGGCGAGGACGCCGGTTCCGGCGCCCTCGATCCGGGCGAGCGCCGCCTGGACCTGGCTGGGGACGGGAAAGGGCAGGGCGACCTGGCGGCCGAAGATGGTCAGCGAGGGCGCCGGCGGGACAGCCTGCGGGTAGCCCTGGTACGCCTGCCCGTACGGCTGACCGGGATAGGGCTGCCCGCCATAGGGATCCGCGCCCGGGTATCCGGGCTGGCCGTAGGGATTGGCCGGGTACGGATAGGGATAGCCGGGCTGGGGCTGGCCCCCGGGGTAGGCCTGGCCAGGCTGGCCTGGCGGAAAGGCCTGGGGTGGATACGCCTGACCCTGGCCCGGATACGGCTGGCCCTGGCCGGGGTAGGGCTGCCCCTGCCCGGGCTGGCCCGGATAGCCGCCCGCCTGACCGGGGTACGGGCCGGCCGGTTGACCCTGCGGGTAGCCGGGCGGTGCGTACGCGGGCGGTGCGGGGGCGAGGGGGTTGCGGCAATTGCCGCAGGCTTGCGCCCCGGGTGGGTTCCAGGTGACGCCGCAGTATGGGCAGGGGGCCGATTGATAGGCTTGCATGGCGGCGCCGGAGGGCTCACCTGTTCAACTGCCAGGCGGCGGGGAATCCTTCGGTAGCCTGTAGCCATGGGCGCCATCCGGGTGGGCATCTCGTCGTGGACGGAGCCCACCCTGGTGAAGGCGTCGACCTTCTACCCGAAAGACGCGAAGACCGCCGAGGACCGGCTCCGTTTCTACACCCGGCGCTTCCCCATCGTCGAGGTGGACAGCACGTTCTACTCCCTGCCCCAGGAGAAGACCGCGCAGCTCTGGGTCGAGCGCACCCCGAAGGGGTTCACCTTCGACGCGAAGGCCTTTGCGCTGCTGACCCAGCATCCGAGCCCGGCCGCGCGCCTGCCCAAAGACATCCGGGAGCGGCTGAGCGTGAAAGAGGGCGCCAACGTGTACTTCAAAGACCTCGGCGCGAAAGACCGCGAGCTGATCTGGGACCGGTTCCGGGAGGGGCTGCAGCCGCTGCACGACGCGGGCAAGCTCGGCGCCGTCCTGTTCCAGTTTCCGAAATGGTTCCTGCCGTCCCCGTCCTCGTATCGCTTCATGGAGGACCTCCGCGAGTGGCTGCCGGAGTTCGGCCTCGCAATCGAGTTCCGCCAGGCTGCCTGGCTGCGCGAGGATCGGCGCGAGCGCGTGCTCGAGTTCCTACGCCAGCACGGGATGACCTACGTCGTCGTGGATGAGCCGCAGGGCTTCACGTCGAGCGTGCCCCCTGTGGTCGCGACCACGGCGCCGCTCGCCATGGTCCGCTTCCACGGTCGCAACCGCGAGACCTGGGAGAAGAAGGGCATCAGCACGGCGGAGAAATTCAAGTACCTCTACAGCACCCAGCAGCTGGCCGACTGGGTGCCGAAGGTGCGTGCGATGGCGGAGCAGGCGAAGGAGGTGCACGCGATCTTCAACAACTGCTACGCGGACTACTCGGTCCGCAACGCGGAAGAGTTCGCCGAGATGTTGAGGTGAGTGCTGAGCACGGAGTGCGCTCGCAGGGCAAGCCGCGCTTGCGC
Organism: Candidatus Limnocylindrales bacterium; assembly: GCA_035632635.1. Lineage (GTDB taxonomy): Bacteria > Chloroflexota > Dormibacteria > CF-121 > CF-121 > CF-120. Next base: position 72,450 of record DASQGL010000007.1, read on the forward strand.
GCCTGATGCGCGGGCGCCAGGCGCGGGGAACTCCTGCGCTCAGCTCGGTCTGTGCGCGGCGGGGGAGTCGGAGACCTCGCCGCGGAGTGTGCGCAGGCCGTGGGGCAGCGCTTCCATCACCGCCTCCAGGCTGTCCGACGCGCCGCGAGGGCTTCCGGGCAGGGCGAGGATGAGCGTCCGCTTGCAGACCCCCGCGACGGACCGCGAGAGCATCGCGTGCGGCGTCTTGCGCAGGCCCGCGGCCCGCATCGCCTCGGCGATGCCCGGGACGAGGTAATCGAAGAGCGGCTCGAGGGCCTGCGGCGTCACGTCGCGTGGACCGAGCCCGGTCCCGCCGGTCAGCACGATCAGGTGCGGATCGGTTTCCAGCCAGCGCCGCACCTGGGCGCGGATCTCCGCTTCGTCGTCGGTGACCACCGCGCGCGCGATGATCTCCGCCGGCAGGCGCGCCAGCATCTCCGCGAGGCGCTCGCCGCTTTCGTCGGTCCGCTCGCCGCGGGCTCCCTTCGTGCTGACCGTCAAGACGCAGGCGGATGTAGGCACAGACGCAGTCTAGACATCCTCGCCCCCATGCCCGTAGCGGCGCACGAAGACCTCGCGCAAGCGGGGATGGCGGCGCAGCAGACCCAGCGCGAGCTGCGCCTGGCCTTCGACGTATCCGATCCCCACCATCATGCGGGTCTCCCGGCCGAGGCCGTCGCCGCTGAGGGCGGCGTCGCTGAAGCTGGTCGCCATGCCGAAGAACATCACGATGCCCCGCGGCCGGCAGAGCAGGACCGTGGCCATCTCAGTGCCCGGCGTGTTGACCACGTTGACGACGACATCGGCGTGCGGGAAGCGGGCGCGGCGCGCGACCGCCCGCGCGCAGTCCACCGGGTGGGTGGCGTCCGCCTCGACCACGTGATCCGCGAGACCGCTGGCGCGGACGTCCTCGATGAAGCGGCGATTGCTGTCGACCGCGACGACCACGCCGTCTCGTGCGCGTTCCCGCGCCAGGGCAAGCGCCAGCAGACCGGAGGCGCCGCCCGCCCCGATGACGATGACGCGGTCGGCGCGGCGAACCAGGCGGGCGAGCTGCGCCGGCGCGCTGCTGACATCGAGCGCGGCCAGGCTCACCCCGAGCGGCAGGTCGTCGGGGGCAATCGCGATCGGAAACGCGCGAGCCAGGATGGCGTGACCGTCGACGTGGACCTGGTGGGTCTGCAGGTCGACCCGCCGGACCCGTTCCAGGTGGAGCGGCGTGAGCGTCAGCGACACCAGGCTCACGACTCGCGAGCCGCGACTCACCCCGCGGGCGCGCGAGGCGGTCCGGGCGCGGCCGATCAGCACGCCACCGGATCCGGTGACCGGGTTCTCGAGCTTGCCCCGCTCGCGCACGACCGCGAGGATGCGCCGTGCGATCGCCTCCACGTCATCGCGGCACTCCTCCCGGAACTGGCGAAAGCTGACCGAGTCGATCTGCAGGCGCTCGCAATCGAGGACCAGCTCACCAGGACGGGCCGGCAGGCTCGGATCCAGCCTCCGGGCCGCTTGCGGCAGGGCAAAGGGCGGGTCGAGGACGCGGGGCAACCCGACATCGGCAAACGCCCGGGTCGACGCGCCCGGCTTGACGCCGGGCCTCACCGCTGGGCGCGAAGGGCGACGTGGGCCGCGATGGTGCGGCAGAACTCGCTGACCGTGGGCGCGATCTCCATCAAGTCGCGATAGCCGAAGGCGAGGCAGTGATCGAAGGGTGGGAATCGCGCGACCGACGACGGGGGCGCGGCGTCCGCGTCATAAAGCATCAGCACCGGGCGGCCGCGTCCGCTCAACCAGCCCGCCTCGAACCCGACTCCGGTCGAGCGGCCGGTCACCTCGACGCACCCGGCGTCGGCTTCGAGCAACTCGCGTCGCATCATCTCGGCGACCAGCTCGGGGCGGTCGGCGCCGGGCCGGTATTCGGGATCCGCGACCCGCTCGCAAAGGATGTCGGCGCCGGCGTCCCGCAGCGCCCGATGGGCCAGCTGGATCGCCTCCAGCGAGCGCGGCCCGAGCTCGCCGCTCACCGCGCGCCCGAGATAGACCTTCACCCCTTGCGCCGGGCGCGGTGCAGGCCCAGGCTCATCAGCACGAGCCCGAGCAGGGGATCCAGAGGGAGCAGCAGCGCCCCCAGGATCGGGCCGAGCCAGCGCCGCCCGGCCAACCTGCGCATGGCAGGATTATCCGGCATCCGCGACGGGCGTGACCGCGCCGGCATCCGGTTTCACCGTGTCCAGGCCGGTCTCGTCTCCGCCATCCTCGGCGACCTCGTCGTCTTCGTCGCCATCCTCCACGGAGACCTCGTCACCGGCATCCATGGCCGCAGCCTGATCCGGCAATTCCGCCGCCTCCCCGGTCTTCCCATCGGCTTTGCGCTTGCGGGCCGGCCGCTCGGCCGCCAACGCCCGCACGTCGAGCCCCTGGCGCATCAGATGGATGCTTTCCAGCGTGTTCAGGCGTTCGACCAGCCAGCCCACGCGGTAGTGAACCGCGTACCAGGTTTCGTTGGCCGGGGGATGGCGGTGCCGGCGGCGCCATCGCCCGACCGCCTCTTTGAACGTGGGAGCAAAGCCTTCCATCGTCGGTCGATCGAATTCTAGTCAGCCGCCGGCAAGGTTGAGGCGCCGGGTCACGTTGGGTAATCAGGCACCGCTGCCTATAATCGGGCCCAGAGTGCGCCTGAGCGAAATCATGGCGCTGGCGAACCGGCTCGCCGGATGCGAGCAGACGCCGGCGGATAGCCAGGTCTATCTCGACGGAACGGTCAAGCGGGTGCTCTTCGGAATCGACATCGACGTGGGAGAGCTAGTGCTGGCCAGGATGATCGGGGTCGACGGGGTCATCGCGCACCACCCCATCGGATCTCACGCGCGCCTCGACTTCCCCCGCGTGATCGAGGGTCACGAGCAGCAGATGATGGCCGCGGGCGTGCCTGCGCCGGACGCCCACGCGGCCATGCTCGCCCGCCAGCGCCCGATCCAGCGGGCCCTCCACTCGGCCAACTACGATCGCGTCGTCGACGCCGCCCGCCTGATGCAGATGCCGCTCATGAACATCCACCTGGCGGCCGACCTGATCGGGCGCCGTTTCTTCATCGACTTCGTGTCCCAGCGCGTGGCCGGCGACACCACCGTCGGATCGCTGCTGGCGTCCCTTCGGTCGATCCCCGAAATGCAGGCCTCCCTGGTGCAGCCGGAGCTGTGGCTCGGCTCACCGGAGAACCCGGTCGGCCGCTTCGTCGTCCAGATGGCCGCCGGCTCCAATGGGGGCGCGCCGGTGTTCCGCACCTACTACGAGCACGGCATCTCGACCATCATCGCCATGCACATCGACCGGGACGATCTCCGCCAGCTCGAACAGGAGGCCCGCCCGGACCGCAACCTGATCGTGACCGGGCACATGCCCAGCGACGCCATCGGCATCAACCGGGTGATCGACGCGCTCGAGGAGCGCGGCCTCGAGGTGATTCCCGGATCGGGATTGATCAAACTGTAGGAGGGTCAGTTGGAGACATCACCGCGTGCGTACAGCAATGAGGCCGAGCGTCGGGGCAACCTCCGGCGCCTGGACGACCTGCTCGAGGCGCTCGAACGCCTGAACCTGGCCGACGCCACCGATCTGCCCCCGACCGTCCGGGAGCGGCTGGAGCGGGAAGGGATCGCTATCGATCCGGGCGTCAACTTCAGCCGCCTGATCGAGCTGGTCTGGGCGCAGCAGGAGAAGTACCTGATCGACGTCAAGGCGGACCGCCGCAAAGGCGCCCGGCGCGCCGGCGACGCGGTCATCTCCTCCCACCGGGTGCTGGACGCCTTCCTGATGGGAAGGCTGACGGTCGCCCAGCGGAGGCGGCGCCGGCTGATCGGCTGAGCCTCGCGGGCACAAAAAAATCGCCACGACGCGGCGACTCGAACAATAGTACCACGTTTTCGCGATCCTGACAAGAGGAACGTTTGTGCGGCGCGAGCGTCAGGCTGCCTTGAATCTCCGCAGCTCTTTCTCGAGCTGTTCAATTCGGAACTGCAGCTGATTGATGTAGCGCTCGCGGCCGAGCAGCTTTGCGTTCAAGGACACGGTCGTCTGGAGCTGCCCCCGCACCCGCTCGCCCCGCCGCACGTTGCGGATGGCGACCGCCGCATGGTCGGCGAATGCCTGCAGCTGTTCGAGCTGGCCGGCGGGGATGGGCTCCGCCGAGCGGCGGTAGACGTGCAGCACGCCTTCCACCTCCTCCACCGGATCGAGGTTGGACCGGGTCAGCAGGTTCTCCTCAACCTCGACGCTGAGCGGCTGGCTGAGGAAGGAGACGGAGATCAGACTGACGAGGCCGGCCCGCTCGACCATCTCGGTCAGCGATGCCGGCAGCATGTCCCGCATGGGCGCGGCCCAGGGCTTGCCGGTCCGGAGCACGTCCATCGCCGCCGGCGCGCCCCACCCGATCCGCTCGCGCAGCACCTCGTCGGGGATGCCGTGCGAGGCCAGGACCTCGAGCTCCTGCGATTTGGGGTCGCGCAGCGCGACCAGCGCCGCGGTGCCCGCGGTGAGCTCCTCGGCCGAGGTCATGACGAACTCGAGCACCTGGCCCAGGTCGCCGGCCATCCACAGGTCCTTGGCCTTCTTCACCAGGGCGTTCAGCCGGTCCTGCCGCTGCTTGAGCACGTGGACGAGGCGGGCGTGGATCAGGGCGTTCGCGGCGTCGGTCGCGACCCGCGCGACGTTGCGCAGGTCGTGATCGTCGAATGGGTCGTTCGCCGAGCGCGAGAGGGTGAGGACGCCGAGCGCCTCCGGTCCGCTCAGCAGCGGCACGGCGATGAAAGAGCGGGGCTGATGGGCCGGATCCGACGCCTTGAAACGGGCATCCGACCGGCTGTCGCGGACGAGCACCGGCTCACGATGCGAGAGGGCCCACCCGGCGATCCCCTCGCCCATCTTGAACCGGGACATCTCGCTGACGGCGATCGGGCTGTTGCGCGCCGCCTCGATCTTCAACTCTTCCTGGAGCTCGTCGACCAGCGCGAGCGTGCCGCGTTCGAAGCGCACCAGCTCGGAGGCCGCGTCGAGCACGCCGTCCAGGGCCCCGCGCCACTCCACCGAGGCGGACAGCCGCTGCGCCGCCTTGATCGTGGCCTGGGACGTCCGCAGCGCCTGCTCCGCCTCGTCGAGCTGCGCCTTGGCAACCTCCCAGCGCGCGGCCAGCGAGTCGTACTCGAGCTGAAGCCGGCTCTTCGCCGCCTCGACCGCGCTCAGCCGGGTGAGCTGCTCGCGGGATTTCTCCTGGCTGGCCCGCAGATCGGCAACCTCCTGCCCCAGCTTCTGGACCCGTTCCTTCCAGTCGTCCTGCGCCACGGTGAGGGCCGCGATCTCGGCCTCTTTCGCGGCGATCCTGGCGTGCAGATGGGTGAGCTGCTCGCTCAGCCGCTCGCCTTCGTTGACCGCGTTGTCGCGGCTGCGCGTGAGGTCCGCCATGCGGCTTTGGAGGTCGTCGCGCTCGCGGCTGAGCGCCGCATGCGCCTCCTGGAGGGATGCGTGGTTGGAGATCTTCGCTTCCAGCTCGCTGACGCGAGCCGCCTGCTGAGCAAGGCGGGCGCGCTGGTCGGCGATCTCGGCCTCCAGCGCCTGGACCTGCTTGCGGCTCGAGCCGAGCTCCTCCTCGGTGGCGGCGGCCGCCCGCTGGCTGCGTTCCAGCAGGCGCGCCTGCTGGCGGTGCGCCTTGAGCAGGTCGGCCAGGTCCTGGCGGACCCGCGCCTGGGCCGCCCGCGACTCGTGCAGCTCGACTTCGAGCAAGGCGGTGTCGTGCCGGGGCATCTCGCGCCGCTCGACCGGCTGCTCGGCGGGCGCCGCCTCAGGCCGGGGCGCGGTCGGGGGCGGGTCGGAGGGGGTCTCCTTCAACGGATGCGAAAACGGCCAGCGGCGTGAAGACAACGACGGTTACTCCTGCGCCGACCGGGCGCCGTGCTCCCGGCGCTCCAACGCCGGAGCGCCTTCGATGACCTGCAGGCCGCCCTGACCGAACGTCTCGATCGGGAAATCCTCGCCGTTCGCCTTGAGTCGGGGGAGCAGCTTCGGGATCGTGCCCGTCCAGCGGAACGCACCGAGCACATTGCCCTCGGCGTCGATCCCGGTCTGATCGAAGCGGCAGATGTCCTGGACCTGGATGACGTTGCCCTCGAGCCCGGTGATCTCCGAGATGTGCGTGATCACCCGACGGCCGTCGCGGAGCCGGGCCTGCTGCACCATCAGCGTGATGCCCCCAACGATCTGCTCGCGGATCGCCTGGAAGGGCAGGTCCGAGCCGCCCATGATCACCATGGTCTCGATCCGGTTCAACGCGTCCTTGGGACTGTTCGCGTGGACGGTGGTCATGCTGCCGTCGTGGCCCGTGTTCATCGCCTGCAGCATGTCCAGCGTCTCCGCGGCGCGACACTCGCCGACCACGATCCGGTCGGGACGCATCCGCAGGGCGTTGACCACGAGGTCGCGGATGGAGACCATGCCGCGCCCTTCGACGTTGGCGCTGCGCGCCTCGAGGGAGACGAGGTTGCGCTGGCGCAGCTGCAGCTCCGCGGTGTCCTCGACCGTGACCACCCGCTCGTTGTCGGGGATGAAGTTCGAAAGCACGTTCAGCGTGGTGGTCTTGCCCGAGCCGGTGCCGCCGCTGACCACCATGCTGATCCGGGAGCGGACGCAGGCGCGGATGAATTCCGCCATCGGCTTGTTGAGCGTCCCGAAGCTGACCAGGTCGTCGACGCGATAGGGAGCGCGGGAGAACTTCCGGATGGTCACGCTCGAGCCGGTCACGGCGAGCGGCGGGATGACGATGTTGACCCGGGATCCATCCTGGAGGCGCGCGTCGACCATGGGCGACGACTCGTCGACGCGCCGGCCGATCCGGGCGACGATGCGGTCGATGACCCGGCGCAGCTGCCCCTCGTTCTCGAAGGTCAGCTCGGACTGGGTGATCCGGCCGCGGCGTTCGATGAAGATCGTCTTCGGGCCGTTGACCATGATCTCCGTCACCTGCGCGTCTTCGAGCAAGCTCTCCAGCGGTCCCAGGCCGAGGACGTCGTGGCCGATGAGGGCCGACAGCTCCTCGCGGTCGACCTTGGGGAGCTTGAGCTTGGTCTCCTCGCAGTACTCGTCGACCAGCAGGCTGATGCGACGCAGGACCTCGGCGCTGTCGTAGCGGTCGCCGTCGATCCCGATGGAGGCGATCAGGCGCTCGTGGATGGTGCGCTTGATCTTGTCCAGGCCCGGGATGCGCGCCGCCAGCGCCTGGGGCTTGACGAGCAGGCTGCCCAGCGCCTGGGGACCGGCCTCGTCGGAGTTCTCCGGCTTTTCCGGATTGCGTCCTCGATTGACCTTGTCGACGAGTAGCATCCGGGGCCTCCTGAAGAATGGTCGCCGCCGATCGACGCGTAGCGGAGTGTAGCCTGCGCCGGCCCCCCACCCTATCCGCCAGTGGACCCCCTTTGGAGGCCATCTGGCCGGCCCGGCGCAAGCTGCTCCGAAAGAGAGCAACGGGCGCTCCCGCTGAATCTGGCACAGGCCTCGTGCTCCGGCGAGCCGCGCTGTCGCGCGCACGCAAACAGAGCCTGTGTTCAGCTGGCTTTTCGTTCCGGTTCGTCGAGGAGCCCGTGCTGGGTCGCCCAGACAGCCGCCTGGGCGCGGGAGGACAGGCCGAGCTTGCTCAGGATGTTGGAGATGTGGTGCTTGACCGTCTTGTCCGACAGGTAGAGGTCGGCCGCGATCTCCTTGTTGGTCTTCCCCTGGGCGGCCAGCCTCAGGACCCGCTTCTCCTGGTCGGAGAGCGCCGCCCGGGAGACCTCGTCCGACGTCGCCGCCATCTTCCGGATCCGCTCCAGCACCTTGCGCGTGACCTCAGGGTCCAGCAGGGAGCGGCCCTCGTGCACGGCCAGCACGGCATCGATCAGGCCGGCCTTGTTGATCTCCTTCAACAAGTAGCCGGCCGCCCCCGCCATGATCGACGCGTAGACCGCGTCCTCGTCGGCGAAGGAGGTGAGCATGATCACCTTGCTCCCCAGGTTCCGGCCGAGGATTTCGCGGCAGGCGTCGATCCCGCTGCTCTGACCCATGCGGACGTCGAGGAGCACGATGTCGGGGCGCAGCAGGGCCGCCTGGTAGACGGCGTCCTTGGGCGTGCCGGCCTCGCCGACCACGCGAATCCGCGGGTCCGACTCGAGGATGGCGCGCAGGCCGGTGCGGACCATCTCGTGGTCATCCGCCACCAGCAAGCGCACGGGGAAGGTTGGGCTCATCGCGTGTACGGGATGTCCGCCTCCAGCCGGGTGCCGTGACCAATCGCGCTCTGGATCCGGAGCACGCCGTTCAGTTCGGCGACCCGTTCCTCGATGTTGCCCAGGCCGTGCCCGCCCGCGATGCGCGGGGCGGGTCGCTCCGCGGGCGTGAAGCCGGCGCCGTCGTCCGCGATCAGCAAGGAGACGCCGGACCCGTCGAAGCGGAGCGAGAGGGTGGCCCTGGAGGCGCGGGCATGCTGATAGATGTTGGAGAGCGCTTCCTGGATGATGCGAAAGAGGGCGATCGAGATCTCGGGCGAGAGCTCGTGCCCGCCCGTCTCGCCGACCTCGGCCTCGATCGTGACCCCGGTAGCCAGCTGGAACTGGCGGCAGAGATCGAGCACCCACTCGCCGACCTCTTTCTGCTTCATGATGATGGGCCGCAGCTGGTAGATGAACGTGCGCATCTCCGACAGCACGTGGTTGACCTGCTCGATGCCGCGGGAAAGCGCCAGGGCGGCGGCCTGCGGGTCGGGGGCAACGAGGTCGCGCGCGTGCTCGAGGCTGAGGCCGAGCGCGTAGACGTACTGCACGATCCCGTCGTGCAGGTCGCGGGCGATCCGGTTGCGTTCAGCCACGACCGCCATGTCGTTCTGCTGCTCCTGCACCTGCTGCTGGAGGCGCAGCCGCTCCATGCCGAGCGCGATCTGGCGACCGAGCTCATCAAGGAGTTCGAGGGCAGCCCCCTCCGGCGCGAACGGACCTTTGAATCCGACCACCAACGCCGCCAGCAGCTCACCCTGCCAGCGAATCGGGACGGCCACCAGCGACGGGCACTCGACGCGCTCCCAAACGGTGGCGGGAAGCGCGGGGTCGGGGCGGGCGATCACGATGGGCGCGGACGCCCCTCGCAGAGCCCGTCCGAGCGGGATCGCATCGATCGGCTGCCGCAGGAGCGCGTCCCAGTCCGAAGACCTGGACGGCGGGGTCTCCCACACCGATTGGATGACCCGGGCCTGCGGATCCGGCTGAACGATGACGGCAGCGGTGGCGCGCATGGCGAAGGCCACCTGTTTAACGGCTCGCTCGAGCAATTCCGGCATGGTGACCGCGTCGCTGCAGGCCTCCGCGATCAGCAGGAGCGCCTCCGCCCGGCGCCGCGAAGCCCGCTCGGTTTCGTACAGCCGGGCGTGGTCGATCGCGACCGCGGCCTGGCCGGCGATCGCCTCGCACAGGCGCTGGTGGTCGGCCGTGAACGGCTCCTGGGGCGACCGGACGAGCACGAGCGCGCCGAACACGTGGTGCCGCGCCCGCAGCGGCGCCGCCAGCACCGTCCGGGGCCGGCGCTGGGCCCCCGTCTCCTGGAAGCGCGCGTCCTTCGACGAGTTCTCGATCAGGGCGGTCGCCCCGTGCTCCACCACCCAACCCACGACGCCCTCTCCGACCTTGAACCGCTTGACCTCGGCCAGCGCGACGGGCACTCCGAGCGCGGCCTTGACCTGGAGCTCCTTGCCCGAGTCGTCCAGCAGGAACAGCGTGGCCGCGTCGAAGGCGACCAGGGTGTTCAGCTTCTCGAGGACCTCGCGCAGCGTCGTGTCGAGGTCCAGCGACGTGCTCAGGGCAGCGCTGACCTGGGTCAGCAAGCGGAAGGACGGCGCCGGGGTCGGCGCTCCGCCGGCGAGCACGCGCAGACGCGACGGCGCGACGCCCGCCGAGGCCTTGCCGGCCTTCTTCGAGGGTGGGTCCGCGGCCATTTCAGGGAGTCTAGGTGACGGTCGGATGAAGGTCTATCGAACAGACTCACGCATGCCGCGACGGCGCCGTGACGGTCTCGTGACGCCGACCGTACCTACCGACACCGCCGACCGGACCGGAGACTTTTCCTAGACTGGCATCGTGAGAAGGCGCCGGCTGTGCGCGGGCATCATCGCCGGGCTGCTGCTCGCCGCCTGCGCCCCCGGCCCGGCGGCGTCCTCGAGCCCGGGCACCGTGGCGCTCAACCTCATGTTCCAGAACCAGTACTCGGCCGCGAGCGCCCGGCTGGTCGACCAGCTCCGCGCCCACCCAACCGACGCCCAATCCCATGCCGCCTACGCGCTGCTGCTCAACTACGAGAGCAAGCAGAAGCCGGCGCTCCAGGAGGCCGAGACGGCGCTCAAGCTCGCCCCCGCCGACGGCTACGTGCTGACGGTCCTGACCCGGGTCCAGGACTGGAACAACAACGTGTCGCAGGCGATCAGCCGGGGCGCCCAGGCGGTCAAGGCCTCCCCCTCCTCGGCGCTGGCGCACGCCTTCTACGGCGAGGCCCTCGCCGACGGCGGCCAGTACGCCACGGCGCAGGCGGAGCTGCGGAAGGCGGCCACCCTGGCCGGGCAGAGCAGAGTCGCCTACGAACGGGCGGAGGCCGAGCGGGATTGGGCGAACTACTACCAGGACCGCAAGGACTATCCCCAGGCGCTCGCCCACTTCAAGCTGGCCGCGACCGACCAACCCCAGTGGGTCGAACGCGTCCTCGAGCTCGCCCGCTTCTCGATCAACCGGCAGGACCTGCCCGGGGCGACCGCCTATCTCCAGCGGGCGGTGCAGATCTCGCCGGACGACGCCGGGCTGCGGGAGCAGCTGGGGACGGTCGCGCTCTTCGCCCAGGACTACGGGGTGGCGAAGTCCGCCTACCAGGCCGCGCTGCGGCTGCAGCCACGCAACGCGCTCGACCTGATGATGCTCGGCGACATCGCCGTGGCGCTCGACCGCAGTCCGTCCACCGGCGCCGACGACGAGCGCGCTGCGGTCAGCGCGGAGCCGACCAACGCCGAGGCCGGCGCCTACCTGGTCGCCATCCTGCGCTACCTGCAGGGCAATGAAAGCGCCGCCGTCGCGGCCGCCCAGCACTCGGTCGCCCCGCCCACGGCCAGTGGCACGGCGGTCGCCTACCTCGACCTCGACCAGGAGGCGTTGAACCGGCAGGCGGTGGCGCTCTCCGCCGTGAACCGCTACCGGCAGATCGCCGGCCTCGCGCCGGTGCCGGCCTCCGCCATCATCCACCAGTCGGCGCTCGCCCACGCCTTCTACACCTTCTTCAATGGCGCCGACCCGCAGCTCCTCAACCTCGGGATCCACAACGAGGTCAAAGGGGACCTCGGGTACACGGGCGACAACCAGCTCGCGCGGGCCGAGCACTTCGGCTACGCCCCCCACTCGATGGGCGAGGTGATCACCCATCGTGACGATCCGCAGGCCGCGGTCAGCGACTGGATCGACTCCGTCTACCACCGGCTGCCCTTGCTTCGCGCCGACGTGCTCGAGCTCGGCTACGGCGACGCCTACCTCGACTCGATGAAGATCCAGGTCATGGACCTGTCCTTCCGCGAGCGGTCGACGGGGCGCATCATCGTCTATCCGGCTGCCGACCAGCAGGACGTGCCGGTCGCCTTCAACGGCAACGAGATCCCGGATCCCGCGCCCAGCGCGACCTATCCGATCGGCTATCCGGTCACGGCGACGTTCGACCGGCTGGCGAACGTGGTCATCGGGACGTACCATCTGCGCGACCCCTCCGGCGCGGACCTCCCCGGGTACGTCTTGCGCCCGAAGGATCCCGACATGGAGAACTCCTTCGCGTTCATGGCGCTGACGCCGCTCAAGGCGAACACAACCTATTCGATGGAGCTGAGCGGGACGCAGAACGGCATCGCCTTCCACAAGCTCTGGTCGTTCCACACCGCGGCGGCCGGGACCGGGGTCACCGCCCAGGCCACGGCGAACGCCGCCCTCAGCCGCTGATCCAGTAGGGCTGCGACCAGGCGCGGCCGGCCTGGGACTGGAGCTCGACGCGCACGTAGCCTTCGTTGCCGTGCACCGTGTACGCGGCATTGGTCCCGTCGACCGCCGAGAGCAGCCGGCCGCCCCGGCCGATGAAGCGGATGGTCGCGGGCGCCGCCGACTCGATCCGGATGGTCTTGCCGTCGAGCCGCAGGTCGCTGAACGCGGCGCCGGTCGAGGCATAGAAGGCGCCCTGCTGCATGGAATTCAGCAACGCGGAGAGGTCCTGGCCGGCGGCCAGCACCTCGATGAACGCGCGCGGGCCGGCCGCGGTCTCCCGGATGCTGACCAGGTCGTCACCGGCGAAGGCGAAGACGTGCGTTCCGTGGCTGAGCATACGATCCCACAGTCCGGTCGCGTCCGCGGCGGCCGGGGCGGTGGCGGCCAGCCGGGCATCGAAGACCTCGACCGCGAACAGGTTGCGAAGTGCGAGCGCCTGCGCGTCTGAGACCGGCTTGGCCGGTGACTGCGGGGCGGCCAGGATCGCGAAACCCTGCTCCCGGGTGATCCAGTCGACCGCGCCCTGCAGGCTCGCCGCCCCGCGCCAGTGATCCATGTAGAGCGCCAGCAGGTCGCCGAACGGGTAGGAGGCCTCGACCATGGGCACGCCGGTCATGGTCGCCGCCTGGTACTCGTCCGTCCAGGTGTAAGTGTTCTGGTCCGCGATCCCCAGGAAGCGGTAACCCTGAGCCTGGTAGAAGTCGCGAACGGCGCGCGGCAGGTCACGCCCGACGCCCCACGTGGTGGCCGCCTGCAGGTTGCCCTTCAGCCATTGCGTGGCGAGC
>DASQGL010000008.1:0-1581 GCA_035632635.1 Candidatus Limnocylindrales bacterium
GCTCGAATACACCCTTCGCACCTACCAGAGCCCGACGCGCCTCGTGCAGCGCCTGGGCGCCATCGCCGAGCTCGGCAGCGAGGCAAGCCTGCTCGGGATGCGGCGCCCGCTGCTGGTCACCGACGCCGGGGTCAAAGCCGCCGGATTGCTGGACACGGCGCTCGAAGCGCTGCGGAAGTCGGACGTCGAGCCGGTGGTGTTCGACAAGGTCCGGGCGAACCCAGGAGTCGAGCTCGTCGACGCGGGCGCGGCCGAATACCGCAGCCAGGGTTGCGACGGCCTGGTCGCGATTGGCGGCGGCAGCTCGATGGACACCGCGAAGGGCATCGGTGTCGTAGCCGTGCACGACGGAAGCATCGTCGAGTACGAATGGGGCCACAGCCCCATCCGCTCGCGGATCCCGCCCATGATCGCCGTCCCGACGACGGCCGGGACCGGAAGCGAGGTGACGCTCTGGGCGGTCATCACCGACCCCAAACGCAAGATCAAGTTCAACGTCGGCGGCACGCCGGACATCGCGTCGTGGGTCGCATTGATCGACCCCGAGCTGACCGTCAAGCTGCCTCCCGCAGTAACGGCGGGCACCGGCATGGACGCGCTCGCACACGCGGTCGAGTGCTACACGATGTCCTACCACCAGCCTTTCACCGACGCGGTGGCGTTGCTCGCCATGGAGTACGTGGCCCGCTACCTGCGCGTCGCGTTCTCGCAAGCACAGAACCTGCAGGCCCGCTACCACATGAGCGCGGCCGCGATGCTCGCCGGCCTCGCCTACGGGACCGACTCCGCGGGCGCGGCGCATGCCATGAGCCAGACCGCCGGGGGCGTGCACGACGCGCCGCACGGCGCGCTGACCGCCCGCCTGCTCGGCCCGGTCATGGAGTACAACCACGCCGGGGAACCGGAGCGGTTCGCCCGCATGGCCCAGGCGTTCGGCCTCGACGTGCGCGGCACATCGATGTGGCGGGCGGCGGAGATGGCGGTCGAGTACGTGCACCAGCTCACCATCGACGTCGAGATCCCGAGCATGCAGGAGCTCGGCTTCGCTGAAGACGAGATCCCGATGCTCGCCGACAAGGCGTTCGCGGACCCGCAGACCATCGGCAACCCCCGCGACGTCGACCCCGCGAACTACCGCCGGATCTACCAGCAGGCATTCGACCTGGGGCGCCACCGCGCACCCTCCAGCAACGGAAGGAGGAAGTAGCCGATGAGCATCGACGTCGCGCGCTCGGTCAAGAAGATGTTCGTCGACGGTAAGTGGGTCGAGTCCGAAAGTGGCCAGCTCTTCGACGCCGACAGCCCGGCGACGGGTGAGGTCATAGGGCAGATACCCAAGGGCACACGCGCGGACGCCGGGCGCGCGGTCGAAGCCGCTCACAAAGCAAAGAGATCGATGGCGCGGCTCAAGGGGTTCGAGCGGTCGACGCGCCTCCACAAGATCGCCGAGACGATCGCCGCGCGGCGCGAGGAGCTGGGCCGGCTGCTGACGCTCGACCAGGGCAAGCCTCTCATCGCGGAGGCTCTGGGCGAGGTCGACGAGGCGGCGGAGTACTTCCGGATCGCGGCCGAGGACTTAAA
>DASQGL010000009.1:0-5896 GCA_035632635.1 Candidatus Limnocylindrales bacterium
GGCGACCCGCCGGCTGCCGTGACGCCGCAGCGCCCGGCCCGCCTGCTGCAGCGCGTTGCGCAGGCGGACGAGATCGAGCTCACCCTGGCGTCCCAGGCCGATGGTGAGGACCGCGGCGGGACCGCCCCGGCCACCCTGCAGGAGGGTCGTCTCCATGAACTTGCCGGCGCCGGGCCGGCGCAGCGCGGCGCTGAGCGCGCCACCCAGCTTGCGGTCGAGCCCGCTCAGGCCGCGATCGAGGGTGCGGTTGCCCTGAAACAGGGGCACCACGATCGCGTCGCCGGGGGTTGCCTCAGGTTTGGTGCTGACGAGCTTGGCCTGCATCGGTCCTCCTCCGCCTCTCGCAGGAGGCATTGTACGGACTCGGGCTCAGGTTTCCGAAGTGTCGTCGCTGATGCCCGCCCGTTCGCGCGCCTGACGCTCCTGGAACCGGCGGCGCATCGCCTCGATATCCGCCTCCGTCCAGCGGTTGCGCCCGACCTCGTCCTGATGGCTGGCCTGACTCAGCCCGAGCCGGATCCAGGTGGCCACGGTGGCCGGTGAGACATGGAGCTTCTCGGCGACCTCGGTGATCGAGTAGAGGCGCTCCTCGGCCATGGCCGTAGGTACTATAAGGCTTCGAAATGGAGGACATGCGCCCACCCGTGCGCTGCCCGCGGTGCAACGCACTGCCGGCGTGGACCGAGGTGCGCGCCAAAGATCGCCCCGAGGATCCGCCCGGTCGCCTGGGCCCCCACGCCATCATCGGATGGACGTGCCACAACTGCGGCTACTTCCTCGCCGTGTCGCAGTGGGAGAGCTGAGCCCCGCCCGCTGACGCGCTAGCTGCCGACCGGTTCCAACCGTCCGGACAGGGTGCGCCCGGCCAGCTCGATCGCCTCGGGATCCTCGATGTGCGGCATGTTGAAGATCATGCCGTCGAGACCGGCGTCGAGATACGCCTGCACCTGCCGGGTGACTTCGTCCGGCCCGCCCGCGATGAAGTAATCGCGGACCCGCTGCTCGTCGACGCCGGGACGGCGGATGAGCTGGTTGAGGACGGCGTCAGCTTCGGCCTTCGTCTTGCGGATCAGGAGTGCGCCCAGCCGCGTCTTGATGATCGATTTCGGATCCCGCCCGACCGCCTGGCAGTGCTGAGCCAGCACCTCCATCTTGTGCCGCACGGTCGCCGGGTCGCCAAAGATATTGCAGATGTCCGCGTACTGCGCGACGAGCTTGAGGGTGCGCTTCTCGCCCCCGCCGCCGATCATGATCGGCGGACCGCCCGGTTGGACCGGTCGCGGCGAGTTGAGCGCCCCGCGCACCCGGTAGTAGCGGCCCTCGAAGGTCGCCTCCGGCTCGGTGAACATGAGCCGGCAGATCTGGAGCGCCTCCTCGAGCCGGCTCAGCCGCTCGCCGACCGGCGGGAACTCGTAGCCGTAGCCGTTGTGCTCGTCCTCGTTCCAGGCCGCGCCGATGCCGAGGATGGCCCGACCGGAGGAGACGATGTCGAGCGTGGTCACGGTCTTGGCCAGAAAGGCCGGGTTGCGGTAGGTGACGCCACTGACCAGCGTGCCCAGGCGAACCTTTTTGGTCCGCGCGGCGATGCCGCCCAGCAACGTGTAGCCCTCGAGCATGGGGTCGGTGCGCGGGCCGATGCTGGGCAGCTGATAGAAGTGGTCCATCACGAAGACGGAATCGAAACCCGCGTGCTCGGCGGTCTGCGCGAGCCCCGCGATGTGGTCGAAGAGGCGGTCATTCGACACGCCCGGGAAGGTGAAGTTCGGAATCTGCAGGCCCAGGAGTTTCATCCGACCATCCTAAGCTAGGTCCGATGCGGGAGGCGAAGAACGGCACGCTCATCCTGGGGGGCGGCTTCGCCGGCAGCTACGTCGCGCGCCTGCTCGGCGCGCCGGGCGCGACCATGGTCAGCCTCGAGAACTACATGCTCTATACGCCGATGCTGGTCGAGGCGGCCTCGGGCACGCTGGAGCCGCGCCACACGGTGGTGCCCCTGCGGCTGATGTGCCCCCGCGCCGAGCTGGTGCTCGGCCGGATCGACGACCTGGACCGCGCACGGCAGTGCGTGCGGGTCGACCTGGACGGCACGCCGGTCGAGATCCACTACCGCCGCCTGGTGATCGCGCTGGGCGCGGTGATCCGCACGCTGCCGATCCCGGGGCTGGCCGAGCACGCCCTCGGCTTCAAGTCGCTGGCCGAGGCGATCTACCTGCGCAACCACGTCCTGCGCAAGCTGGAGGAGGCGGACGCGGAGGAGGACCCCGCCCGCGCGGCGCGGCACCTCACGTTCCTCTTCATCGGCGCGGGATACGCCGGGGTCGAGGCGGTCGGCGAGCTGTCCGACCTGGTCCACGACGCGCTGCGCTATTACCCGCGCCTGCGCGCCGTGCCGCAGCGGTGGGTGCTGGTCGACGCGGCCCCGCGCATCCTGCCCGAGATCCCGACCAGCCTGGGCGAGTATGCGGCCCGCGAGCTGAGCCGGCGCGGGATCGACATCCGTGTCTCGACCCGACTGGAGTCGGTCGACGCCCTCTCGGCGCGCCTGTCCGACGGCACCGTCCTGCAGACGGAGACCGTGGTCTGGACCGCCGGCGTCCGCGCCAACCCGCTGCTCGAGGCGTTCGGCCTGCCGCTGGACGAGCGCGGCCGGGTCAAGGTCGATCCGACGCTCCGGGTCGAGGGCCTGGATGAGATCTATGCATTGGGCGACTGCGCCGCCGTTCCCAACGCAGCCACGCCGGGCCGCCTGGATCCGCCGACCTGCCAGCACGCGCTGCGGCAGGCGCGGCGTCTGGCCCGCAACCTGCGCGCGGCCCCGGCCCCCTATCGCTACCGGATGCTGGGCCAGGTCGCGACCCTCGGCCGCTTCAAGGGGATCGCCGAGGTGCTCGGGGTCCGCCTGCGCGGCTTCCCAGGGTGGTTCGTGACCCGGACCTACCACCTGTACCAGCTCCCCCTCGCCTCCCGGAAGCTTCGTGTGGTGGCCGACTGGACAGTATCCCTCTTCTTCCAGCGGGACATCGCCGAGCTGGGAACCCTCGGCCTGCCGGAACAGCTCGCCAGCCGCCCGTCGAGCGCCGCGCGCTGACCCGATTTCGAGGTTGCCCGGGCGCGGGCCGGATGTTAGGCTCTCGCACAAGGAGGGAGTAAGCCTATGAGCACAGCTGTCGACGCGCATCATCTCGAGCGAAACGCCGTGGGCCTGGCGCCGACCCTGTTCCAGTCGATCACGCACATGGCGCCCGCCGCCGCCGTCGCCTTCTCGATCATCGTCGGGGTCCCCTACGCCGGAGGAAGCATCCCGCTGGCCGTCCTCCTGGCGCTGATCGCCTGCCTCTTCGTCGCCGTCAGCATCGGGCAGCTCGCCCGTCACCTGCCGTCCGCCGGTGGTCTCTATACCTTCAGCTCGCGCGGCATCGGGGCCCCGGTGGGCTTCCTGGTCGCCTGGGGCTTCATGCTCGCGGAACCGATCGTGGCGCCGCTCCTCTACCTGATCTTCGGCAACGAGCTGGCGGCCAACCTCAACTCCCATTTCGGGTGGCCGACCTGGCTCTGGGCGCCGTTCGCCGCGCTGGCCGGGCTGATCGTCTGGTTCTTGACCTATCGCGGGATCAAGCTCTCGACCCGGACCGGCGTCGCCCTGGGCACGTTCGAGATCGTGGTCTTCCTGGCGCTGGCGATCACCCTGGTGGTCGCAGCGGGCGGAAACAACACGCTGGCGGTCTTCGGACCGAACACGGGCAACTTGAAGGGCTGGGGATCGGTCTTTCCCGGCATGATCTTCGCGATCCTGGCCTTCATCGGCTTCGAGGCGTCCCTGCCGCTGGCCGAGGAGGCGAAGGACCCGCGCCGGACGGTGCCCCGGGCCGTGCTCCTGTCCGCCTTGCTGATCGGTCTCTTCTACCTCTTTTGCTATTACGCCGCCACGGTCTACTTCGGCCCGAACAAGATGGCCGATCCCAAGAACGGGTTCGTCATGCTGAACGGTGGGGATCCCTGGTCGGGCATGGCCCAGCAGGTATGGGGCGTCGGCCTCGTGATCGTCATCCTCGCCGTCCTGAACAGCGCGATCGCGAACTCGAACGCGGGCGCGAACGCGGCCACCCGGGTCGGCTACGCGCTGGGCCGGATCGGGCTGCTGCCCCGGGCGTTCGCCCGCATCCACCCGGAGCACCGCACGCCCTACGTGGCGGTGCACGTGCAGGCGATCGGCGGCATCGTGCTCGCGGTCGGCCTGGGCCTGCTGACCGGCGGCCCGCTCAGCGCGTTCGCGCTGCTGGGCACCGTCGCCACCATCATCGTGGTCTGCATCTACATCCTGACCAACATCAGCAACGTCGTCTTCTACCTGCGTGAGAAGCGCGATGAGTTCAACGTCGTGCTCAACCTGATCATCCCGGTGCTCGGCACGCTCGTCTTCCTGCCGGCGCTGGTGGCGGCCTTCGGCATCGACTTCGGCGGACTCGGCATCACGCCGCTCACGCCGCCTTCGAACCTGGCGCCGATCGTGATCGGGGTCTGGCTGCTGATCGGCGTCGGGCTGCTGATCTACTTCCTGCGCACCGATCCCGCCCGCCTCAAGGAGACCGGTCGCATCTTCCTCGACGAGCCGGTCGCGGCGGCAGACCAGGCAAAGCGGTCGCCCATCCGTCGCTAGGGGCTTGCACCAGGGAGGTCATCCGCGATGGACCCGGATGACCTCCTCACGGTGGCTGGTCAGCAGCCACGCGCATAGACAAATAACCGGTCCTTGGATGAATGCCATCGAGGGACAGGGACTTCCTCAATAGGCCGCCAGGACCGCTGCAGCCGCGCCTGAAAGTCCTCGCTCCCGGGACCTTGCTCGCCCGGTTCACCGATCACTGCAACGTGCTCGCCCCGATAGGCGAGCAGCGAGGCTTCGTCAAAACCGCTCCATGGATCCGGCCAGCACAGCAAGAGCGTTCGCTCAGCATGGCGCCCAAGGACCTCCGGCCCGCCCTGCTGGACCTCCGTCCAGAGCATAGGCTCCGCGCGCTGCGGGTGCGGCCTCGCCACAATCGCACGGGTGCCGCCGCGTCGAATCTCCGCCAGGATGGATGGACGGAACCAGGAGCGCCATGAGTCACCCATGACGTCGTAGGCGACGATATCCACGCCTCGCTCGCGTAGACAACGAGCCCAGTATCCCGTGCCGGCGCCGATTTCGACCAGGGGGCCATATCGGGCCAGACAGTCGAGCGCGTAATTGCCTGGCACTCCGAAGGCGTACTTGCGGCTGAGATGGTTTCTGATCTGCATCCTGTTGTCCTCGTCGTCTCTCCAGCATGCGATCCTTCGATGCTCGGACGGGCGGCTACCCAGCTCGGAGCAACAGATCCAGCCACGAACGCGGGAGCCATTTGCAGCGGCCCATTCCTCGAGGTATGGATTCCAGGGCATGGCCAAGATGCTAGAGAATCGGACACGGCCACGACCCTTGGAGAAGCCGCCACCGTGGCGGCGCCCTAACATGAGGGTCGCCCTCATCAACCTCGCCGAGGAGCAAACCTGCAATGAAGAGCCCCCAGAAGTCCGCTACCAGCACCACCGCGAAAAAGAAGACCGAGGGATTCACGGCCGAAGAACGCGCCGCGATGAAGGACCGCGTCCAGGAGATGAAGGGGGCCGCGGACAAGGCGGACGGGGAGAGCGCCGTGCTCGCCAAGATCGCCGAGTTGCCGGAACCCGATCGCAGCACGGCCAGGCGGATCCATGCGGTCATCAAAGCCAGCGCCCCGGCCCTCTCGCCGAGACTCTGGTACGGCATGCCCGCGTATGCCAGGGACGGCAAGATCCTCTGCCACTTCCAGAGCGCGCAGAAGTTCAAGACGAGGTACCCGACGCTCGGCTTCAGCGACCAGGCGCGCCTCGACGA
>DASQGL010000010.1:0-33289 GCA_035632635.1 Candidatus Limnocylindrales bacterium
CAAGCGCTGGATCTCACCGGGCTCACCGATCTCGCCGCCCGCCATCCGCTCGACCTGAGCGGCGGGCAGCTGCAGCGCCTCGCGCTCGCCGGGCTGCTCGCGATGCGACCCGACCTCCTGCTGCTCGACGAGCCGACCTCCCAGCTGGACCCGGCCGGCAGCCGCGCGCTCTTCGAGGTGCTCGAGCGCCTCCACCGCACCGGGGTCACGATCCTCATGGTCGAGCACAAGCTGGAGGCGGTGGCCGCGCTCTGCGGGCGCGTGCTCGCGCTCGACCGGGGCGTGCTCGTCGCGGACGGGTCGCCGCGCGACGTCTTCAACACGCCCACCGTCCAGGACACCGCCGGAATGCCGGCGTTCGCGCGACTCGCCCGGCTGGTCCACCGGCCGCCGCCCCACCCGGTCACCTTCGCGTCGGCGGTCGAGGCGCTGCGTGCCTGACCTGGAGCTGCGCGGCGTGTGCTTCGCCTACCCGGGCGGCGTCGAGGTCTTCGGCGACCCGGCCCTGACGCTGCGGCTGACCACCGGCGTCACCGCGCTGATCGGCGAGAACGGCGCGGGCAAGACGACCCTGACCAAGCTCCTCAACGGCCTGCTCCGCCCGCAGGCCGGGACGGTGACGGTCGCCGGCACCAGGGTCGCGGAGCGATCGGTCGCCCAGATGGCCCGGCTGGTCGGCTACGCCTTCCAGAATCCGGATGAGCAGCTCTTCCAGCGCACGGTGCGCGACGAGGTCGCCTTCGGCCCGCGAGTCATGGGGCGCGACCGCGCGACCGTGGACGCCGCGGTCGAGCGCGCCCTCGAGCGCTGCGGACTCCGCCCGCAGGCCGCCGTCCATCCGCACGATCTCGGGCTCCCCGAGCGCAAGTGGGTGACGATCGCGTCCGCGCTCGCCGCCGACCCGCCCGTGATCGTGCTCGACGAACCCACGCTCGGCCAGGACCAGGCCGGGCGCGCCCGGCTAGGCTCGCTGGTGCAGGCCCTCGCCGCCGATCAGCGCCTGGTCCTGGTCGTCACCCATGACATGGATTTCGTCGCCAACGCGTGCGCGCAGACCGTCATCCTCACCCACGGCCAGGTCCGCTTTACCGGGGAGACCGCGGACGCCTTCGTCGACGACGTGCGCCTGCAGCAAGCGGGGCTCGACCCTCCCCCCTCCACCCGCCTCGGCCGCGCGCTGGGAGCGGATCCCCCTCCGGTCGGCGACGCCGCCTTCGCCCGCTGGTACTTGGCCCGCGCCCAGGCCGCCCGATGATGCCGGCGCCCCGTCTGCCAACCGCTCAACCCAACCGGCCGCTCATCCTGGGCGCGCTGTCGACCGCGGTCTTCATGGTGCTGCTCAACCTCACGGTCGTCAACGTCAACCTGCCCGACATCCAGCGATCGCTCCACACCGACACCGCCGGGCTCGAGTGGGTGGTCAACGCCTACACCCTGCCGCTCGCCTGCCTGCTGATGCTGGCCGGCAGCCTCGGCGACCGCATCGGCCGCAAGCCCGTCCTGCTCGTCGGACTCGGCATCTTCGCCCTCGGGTCCCTGGTCTGCGCCCTGGCGCCCTCGATCGGCGTGTTGCTCGCCGGCCGGCTGCTGCAGGGGGTGGGCGCGGCGACCGTCCTGCCGAGCTCGCTCGCGATCATCAGCGCCGTCTACCCCGATCCGCGCGAGCGCGCCCAGGCGATCGGGGTCTGGGCCGGCATGAACGGCCTCGCGCTGGCCGCCGGCCCGCTGGTGGGCGGCGTGCTGGGCGACCGGTTCGGCTGGCCGAGCGTCTTCCTGATCAACGTCCCGGTCGGCATGCTGGCCGTGACCGTGGGTGCGCTGGCCCTCCCGCCCAGCGCACCCGCCCCCGACGACCGCCCGGGGATCGACCCGGCCGGCCAGCTGCTGACGCTCGTCTGGATCGGGGCGCTGACCTTCGCCCTGATCGAGAGCGCCCACTACGGCTGGACCTCGCCGCTCATCGCCGGGTTGCTGATCGCGGCCGCGCTCGGATGCGCGGGCTTCATCCTCCTCGAGCAGCGGGTCGCGCAGCCGATGGTGCCGCTCCGGTTCTTCCGGGTCCGGAGCTTCACCGGCGCGAACCTGGTCGGCGCCAGCATCTTCTTCGCGCTGCAGGGCGCGCTCTTCTTCCTCAGCATCTACTTCCAGGACGTGCAGCACCGCTCGGCCATCGAGGCCGGCCTGCGGCTGTCTCCGGTGACCGCCGCCTTCATGGTCATGGCGCCGATCGCGGGGCGCCTCGCCGGCCGCTTCGGCCCGCGGCTGCCGATCACGGTCGGGCTGGTCTTCAGCGGGGCCGGCCTCCTCCTGCTCCACGGCCTGATGCCGTCCACCCCCTATGCCGACGTCTGGTGGCGCCTGCTGCTGGTCGGGGTCGGCTTCGCCCTGACGCTGGCGCCGATGACGGCCGCCGTGCTCTCCAGTGTGCCCGTCCGGCGCGCCGGCACCGCGTCCGCCATCCATACCGCGGCGCGCCAGACGGGTGGGCTCTTCGGCGTCGCCGTGCTCGGCGCGATCGCCGGTGGAGCGCGGGATTTCACGGCGGGCATGGACATCGCCTTCGTCGTGGGGGGATGCGTCGTGCTGGGCGCGGTCCTGATCACGCTCGCGCTGATCCGTTCCAATCCGAGACCGTCTGCTCGTTAGACTGGGTCGATGCCCGCGATCTACGATCTCGCGGATCGGTACGTCGAGCGGCTGAGCGAGCTCGATCCGGTCTCGGCGACCATGCGCGGGATCCAGGGCCACGATGCCGAGATGACCGATTACTCCCCGACCGGCATCGAGGCCCGCGAAGAGCTGACCCGCAGCACGCTTGCCACCCTCGGCACCCTCGCGCCGGCGACCGATCGCGAGCGCACCGCCGCCGGCGTCATGCAGGAACGCCTCCAGGTCGCCCACGACTTCGATCACGCGGGCGAACCCTACCGCGCGCTCAACATCATCAGCAGTCCGCTCCAGGGAATTCGCCAGGTCTTCGACGTGATGCCGACCGAGACCGCGGAGCACTGGCAGGCGGTGCTCAGCCGGATGCAGCGGGTGCCCGACGCGCTCAACGGGCTGCGCGCCTCGCTGCAGGAGGGTCTCCGGCGCGGGGTGCCGGCCGCCCGCCGCCAGGCGCTCGCCTGCGCCCAGCAGGCGCGGGTGTGGTCGGGCGGCGCGCCCGGGACGCGTCCCTTCTTCGACACGCTGGTCGACCGCTACGACCGCTCGCCGGTCGGCGACCCCGCCTTCAGCACCCGGCTGCAGCAGGCCGCCGCCGCGGCCGGCGCCGGCTACGCGGAGACGGCCTCCTACTTGAAGGATGTCTACGCCCCGCATGCCGTCGAGAAGGATGCGGTCGGCTCCGAACGCTACGCGCTCGGCGTGCGCCAGTCCCTCGGCATGGAGATCGACGTCAAGCAGGCCTATCACTGGGGATGGGCGGAGCTGCACCGGATCGAGACCCAGATGCAGGCGGTCGCCGACCGAATTCGGCCCGGCGAGCCGCTCACCCAGGTCATCCACCTGCTCGAGACCGATCCGGCCCGCGCGATCGAGGGCGTCGACGCGTTCCGCCAGTGGCTGCAGGACCTGATGGATCGCACGATCGCCGAGCTGAACGGCGTCCACTTCGACATTCCGGAGCCGATCCGACGGGTCGAGGCGATGATCGCGCCCCCGGGCGGCGCCGCGGCCATGTACTACACGGGCCCGTCGGAGGACTTCAGCCGCCCCGGGCGGACCTGGTACCCGACCCTTGGGCGGACCCGGTTCCCGCTCTGGGGCGAGGTCTCGACCGCCTACCACGAGGGCGTGCCCGGCCATCACCTGCAGGTCGCCCAGGTGCGCTATCTCGCCGGGGTCCTGAGCCGCTATCAGCGCACGGTCGCCTGGTGCCCGGGATATGGCGAAGGCTGGGCGCTCTACGCCGAGCGGCTCATGAAGGAGCTCGGCTACCTGGACAATCCCGATTACGAGCTCGGCATGCTGCGCGCCCAGGCATTCCGCGCCACCCGGGTCATCATCGACATCGGCATGCACCTCGAGCTGCGGATCCCCGCGGAGGAAGAGAACGGGGGCGCGCGATGGACGCCCGAGCTGGGTCTCGCCTTCGGCCAGGTGCACAGCCGCGAACCGGCCGAGTTCATGCGCAGCGAGATCGATCGCTACCTGGGCTGGCCGGCGCAGGCGATCAGCTACAAGCTCGGCGAGCGCGAGATCCTCGCGATTCGCGAAGAGCTCCGCGCCCGGTCGGGATCCGCCTTCGACCTCAAGGCCTTCCACTCGCGGCTGCTCGGCCTCGGTCCCATGGGGCTGCAGCAGCTGCGCGACGAACTCCTCGCCTAGCCCCATTTCCCGGCCGGGGAGCGTAACGTGGAGGGGCGCATCCGCGACCGGGTTCGGGCTGTGGCAGCAGCCCACAGGAGCTGGGCATGAACGTGCAGGAGCTGATGGAAAAGGCGCGCGACACGATGACGGTGCGCCGGGTCTACGGCGAACCGATCGAGAAGGACGGGGTGACCATCATCCCGGCTGCGTCCGTCTCCGGAGGCGGCGGGGGCGGCGGGTTCGGGGTCCGGGCCCGGCCGGTGGGCGCCTTCGTGATCAAGGACGGCCAGGTCCGCTTCGAGCCGGCGGTCGACGCCAGCCGGCTGGGGATGGCCGGGATCGCCCTCACGTTCGCGATGCTGTGGACGCTGCGCGCCTGGATCCGCAGCCGCCGAGGATAACGTCGCCACCTGAGCCCGGAAGGCGGGGGCCGATGGACGACGGGGTGAACCGCCTGGCGCAGGCACGGGACTGGTACGTGCGAGCGGTCGACGCCATCCCGGCCGATGGCTGGGCCGGGCCCACGCTGTGCGCCGGGTGGACACCGGCCCACGTGGTCGCCCACGTGATCAGCGGCGATCAACTCTTCGGTGGGATCCTGCTCGATGCCTTCGGAAAGGACCGCACCGGGCTCGATCTGCCGGTCGATCTCGCCGATCGCCGGCGGCGGTTCGAGGCCATGACGACCTGGGAACCGGCCAGGCTCCAGCAGGCGGCGCGCACGGAGTCCGAGCGGACTGTCGCGGCGATCACGGAGGCCGCCGCGCAGGCACCCGAGATGGTCGTCACCGTGCCCTTCGGCGCGGTGCCCATCCCGGTGGTCCGCGCCCTGCGGCTGAACGAGTACGTCATCCACGGGCACGACCTGATGCCGGCGATCGGCCGGTCGATGCCGGTCCCCGAGGGGTTCATCGATCGCCAGCTCGGCGAGAGCATCACGCTCATGCAGCGGCTGCACGAGCGGTCGCCGCACAAGGGTGAGTCGGCGAGCTTCCACCTCCACCGCACCGACGGCGAGGGGGAATGGATCCTGCGGGCCGAAGCCGGTCGGGCGGTCGCCGAAGCCGGTCACGGCGACGCGGACGCGACCCTGCGCGGCCCGGGGGAAAGCCTCTACTGGGTGATCCTGGGGCGCGGCAAGCCGGAGTATCTCGAGGTCGAACTGCAGGGCGATCGGTCGCTGGCGGCCCGCTTCAAGGAGTGGTTTCCAGGGCCCTGATCGAAGACCGGAGCGCCCGCGCGGGTCGCTAGCATCAACACCATGGCCCCCGCCGAGTACGACGTCGTCGTCGCCGGCGCCGGATCGGCCGGGTGCGCCGTCGCCGCGGCCCTGGTCGAGCAGGGCGCCCGCGTCTGCCTGATCGAAGCCGGCCCGGATTACGGACCGCGCACCGGCCAACGCTGGCCCGCCGAGATCCTCGACCCGCACCGCCGGCCCAAGACGCACGACTGGGGCTACGACGAGGAAGACCGGGCGCGCGTGATGGGCGGGTGTTCCAGCCACAACCAGTGCGCGGCGCTCTGGCCCGACGACCGCGAGTTCGATGCCTGGGCCGCGCTCGGCAACCCCGGCTGGACCGCGCGCGAGCTCCAACCCTTCAAGGCGCGGGTCGACACGGCCCTCGATCCGCGTCCGTATCCGGACCGCGAGCTCGCCTCATGGCAGAAGGCGTTCGCCGCCGCCGCGGGCATCGGCAGCTTCCCGGCCAACGTCCGCCAGGGGGTCCGCTGGAATGCGGCCTTCGCCTTCCTCGACCCCGTGCGCCGGCGAACGGCGCTCACCATCATCGACGACACCCTCGCCGACCGCCTGGTCTTCACCGGCGCGCGCGCCCGGTCCCTGATCGCCCGCCGGCGCGGCCGCCGCGAGACGCTCGAGCTGCGTGCCGCCCGTTTCGTGCTCTGCGGCGGGGCGTTCGGCTCGCCCATGATCCTCCAGCGGTCGGGCGTCGGCCCGCGATCGGTCCATCGGCGGCTGCGCATCCGTCCCGTCCTCGAGCGGGAGGGTGTCGGCCGCAATCTCCAGGAGCACCCGGGCATCGGCCTGCTATTCGAGCCGAGTGAGGCGGCCGGGCGGGCGCTCGTCCAGGACCTGGTCGCGCACCGCTTCTATCAGAGCCAGGTCATCTGGCGGACGCGCAGTCGCGCGGGCCGCGGCGGCGAGGACATCCATCTTCTTCCCTACCAGTCGCTCGGCGCATCGGACGCCACCTTCGGCATCCTCGCCTTCAACGTCGCCCCGCAGTCGCGCGGGACGGTCACCATCGCCGCCCGCGACGCGCGGCGCAAGCCTGCGATCGACATGGGATACCTGCGGGACGCCGGCGGCCGCGACCTCGCCGTCCTCGTGGATGCCGTCTCGCTCGCGCGCCGGCTCGCCCGCCGTCCGGCGTTGCGCGCGATGATCGACCACGAGATCGACCCCGGCCCGCGGCGCCGGACGGCCGCGCAGCTCCGCCGCTTCATCCGCGCCGACGTCTCAGGCTATTCGCATCCGGTCGGGACCTGCGCCATGGGCTCGGCCGCCGATCCCATGGCCGTGGTCGACGCGCGCGGCCGCGTCCACGGCCTCGACAACGTCGTCGTCGCCGACGCCTCGATCATGCCGGTCATCCCGCGCGTCAACACGAACCTGACCGCCATGCTGGTCGCCCTGCGGGTTACCGCCGCGCTGACGGATCCCTCCTGATGCAGCGCTTCGCGCAGACCGGCGAGGCCATCCGCGCGACCTCCAGCAAGCTGGAGAAGACGCGGCTGCTCGCCGAATACTTCTCCGATCTCGACGACCGCACGCTGCCGCTCGCCGCGATCTTCTTCACCGCCCGGCCGTTCGCCGACCGCGACCAGCGCAAGCTGAACCTCGGATATGCGGTCATCCGCAACGCCGTCTGCGCCGTCGCCGGGGTCGACGAGGACGCGCTGGGCGAGGCCTACCTCCGCCACAGCGACGTCGGCGACGTCATCGAGGAGGTCCTCCAGGGCCGCACCCATCCGCAGCCCACGGCGCTGCTCGACGTCGAGGAGACCTTCGCCCGCATCTACGCCGAGCGCACCGTCAAGAAGAAGTCCGAGCACCTCAGGGCGCTGATCGACCGGCTCACGCCGCTCGAGGCGAAGTACATCGGCAAGATCCTGACCGGCGACCTGCGCATCGGCCTGCGCGCCGGCCTGGTCGAGGACGGCATCGCCCGGGCGTTCGGCGCGACCGCCCCGGACGTCGCCTGGGCCAGCATGCTGACCGGCGACCTCGGCGAGGTGGCCCTGCTCGCCCGCCGCGGCCGCCTCCTTAAGGCGCAGCTCCACCTGATGCATCCGCTGCAGTTCATGCTCGCCTCGCCCGAGGAGGATGCGCAGGCGATCATGCGCCGGGTCGGCGGGGAGGCCTGGGTCGAGGACAAGTACGACGGGATCCGCGGGCAGCTCCACAAGGAGGGCTCCCGCGTCGTCCTGTACTCGCGCGACCTCAATGACGTGACCGGCGCCTTCCCCGAGGTGGTCGAGGCCGCCGCCGCCCTCCCCCATGACGTCCTCCTCGATGGCGAGCTGCTCGCCTTCAAGGACGGCGTGGTCCGACCCTTCTTCGAGCTGCAGCATCGCCTCGGCCGCAAGGTCGTGAGCGCCCGGCTGCTCGCCGAGGTCCCGGTCATCTTCGTCGCCTTCGACATCCTCTATCTGGATGGGCGGACGCTGCTCGAGGAACCGCTGCGCGAGCGACGGCGCCTGCTCGACGCGCTCACCCTGCCGCCGCCGTTCATGCTCGCCTATCTGGTCTCCGCCCGCTCGCCGGAGGAGCTCGACCGCCTCTTCGACGCCGCGCGGGCCCGCAACAACGAGGGCCTGATGGTCAAGGACCCACAGAGCCGCTACCGGCCCGGCCGCCGCGGGCTGGGCTGGCTGAAGTTGAAGAAGGCGCTGGCCACGCTCGACGTGGTCGTGACCGGGGTCGAGATCGGCCACGGCAAACGCAAGCACGTGCTCTCCGACTACACCTTCGCCGTCTACGACGAAGGCTCAGACCGGCTGGTCAACATCGGGAAGGCCTACTCCGGCCTGACCGACGCCGAGATCGCGCACATGACCGAGCACTTCAAGTCGATCACGCTCAAGGACTACGGGCGGTTTCGCGCGGTGCAGCCCGAGGTCGTCCTGGAGGTCGCCTTCGACGCCATCATGGAGTCCGGCCGGCACAACTCCGGCTACGCGCTGCGCTTCCCGCGGATCAAGCAGATCCGGACCGACAAGACCGTCCGCGACATCGACACCCTGGCCAACGTCGCCAGGCTCCACCGCGCCTTCACGAGCGAGCGTGTGCAGCTGGTCGAGCCTGCGGAATAAGGCGGCTGGTGAGGATCAGGATGACGCCGGCCACGATCACCCCACCGGCCAGGAGCGTCCGGCCGCCCACGGCCTCGCGCAGCACCAGCGCTCCGAGGATCACGGCGACCACCGGGTTGACGTAGGCGTAGGTCGACACCAGCGGCAGGGGCGCGTTGCGCAGCAGCCAGGCGTAGGCCGAAAAGCCGACGATCGATCCGAAGACGACGAGGTACAGGACCGCCGCCAGCGCGTGGGGCGGAATCGTGGCCGGATGCACCCGGCCGGGCTCGGCGGTGAGGAGCGAGAGCAGCAGGAACAGCGATCCCGCGCTCAGCATCTCGATCGCGCTGCCGATCAGCGGCCGGCGCGGCAGCGGGACGTGGCGGGAGAACACCGATCCACTCGCCCAGCAGATGGGCGCCGCCAGGCAGAGCGCGATCCCCCGCCAGTCCAGGTGCTCGCCGCCCGGAAGGCCGACCAGCAGCACCACCCCGCCGAAGCCCACGATCAAGCCCAGGATGCCGAGGCGGTGGAGCCGCTGGCCGAACACCACGCGGTCGATGATCGCCATCCACATCGGGGCGGTCGCCACGCAGAGCGCCGCCACACCGGAGGGCACGAACTGCTCCCCCAGGATGACGCCGCCGTTGCCGCCCAGCAGGAGCGCGACGCCGACACCGGCCGCCGCCAGCCACTGGGCCCCGGTGATGGGCTCCGTCTTCCAGTCGCCCCGCGCGATCGTCCAGGCGGCCAGCAATCCGCCCGCGAGCAGGAAGCGCGCCGACCCCATCAGGAGCGGCGGAATCCCGTCCAGGGAAAGCCGGATGCCGAGGTAGGTCGACCCCCACAGGAGGTAGACGGTCCCGAGCGCCAGCCAGACCAGGGGCGAGGTGGCGGACGCCCGCCGGCTCCCGCGAACCGGAAGCACCCGGGCCACCGCGGCGATCACGCCGACTTGAGGGATTCCGCCTCGTCGGCGGCGCCGCGGAGCACCAGGAGACGCGCCCCGGCGTGGGGCTCGGTGGGCAGGCTGCCACGCCGGCGAGCCCGCCGCACCAGGCGGCGCATCTCGGCTTCCGCGCGAAGCTCCGACTGCCGCTCCATCGCCCATGAGTACAGCGACTGATAATCGTTCATGTGCGTCTCCTTGTCCGTAACCACCTTGTCACGCCTGACCAGTTACATTGACACTATAGTCCGTTTGGGCTAACCTGTCAATGGGGATAGACAGGTTACATGATCACAGATGAGTCGCAGTCCGGTAAGGTCCTGCTGCCGGTCCAGCAGGGGCACCTTGCCCGCCTCGACGACGGCCTCGACTTCGTCAACACGCTCCACTTCTCGGGATCGCACAAGCACACGGATCTCGATCGACCCAAGGGCCCGACCCACGACCACCTGCGCACCCCGGTCGACGCCCTCGACTTCCTGGTCGAGCACGACCTGCTGCATGCCTCGGCCCGGGACGGCCTGGTCGAGCGCTATCGCCTCGCCCCCGAGGAAGGCGAACACGTGCTCGGCCGCCTGCGGCGCCTGCGCCAGGCCATGCGCGGGATCCTCGAGACCACGGTGCAGCGGCAGCCGCCCAGCCTCGGCGACCTGAACGAGGTCAATCGGGCCATGCGCACGCACTACGTCTACGAGCTGGTGCCCGGACCGGACGGCGTCAGCCTCGAGCACCGGCACCAGGGGGACCCGGTCGACGGCGCCATGGCGCGGCTGGCCGAGAGCCTGGCCCGCGAGCTGATCCAGGGTCAGCCCGAGCGGCTGCGCATCTGCGACAACCCCGAGTGCGGCTGGGTCTTCAGCGACCGTTCGCGCACCGGGCGCCGTCGCTGGTGCGACATGGCGACCTGCGGCAACCGGGCGAAGGTGGCGCGCCACCGGGCCCGGCAGAAACTGGGATTTCCCTCCGCCCTCTCGCACTAGCGCCCAGCATGCCGGGCCGGGATGCTGGGATGCTCCTGCCGCTGCGGGTGCGCTCGCTCCAAAAAGGCAGGGGCAAGAAGGGGGGTGCCCCCCGCCGCCGTTCCCTAAAATGACGCGTCGGAGGGGTGTCCGAGCGGTTTAAGGTGCAGCTCTCGAAAAGCTGTGTGGCGGCAACGCCACCGCGAGTTCGAATCTCGCCCCCTCCGCCAGCACCGGACACCGCGAGATGGACAAGCGCAGCCAGGGAATCGGGGTCAGAGTCGCGGTCGTCGCCCTGTACGCGATTGCGATGGGCTACCTCGAGGCCGTCGTCGTCTATTACATCCGCTACGCGCTGGGCGACATTCACGCGACCGGCTCCGTCTCCTCGGCGCTGGTGCGGTCGTTCCCCTGGGGCCTCGAGGCCACCCGAGAGGTCGCCACGCTCGTGATGCTGGCCACGGTCGCGATCCTGGCCGGGCGCGACTGGTGGGAGCGGGCGGCCGCGCTGCTGTGGGCGTTCGGCATCTGGGACGCCACCTACTACGCGGGGCTCGAGATCCTCACCCAGTGGCCGCCGTCGCTCACCACCCAGGACGTCTACTTCCTCCTCCCCGTTCCCTGGGGCGGTCCCGTCTGGGTGCCGCTCGCCTGCGACGTCGGGATGGCCGTGCTCGCCGGCCTGCTGGTGGGCGGAGTGCGGCGGCGCCGCCTCGTACGCTATGAGACGTGAGCGCGCCCCCGGCCCACGATGACGCGCACTACATGGAGCTGGCGCTGGCCCAGGCCCGGCTGGCCGCGGCCCGCGACGAGGTCCCGGTCGGCGCCGTCCTGGTCCGGGACGGATCGGTCGTCGCGCAGGCGCACAACCTGATGGAGTCGATGCCCGACGCCACCGCGCACGCCGAGATGCTGGTGCTGCGCGAGGGCGCCCGGCTGAGCGGCTCCTGGCGGCTCGAGGGGATGACGCTCTACGTCACGCTCGAGCCCTGCCCCATGTGCGCGGGCGCGATGGTGCTCGCCCGCATCGACCGGCTCGTCTACGCGGCATCCGATCCGAAGAAGGGCGCCGTCGACTCGGTCTACGACGTCCTTCGCCATCCGGCCAACAACCACCGGGTGCAGGTCACGTCCGAGCTCCTCAAGGAGCCGGCCGGGCAGCTGCTTCGCGAGTTCTTCGCCGCGCGCCGCGGGCGCAGCCCGCTGTCGGACCCCGCCTAGGGTCCACGCGCGCCGACGCGTCCGGCCGCCCGCTCGGCTCAGCGAGCCTTGGCGCCGGTCGCCGCGCCCGGCCTGCCCGCCGCCGGTTTCGCCGGTCCGGTCGCCTGCGATGGACCGGTCGGGCGCGATTGACGGCTGGCCATCGCCTGGTCGAGGTGGGCTTTGGCCCGCTCGATGGAGACGGCCGCCTGCCGCTGCCCCGAGGCGTTCAACGACCCGGCCAGGCGCTGGAGCTCCTGGTCTGCCGCCGCCTGCCCGGCCGCCGATGCCTGGTCGCCGGCGCCGGCGCTCAGGGTGGCCGCGTACAGGTCGACCATCTGGACTGCCTCCGGGACGCGACCGATCGAGGCCAGCCGCTGCGCCTCCGCCAGGCGTCGCTGCGCGAACTCGAGTCGCAGGTGGGCACTGGCCGTGGGATCGAGCGTGAGCCGGAGTTCGATCCCCTCCACCGCCGTCTTCAGCGGATACAGGGGCTCGCCGGGCACCGTCTGCGCCGCCGCGCTGGCCCCGCCGGCCACGATGGCGACCGCCGCGGCCGCCCCGGCCACCCCGTACAGCACCGGACGCAGGCGTCGCGCGTACGTCACCGGCAGGCGGGAGAGCGATCGGCCTCGGCGGGCCGACGCCAGCATCCGGTTGCGGGCGCGCAGCCGGAACGCGGGGTCGGGCGCCGGCGCCTGCAGCTGCTGGAGATCGACCGACAGCTGCAGCATGGCGATCATCTCGTCCCGGCGGCCGGGGTGGCGACGGAGCACGTCCTGTAGCGCTCGCCCATCGTGCAGGGCGTCGAGGCAGTCCCTGAGCGCGCGGTCCATCTCAGCCACGGCGCCCGCCCTGAGCCCGCTGCACGCCGGCCCGCTGCTCGCTGCGCAGGATGCGCTGAAGGCTGTTCAGCGCCCGGTACTGCAGCGCGTGGATGGCTCCCGGCCGCCGCCGCAGCAGGTGGGCGACGTCCTGGACATCGAGGTTGTCGATGAAGCGCATCGCGATCACCTGCTGCTGATCGGGCGTCAGCTGCCGGATGGCGTCGAGCAGGCGGCTTCGATCCTGACCGAACTCGAAACGTCCTTCCGGGTCGGCGTAGGGACCCCGGTCCTCGACCGCCTCGGTCAGCTGCAGCGTCGTCCGGCCCGATCGCCGGTAGCGATCGACGACCAGGTTGTGGGCGATGCGGTATAGCCAGGAGGAGAACGGCACCCCGCGCGACCGGTATCCGGGGATCGCGTCGACCATCTTCAAGAACACCTGCTCGGTGAGATCTTCCGCGTCCGCCTGGTGCCCGATCCGCGCGTAGATGTAGCGATAGATGCCGTCCAGATGACGCTCGTAGATCTCAGCCAGCGCCCCCGGATCGAGGGCCCGGGCGCGCCGGATGAGGGCGTCGTCGAGCGTCTTCACGGCGCCCACTAGTCTATAACGCGATCGGACGCGGTTTTGAACGGGTGGAATTGGGCATTTGCCTATAATCGTGTCCCTGCGCGGTGGCTTTAGCTCAGTTGGTTAGAGCATCAGATTGTGGATCTGAGGGTCGAGGGTTCAAATCCCTCAAGCCACCCATCAACCCAGCCGGTCGCCGCCCGTCCGGATCAGCCTGAGCTCGGCCCCCTCCGGCTTCTGGGGACCCGCTCGAGCGCGACGGGAGAGGGGCCGCTTCGGCGGCCTCCGGCCGGTGCCTGAATCACCCTGATGGACGGTGCCAAAGATTCACTCCGACCGCGTGCCGTTTTCACCCACCCGGGTGGTGACGCCGGGCCGGTGTATGCGCCAGTCTGGAATCGTGATCAGCGCGCATAACGACCATCGTCACGAGCGGGACGTCGCCGACGACGACCATCTGACCCCTCGGGAGCTCGAGGTCCTGAAGGCGCTGTCGATCGGCATGCAGGACGCGGAGATCGCCGCCGAGCTGTTCATCAGCGTCCGCACCGTTCACGCGCACCTTCGCTCGATCTATTCGAAACTGGGCGTCCATTCGCGTTCCGCCGCGACCCGGTACTTCGTCCAGCTCGAAGTCATCCACGGCCAGCTCATGGCGTAGTCTCGCACCATCCCGCCGTGGGCGGGGTAGTATCTTCGGGATGATCCTCGAGGGGAAGAAGATCCTGGTCACCGGGGTGCTCACGCCCGGCAGCATCGCGTTCGCCATCGCCGACCTCGCCCAGCGCCAGGGCGCCGAGATCGTCCTCACCAGCTTCGGGCGCGCCATGAGCCTGACCGAGAAGAGCGCGCGCCGGATGAGGCCGACGCCCGAGCTGCTCGAGATGGACGTCAACGATCCGGCCCAGGTCGAGACCGTGGCCCGCACGCTGCAGGAGCGGTGGGGCCGGCTGGACGGCTTCGTGCACGCGATCGCCTACGCGCCGACCGATGCGCTCGGCGGCAACTTCCTGTACGCGCCCTGGGAGAGCGTCGAGACCGCCTTCAAGACGAGCGCCTACTCGCTGAAGGCGATGGCGCAGGCCTTCCTGCCGCTGATGCGCGAGCACGGCGGCTCGATCATCAGCCTCGATTTCGACAACTCGACCCAGGCCTGGCCGGTCTACGACTGGATGGGCGTGTGCAAGGCGGCCCTGGAATCCGTGACCCGATACCTCGCGCGCGACCTCGGCCGCCACCACATTCGGGTCAATGCGCTCGCCGCCGGGCCGTTGGAGACGATGGCCGCCAAGGGCATCCCGGGCTTCGAGCATTTCCGGGACACCTGGGCGCAGCGCTCACCGCTCGGCTGGAGCACCTCCGACCGGACGCCGGTCGCCAAGGCCGCCTGCGTCCTGCTCTCCGACTGGTTGCCGGCCACGACGGGCGAGATCATCCACGTCGACGGCGGCTACCACGCGATGGGCGCGGAACTCGCCCGGGAGCAGCCGCCCGACTGACCGCCCTTGTGGTGGCGCTGTAACCCGGACCCGTAGTCAGATCGATACCGGGGTTCGGTGCGTCCCCTTTTCCGGACCCCGGCCTGCGTCCCGGCGACACGCCGCGTCGCCGGCACCCGGCAGTCAGGATCGCCGCCGGATCGCGCGCTAGAATCCGCGATGGAGTGGCCAACGACGACAAGACCCTGCGTGATCGCGTCGTCGCCATCTCGAAGTACGTTTCCAACCAGGCCGTCCTGGAGGGATACACCTTCCTCGGGTGCCAGATCAATGGACCGGCGATTCTGTTCTTTCAGTCCGAGGTTCGTTTTCAACACAACTCCTTCGATGGTGATCTGGACGCCATCCTCTGGGAGGTCCCGTTGAGCCGTCCGCGCGTGGTCGGGGTCGTCGCGGTCAGGAACTGCGTCTTCGACCGCTGCCGGCTGACCCACGTGGGCATCGCCGGGCCCCCGGACTTCATCAGCCAATTCCGCGCCACCGCCCGCGAAACCTGACCCGAACGGGGCCAGCCCACGCGGCGTTGACAAACCCCACCAGACGTGGTAAGACGCCCAAGGGAGGGGGCTTCTCGTGAGAGCGTGGTAAGGGAGGAGGGATCCCATGCTGCGATTAGCGGCGCGCGCACGCACGCTCGGACTCGCATCGGCGGTGGCGATCGCAGGCCTCGGGGTGGCGGCCACGATTCCGGCCGCGGCCCAGGAGGCGACGACCTGGCACGTGCAGGTCGGCGGAGGCGATCCGAA
Source organism: Candidatus Limnocylindrales bacterium (assembly GCA_035632635.1). Taxonomy (GTDB): domain Bacteria; phylum Chloroflexota; class Dormibacteria; order CF-121; family CF-121; genus CF-120. Next base: position 15,380 of record DASQGL010000010.1, read on the forward strand.
CACGTTGAGCTCGTTGAACCGCTTCTACCCGAACGACATCACCGTCCACCCGGGGGACACGGTCGCGTTCGCCTGGGCGGGCTTTCACACCGTCACGTTCAATCCGCAGCCGAACCTGTCACTCCTCGACTACGCCTTCTTTGGTACGCCCAGCGCCTCGAACTCACTCGACACGCCGACAACGTTCGTGAACGGGGCACCGAGCCCCGGGGGAAGCGGGCCGCCCCCAGCCTTCGATCTGGCCATCGGGAGCACTCTCCCCGCGGGAACCTATCACTACTCGTGCCGGCTCCACCAGTTCATGCACGGCGTGATCCGGGTCACGAACGGGGAGCTGCCGTCGACCGACGCGCAGAACCAGGCGCTGGCCGCCGCGCAGCAGGCGAAGGATGCGAAGGACGCCGCGCGCCTCGACAGCCGGACGACCCGCGAAGCGGCGCATCAGCAGGGTGAGGCCACGGTCGGCGTCAGCGACCGGGTCGCCGAGTTCGTGAAGTTCTACCCGACCAACATCACGATCAATGCGGGCGACGAGCTGACCTTCACCACCCGCGACTTGCACGAGCCGCACACGGTCACGTTCGGTGAGGAGCCAGACCCGAACAACCCGTTCGGGCAGGTCTTCCCGTCCGGGACCGGTAATCCGAACGCCTACGACGGGACCTCGCCACTCAACTCGGGGTTCCTCTTCCACCAGAGCCAGTACGACTACTGGAATCTGACACATTCGATTCTCAGCGCGGCCGTCCCGAGGACCCACTTCAGCGTCACCTTCACGACGCCGGGCACGTATGACTTCTACTGCGCGCTCCACGGCGCTCGCATCCCCGACCCCGCGAACCCAGGCCAGTTCATCGTGGTGGGCATGAGCGGCCACATCACGGTGCTCCCGGCCCAGGGCGACGAGGGGGGCGGCAACCACTGACGTTGTCGATTCGTGGAGAGGCCGGGCCCGCGCCCGGCCTTTTCTGTTTCCGGGATGCGGGCCGTCAGCTGTGCGGGGCCGGCGCCGGCGCCGACCCGCGGCGCAGCACGCACGGCACCCCGCCCACCAGCAGCTGCGCGTAGGTCAGGGTGTACGGGTTGTAGCGGGCGAAGGGGCAGCCCGGCCAGGGCTGCGACAGGATCGGCCGCACGTTCTCCGTCCCGGGCAGGAAGTAGTTGCCGCCCACCTGGTGCAGCCCGGCCGGCACCGGGTACCACTGGTCCGGCACCCCGGCCAGCGCCCGCAGCATGAACGTGTGCCAGATCGGCGCCGCGCCCACGATCCCGGTCGAGTTGTGGTTCAGGGCCGCGTTGTCGGGGTTCCCGACCCAGACCGCGGTGGCCAGCGTCGGCGTGTAGCCGACCGTCCAGTTGTCGTGGAACGACTGGGTCGTCCCGGTCTTGGCCGCCACGTGCCGGCCGGGCAGGGTCAGGTCGCCGTGGCAGCCGAACTCCATGCACCGGTTGCGGTCGTCCGACATGATCGCGCCCATGATGTAGGCGACCTGCGGGCTGACCGCCTGGTAGGCGTTCGTCGCCGGGTCGTAGGTGAAGACGGGACGACCGAGCCCGTCCCGGATCGCGAGCACCGGCGCCGGCATGTGGCGCACGCCGAGGGTCGCCAGCGTCGAGGCCCCGGTCACCATGTCGACCGGCGTCACCTCGCTCGCCCCGAGCGTCAGGCTCATGCCGTACTGGTCGTCCGGCTTGGTCAGGTGGGTCACGCCCATCCGGCGGGCCGCGCTCAGCACCGAGGGGATCCCGATCCGCAGCTCGGTCTTGAGCGCCGGGATGTTCAGCGAGTTGCCCATCGCGACCTTGAGCGGCAGGGTGCCGTGATATCGCCCGTCGTAGTTCTGCGGCGCGTACGGCGCATAGCCGTCGTTCCCGCCGAAGACCGGGAAGGTCAGCGGCTCGTCGAGGATCGGGCTGATCATGTTCACCTGCCGGCTCTCGATGGCCGCGGTGTAGGTGAAGATCTTGAAGCTGGAGCCCGGCTGCCGGGGCGAGTTCGCCATGTTGATCTGCCCGGCGGGCGCGTTGTAATCGTAGCCGCCGACCATGGCCACGATCTCCCCCGTCTTCGGATCCATGCTGACCAGCGCGGCGTCGTGGAAGTTGTAGTAGGCGCCCTTGGCGGCGACCTGGTCGTGCACGACCTGCTCCGCGAGGTGCTGCAGGTTCAGGTCGAGGCTGGTCGTGATCCGGTAGCCCTTGTGCTGCGACGGGGTGATGTGGAACTGGCTGCTCAGCGCCTGGAGCACGTAGTCGACGAAGTAGGGCGCCTGGTAGCGGTTGGCCGGCGGATAGATGTCGACCTTCTCGGCGAACGCCGCGTCCGCCTGCTTCTGGGTGATCACGCGCTGGGTGACCATCGCCTGCAGGACCTCCTTCTGACGCACCTTCGCCCTGTCCAGGTGGAGCAGCGGGTTGTAGGCGGTGGGCGCCTGGGGCAGTCCGGCGAGCAGGCTCGCCTGGGCCAGAGTCAGGTCGTGCGCGTTGGTCCGGAAGTAGCTGCGGGCGGCCGACTCGACGCCGTAGGTCTGGCTCCCGTAGTAGATCGTGTTGAGGTACATCTCGAGGATGTCGTGCTTGCTGTAGTGGCGGTTCAGCTCGAGCGCCAGCAGCGCCTCACGCACCTTCCGCTGGATGGTGGGCGCCGGGTTCGGGCCGATGAACACCTGCTTGACGAGCTGCTGGCTGATCGTGCTGCCGCCCTGGGTGATGCCCCGGTGGGTGGTGTCGGCGAGCGCGGCCCGCAACGTCCCGAGGAAGTCGACGCCGTCGTTCTGGTAGAAGGAATGGTCCTCGACCGCGATCGTCGCCTTCACCAGCCAGGGCGAGATGTAGGCGAGCGGCACCACGATCCGGTGATCGCCCTGGTCCCCGATGTCCGCCAGCAGGGTGCCGTTGCGGTCGTAGATGAGCATGTCCTGGTTGAGCTCGCTGGTGGACAGCCCGTCCACCGACGGCAGCACGCCGACCGTGGTCGCCGCGAAGGCCGGCAGGGTCAGGAGCGGGAGCATCAGGACGCTCAGGACGGCGACCAGCAGGATCCGCCGCAAGCCGCTTCGGCTGCGCCGCCGCCAGCGCTGGGCGGCCCGGAAGTTGGCCCGCCGGGGGGAGCGCCGCCTCACGTGCTCACCAGCCCGAAGAAGGCGGCCAGCAGCAGCCAGCCCAGGAGCAGGACGCCCAGCACCCAGCCCGCCGCGTGAATCAGGAGCGGGCGGAGATCGCGCCGCCGGCGCCGAACGGAGCCCCCCACCACGCCTGCTTTCCCTGCCTTGCCCTGGAATCCGCTTTCTTCGGTCCGTTACCAAGATGTCACGGACAGTCCAGACTGTCAAGCGGGAGCTATGGGTTTTGTTAGCGGCCTAATGTCCGATCGCCAGGACCGCTCTCAGGTCAGCGTCTGCGCCGCGGCGGGGATGGCCGCCTCGGCCGGCCGGCTCTCCTGGGGAGCGCGAATCACCAGCACCGGGACGTGCGCGAGGCGCTCGACCGTATGGGTGACGCTGCCCAGGAACAGGCCGCCGAAATCGGACAGGCCCCGCGAGCCCATCACGATCAGATCCGAGCCGTGTTGCTCGGCCGCCTCGACGATCCGCCTGGCCGCGTGCCCGGCGACGGCGAACTCGAGGTCGCCCCTGGCGGGAACGCCGGCCGTCTCGAGGGCCTTCACGGTCCCGGTCACGACCGCGGCGGCATCCTCATTGCTCTCCATGGCGAAGGCGCCCGCCCGGCCCAGGTCGCGCTCGCGAACGTGAATCACGACGACGTCGCTGTTGAACTTCTTCGCGATCTCGACCGTCTTGGGAAGCGTGTAGGTGGCGTGCTCCTGTCCGTCGACCGCCAGCAGAATGTGCTCGAACATGTGAATTCACCTCTCTTGTGTGACGCCCTCATGCTCGTCCGGTGCCGGCGGTCGCCAAAGGGGCATGCGGCCCGGCCTGTGCGGGACCTCTGGACCGCGTCCACGGCCGTCGTCGAGGGAGCGCAGCGCGCCGCAGGCTGATCCTCGATACGATAGCCCCGTGGAGGAGGCTCGGCCTCGCGACGGCACGGCCGTCAGGGTCGGCTCGGTCGTGATCGACTGCAACGACTTCCCGACCATGCTGGCCTTCTGGCGCGAGGCGCTCCACTACGTCACCCGAGGGCCGATCGAGGACGATTGGGCGATCCTGCGGGACCCCGAAGGCCGCGACGTCAACGTGTCCTTGCAGAAGGTTCCCGAGAGGCGGGTGGGCAAGAACCGCCTGCATTTCGACCTCTACACGACCGACCAGCAGGGCGAGGTGCAACGGCTGCTCGCCCTGGGGGCGACCCGCTACCCCCGCGAGCCGGAGCCCGGCGAGGACTTCGTCGACCTGGCGGATCCCGAGGGCAACGTCTTCTGCGTGGTCCAGGTCACGCGCTGACCGCGCCCGGCGTTCAGGCGCGGGCGGCCAGCGTCCCTTCGTGCTGGCTCTCGATGCGCGCGACGTCGGCTTTCGGCGCCACCCGCCAGAAGTGATGCAGGGCGCGCGTCCAGTCCTCGAGGATGGACCGGGCCAGGGCGGACCCGGTCACCCGCGCGTGCTCCGCGATCAAGCCGTGTAGGCGGATCCCCTGCTCGGCCAGCAGCTGGTGCTCGCCGGACAGCCGGTGGACGTCGACCAGCTCCGCGTTGACCATCGCGGGGACCCGGATCCCCGGGTCGTAGACGAAGACCTCCCCGCCGGTCATCCCGGCGCCCAGGTTGTGGCCGACCGGACCGAGCACGACGACGCTCCCGCCGGTCATGTACTCGGCCGCGTGCTCCCCGACGCCCTCGATGACCGCGACCGCGCCGCTGTTGCGCACGGCAAAGCGCTCGCCGGCCCGGCCGGCGCAGAAGAGTTCGCCGCCGGTCGCACCGTAGAGGACCGTGTTGCCGATCAGGTGCGGATCCCCCGCGTCGTCCTCGGGCGGCCGGATGGCGATCCGCCCGCCGGCCATCCCCTTGCCGACGTAGTCGTTCGCCTCGCCGGTGAGGACGAAGGTGACGCCATCGGTCAGAAACGCGCCGAAGCTCTGGCCGGCCGCGCCGCGGAAGTGGACCGTCACCCGCCCGGGCGGGGGCGCCGCGCCGAACTCGAGGGCCAGCAACCCGCCCAGGCGGGCTCCCACCGACCGGTCCGCATTCTCGATCGCGTAGCTCAGGTGCACCGTCTCGCCCTGGCGGACGGGATCGAGCGCGTCGAGGCAGACCCGGTCGCCGAGGGACGAAACCGGACGCTGCAGGGGAAGGGCGCGCATGAATCGCCGGGCGTCCCCACCCTCATCGTGAAGCAGCGGCGAGAGATCCAGCCGGCCGGCGCGGGGATCCGGGGTGCGCCGCTGCCGGAGCAGGTCGACGCGGCCGACGGCGTCATCCAGGCTGCGCAGCCCCAGGCTCGCCAGGATGCGCCGGACCTCCTCGGCGACATGGGTCAGGTAGGCGGCCACCATCTCCGGCGTGCCGGCGAACTTGGCGCGCAGCTCGGGCCGCTGGGTGGCGATCCCGGCCGGGCAGGTGTCGAGGTGACAGGTCCGCACCATGATGCAGCCTTCCGCGAGCAGCGCCGCCGTGCCGAAGCTGACCTCGTCCGCGCCCAGGAGCGCCGCGACCACCACGTCCCGTCCCGACTTGATCCCGCCGTCGACCCGCAACCGAAGGCGTGAGCGCAACCCGTTGCGGGCCAGCGTCTGCTGGGTCTCGGCCAGCCCGATCTCCCAGGGCATGCCCGCGTTCTTGATCGAGGACAGCGGGCTGGCGCCGGTCCCGCCGTCCGCCCCCGCGATGTGGACGATGTCGGCCAGGCCCTTGGCCACGCCGGCCGCGATCGTGCCCACGCCGGCCTCGGCGACCAGCTTGACCGAGACCTCCGCCAGCGGACTGACCTGCTTGAGGTCGAAGATCAGCTGGGCCAGATCTTCGATCGAATAGATGTCGTGATGGGGCGGCGGCGAGATCAGCGCGATCCCCGGCTGCGTGTGGCGCAGGCGGGCGATCTCCTCGGTCGCCTTGTGACCGGGAAGCTGGCCGCCCTCGCCCGGCTTCGAGCCCTGGGCGATCTTGATCTGCAGCTCGTCGGCGAAGACGCAGTACTCCGGCGTCACCCCGAACCGTCCCGAGGCGACCTGCTTGATGCGCGAGTTTCGATCCACGTCCTGGCCCCGGGTGCGGAAGCGGGCCGGGTCCTCGCCGCCTTCGCCGGTGTTGCTCTTTCCGCCCAGGCGGTTCATCGCGATGGCGAGCGTCTCGTGCGCCTCGGCGCCGATCGAGCCGTGCGACATCGCCCCGGTGGAGAAGCGACGGACGATGGCGGTGATCGGTTCGACCTCGTCGAGCGCGACCGGTTGGCCGGCCGGGACCATCTCGAGCAGGTCTCGCGGCTGGGTCGCCGGCCGCTCGTTGACGAGGCGGGCAAAGCGCTCGTAGAGCGTGTAGCCGTGGGCGTTCGGCCCGGCGCCGGCGGCCCGCTGCAGCGCATGGGCAGCCTGCAGCTCGCGGGTCAGGACCGACGCCTGCAGGGCCGTGACCACCTCCGGGTTGGTCGCGTGGTATTCGCTCCCCGTCTTGTGGTGTTTGAAGAATCCGGGGCTCTCCAGCTGCGGCGCCGCCGCAAACCCGGCGGCGTGGCGGGCCAGCACCTCCTCGCCCAGGTCGTCGAAGGTCGCGCCCCCGACCGGCGAGGGCGTCCCGGGAAAGCACCGGTCGATGACTTCCGCCGCCAGGCCGATGACTTCGAAGATCTGCGCCCCCCGGTAGCTGTCGAGCGTGGAGATGCCCATCTTCGCCAGCACCTTGAGGGTGCCGTCCTCGATGGCGTGGACGTAGTGCCGCTGGGCCGTGAGCGCGTCCGGCGCGTCGCCCTTGATCCGGCCGGCTCCGGCGATCGACGCGATCGATTGGATGCCCAGCCGCGGGCAGATCGCTTCCGCCCCGAAGCCGAGCAGGCAGGCAAGGTGGTGCACCTCGCGAGCCTCGTCCGTCTCCGCCACGATCGTCGCCAGCCCGCGGAGCCCCGTCCTGACGAGATGGTGATGGACGGCGCCGGTGGCGAGCAGCATGGGCACCGGGGCGCGATCGGGGCCGATCTGGGTATCCGAGATCAGGAGCATCGAGATGCCGGCGCGGACGGCGTCCTCCGCCTGGCGGGCGAGGCGCTGGCACGCGGCCTTCAATCCACCCCGGCCCTCCGACACCGCGAAGGTCGCCTGCAGCGTCACCGACCTGAACGGTTGCCCTGGACCGCGCAACGTCTCCAGCCCGGACGGAAAGAGGATGAACGTGTCGAGCTCCAGCAGGCGCGCCGCCTCCGGACGCTCGGTCAGCAGGGGGGCCACCGGCCCGAGAGACGTGCGCAGCGACATCACCGGGCGCTCCCGCAGGTGGTCGATCGCGGGATTCGTCACCTGGGCGAAGCGCTGCTTGAAGTAGTTGTAGAGCAGCCTCGGACGCTGCGCGAGGACGGCGGGCGGCGTGTCGTCACCCATGGAGAGGATCGGCTCCTTGCCCTGGGTGGCCATCGGCCGCAGGACGAAGGTGAACTCCTCCTTGGTGTAGCCGAAGGCGACCTGGCGCGCGAGCAGGTCCTCCGGGACGTCGGGGCTCGGCTCGCCGGCGTCGCCGGGGATCAGGTGCGCGTCCAGCCAGCGCCCGTAGGCCTGCTGCGACGCGAGCCGCGACTTGATGGCCGCGTTCTCTTCCAGCCCGCCCCGCGCCGGGTCGACACAGAGCATCTGCCCCGGCCCGAGCTTGCCCCGGCGGACCGGTCCGTGCCCGCGCAGGTCGACCGCGCCCGCCTCGGAGGCGCAGGCGATCAGCCCGTCTTCGCAGACCGCCACGCGCAGCGGACGCAGACCGTTGCGGTCCAGCGCGGCCCCCACCCGATCGCCATCGGTGAAGATCAGGCCCGCAGGTCCATCCCACGGTTCCATCAGGCAGGCGTGGTAGCGATAGAAGTCGCGCACCGCGGGATCGACGTCGAAGCCCTCCCAGGCTTCCGGGACGAGCATGGCCAGCGCATGCCGGACATCGCGGCCGCCGCGCACCAGCAGCTCGAGGGCGTTGTCCAGCATGGCCGAGTCCGAACCGCGCTCGTCGATGACCGGCCGGAGCAGGGCCTCCGGCGCGAGCCCCTCCGCCCCCAGGCGGCCCTCCCGGGCTCGCATCCAGTTGAGGTTGCCCTGGATCGTGTTGATCTCGCCGTTGTGGCAGAGGAAGCGGAACGGCTGGGCGCGCTCCCAGGAGGGCGCGGTGTTCGTGCTGTAGCGCTGATGGAAGATCGCGAAGGGCGCGGTGAACTCGGGGTCGCGCAGATCGGCGTAGAAGGCGGCCAGCTGGTCGGCCGCGCACATCGCCTTGTAGGTCACCGTCTTGAAGGACATCGACGCCAGGTAGAGCGGGATCCCACGATCGCGCGCCGCGGCCTCGGCACGCTTGCGTGCCCGGAAGCATCGGCGTTCCTCCTCTTCTGCGCCTGCCGGCGCGGCCGACGTGACCAGCGCCTGCTCGATGCGGGGCGCGGACGATCGCGCGCCCTCCCCCAAGGCGCCGCTATCGACCGGGACCTCGCGCCAGGCGAGCAGGTCGAGCCCTTCGGCGCGGCAGGCGTCCTCGACCAGCCGGCGCGCATCGCGCCGTTCGCGGTCGCCCGCCTCCCCCGGCGCATTCGACGCGAACAGCATCGCGACGCCGATCGCGCGGCCTCCCACACCGGCGATGCCCATCCGCGCCGCGCCATCGGCGAAGAACCGTCGCGGCAGCGGCAGGAGCAGGCCGGCGCCGTCGCCCGACCGGTGATCGGCGGCGACCGCGCCGCGGTGGCGGACCCGGTAGAGCGCATCGAGCGCGGCCTCCACGATCGCCCGGCTCGATCGACCGGCGGCGTCGGCCACGAAGCCGATGCCGCAGGCGTCGTGCTCGAACCGAGCATCGTACAGACCCGCGCTTCGCCCCTTCAAAATCGTTCCGTCTACCCTAGGCGGACGCGACCGCCGGGACTACGGATCATTGGCACGAAACCGGCTGTGCGATTTGGACGATTCGGCGCCCGCTCAGGCCGGCGGTTTTGCTCCCCGGCGCCGCCCGGCCAGCACCCGCAGCACGTCCGCCGGCCCAAGATCCCGATCGGCCAGCAGGACGAGGCTGTGGAACCAGAGGTCGGCCACCTCGCCGACCAGCGCGTCATCGCTCTCGGCAACGCCCGCCAGCAGGACCTCGACGGCCTCCTCCCCCACCTTGCGCAGGATGGCCTCGCGACCCTGCGCGAAGAGCCCGGCGGTGTAGGAGCCGGACGGCCGGGTCGCCTTTCGCTCGCGCAGCGTGAGGTCGAGGCCGTCCAGGACCGTGGCGGGCTCCGCAAAGCAGGCCCGCCGTCCCGTATGGCAGGCAGGCCCCGACGGATGGACGGAGAGCAGCAGCGCATCGCCGTCGCAGTCGGCCTGGATCCGCTCCACGTGCAGGACGTTGCCGGAGGTCTCCCCCTTGCGCCAGAGTGCGTCGCGCCGGCGGCTCCAGAAGTGGGCCTCCCCCGACGCGACCGTGCGATCGAGCGCGGCGCGGTTCATGTAGGCCACCATCAGCACCGTGCCGCTCGCCGCATCCTGGGCGACGGTCACGATCAGCCCGCGCTCGTCGAAGGTCAGGGTGGTGGGGTCGGGCGCGTTCATCGGCGGACCGGAATGCCCTGCTCCGACAGGTAGCGTTTCGTCTCCGGCACCGGGAAGGCGCCGCTGTGGAAGATGGAGGCCGCCAGCGCGGCATCGGCGCCTCCCTGCAGCAGCACCGCCGCCAGGTCGCGCGGATGGCCGGCGCCCCCCGAGGCGATCACCGGGATTCCCACCGCGTCGACCACCCGCCGGGTCAGCTCCAGGTCGTAGCCCGCGCGCGTGCCGTCGGCGTCGATGCTGGTCAGGAGGATCTCGCCCGCGCCGCGCCGCTCCGACTCCCGTGCCCACGCGATCGGGTCGAGCTCGGTGGGCCGGCGGCCGCCCTGCGTGCACACGCGCCAGGAGCCGGACGCGCTGCGCTTGGCATCGATGGCCACCACGATGCACTGCGAGCCGAACGCCCGCGCGCCCTCGGTGATCAGCTCGGGCCGCTCCACCGCCGCGGTCTGGATCGAGACCTTGTCGGCGCCCGCCCGGAGCAGGCTGCGGATCTCGTCGATGCCGCGGACCCCGCCGCCGACGGTCAGCGGGATGAAGACCTCCCGGGCGGTCCGTTCCACGAGCTCGATGAGCGTCCCGCGGCCGTCCGGCGTCGCCTCGATGTCGAGGAAGGCCAGCTCGTCCGCGCCGTCGTCCGAATAGCGTCGCGCCAGGACGAGCGGGTCACCCTGATCGCGAAGCTGGACGAAGTGCGTGCCCTTGACCACGCGGCCGCCCGCGACGTCGAGGCAGGGGATGATCCGCTTGAGCAGCATCGGTTACGTCCCTGCCCCCTCGACGGAGAGGGGTCGGGAGGGAGGGGTGCGCAGCGCCGATCCCCGCTCCCCGGCCGTGAATCGCACGAAGTTGGCCAACAGTCGCAGGCCGGCCCGGCCGCTTCGCTCCGGATGGAACTGCACGCCGACCAGCCGGTCGCGGGCGATCGCGCTGACGAAGCGGGCGCCGTGGGCGGTCTCGGCGGCCGGCACGTCGGCGTCGGCCGGCACCACGACGTAGGAGTGCACGAAGTAGAAGGCCTCGCCCTCCATGCCGTCCAGGACGGGATGCGGGCGAACCCGTTCCACCGTGTTCCAGCCCACGTGCGGCAGCTTCGCGTCCGTCTGCAGGCGCTCGACCGTCCCGGGAAGGACGCCGAGGCCGGACGCGCCATCCTCGGCGCTCGATTCGAAGAGGAGCTGCATGCCGAGGCAGATCCCGAGGAAGGGCACGCCCCGACGGATGGCGCCGGTGACGGCCCGATCGAGGCCCCGGTCACGCAGCGCCGCCATCGCCGGCCCGGCCGCCCCGACGCCGGGAAAGACGATGGCCGTCGCCGCCACGACCTCCGCCGGCTCCGCCGTGATGGCGCAGTCCGCGCCCAGGCGGGCGAGCGCGTTCTCCACGCTGCGCAGGTTGCCGGCGCCGTAGTCGATGAGCGCGATCACTTGGTGCTGGCGCTTCGCCCCCGCAGGGTCGGATCGATCGCGCACCCCTGACGCAGCGCGCGCGCCAGCGCTTTGAAGGCGGCCTCGGCGAGGTGATGGTCGTCGCGTCCGGACGCCGTCAGGTGCAGCGTCATCCCGCCGCTGCCGGCGAACGTCTCCAGGAAGTGCGGCACCAGCGTCGCCGGCAGCGAGCCGATGGTCGGGCCCTGCAGCGGGAGCTCGATCCGCGCATAGCTCCGGCCGCCGCAGTCCAGGGCGACCGTCGCCAGGCTCTCGTCGAGGGGCACGCTGGCGTGGCCGAAACGCGCGATCCCGGCCCGATCGCCGAGCGCCTCGGCGAGCGTCTCCCCCAGCACGATCGCGACGTCTTCGACGGTGTGATGCGCGTCCACCTCGAGGTCGCCGCGGGCCTTCACCTCCAGGTCGAAGCGCGCGTGCATCGCCAGCGCGCGCAGCAGGTGGTCGAGGAACGGGACGCCGGTCGCGACGTCGCCGGTCCCGGACCCGTCCAGCCGCAGCCGCACGGACACCTCGGTCTCCTTGGTGCGCCGGGTCCGGTGGGCGGAGCGCTCGTCCGTGGTCACGGGATCAGCTTCTCGATCGGCATCACCAGGATGGAGCTCGCGCCCACCGCCTTCAAGGGGCCGAGCAGCGCCCAGACCGTGTCCGCATCCACGACCGCGTGCACGGCGATCATCCCCGGATCGGCCAGCGGCAGCACGGTCGGCGACTCGAGCCCCGGGATGACCTGCTTGATCAGGTGGAGCGCGTCCGCGGGCGCGTTCATCATCACGTACTTCTTGCGCCGGGCCGCGATCACGCTGGCCACCATGGTCTCGAGCTGCCGCTTGCGGCCGGCCTTCTCCGGGTTCAGCTGCGGATGGCTGATCAGCTCCGCCTCGGAGGTCGCGATCGTCTCGATCGGCCGCAGCCCGTTGACCGCCAGCGTGCTCCCGGTGGAGACGAGGTCCACGATGGCATCCGCCACGCCCAGGAGCGGCGTGATCTCCACCGCCCCGCTGATCTCGATCAGCTCGACCGGCACCTGGCGCTCCGCGAAGAATCGAGCGGTGGTTCGAGGATGGGAGGTGGCCACCGGGCGTCCGTGCAGGTCGGCGACCTGGTGGAAGGGCCGGTCGTCGGGAACCGCGACCTGCAGGGTGCAATGGCCGAAGCCCAGCAGCATGCACCGGTCGACCTCGGCCGACCGCTCGGCGACCAGGTTCGACCCGGTGATGCCCAGGTCGACGACGCCGTCCCCCGTGTACTCGGGGATGTCCTCGGCCCGGACGAAGAGCAGGTCGAGGGGAAAGTTCTCGCAGGGGGCGAACAGGCGCCGGTCATCGGCCTCGAAGCGATAGCCGGCTTCGCGCAGGAGCGTGACGGCCGGCTCCGCCAGGCGGCCCTTGTTCGGGACCGCCAGGCGCAGGCGCCCGTCGACCAGGTTGGCGCGGGCGCTCATCGGGGATGGGCCTTGCGCCGGTCGAGCAGGAGCCGGTAGCCGCCCGTCCCGTAGCGGCGCCAGGTGTTGATGCGGGTGATGGTGGCCGTGCTGGCGCCGGTCCGCTCGGCGATCTCGACGTAGGGCACGCCCTGGTCGAGCAGCTTGGCCACCTCCCAGCGGTGCGCCAGCGTTTGCAGCTCGGGGATGGTGCAGAGGTCGCGGAAGAAGCGCTCCGCCTCCTCGAGCGACTTGAGCCCCACGATCGTCTGGAAGAGGTCGATCGTGGACGGGGTCAGCCAGGCCTCGGACGGCGGAGGCGAGGCGGCCCGCGAGGCGCGCGGGGCCGGGGCGCGGCGGCTGCTTTTTGGCATGTTAGCATGCTAACACGATGAAAGACCGGACCGGCCTCCCGTGCTGATCCTGCCCGCGATCGATCTGCTCCAGGGTCGCGCCGTTCGCCTCGAGCAGGGCGACTTCGACCGGGTGACCGGGTTCGGCGACGATCCGGTCGAGATCGCCCGCCGGTGCGCGGCGGCCGGCGCCCCCTGGCTCCATGTCGTGGACCTCGACGGCGCGAAGGCCGGGGGGTGGCGCAACCTGGAGCAGATCGCGCGGATCGCCGCCGCCGTCTCGGTCCCGGTCCAGGCCGGTGGCGGAGCGCGCGACCCCGACCTGGTCCAGGCCGCCCTCGACGCCGGGGTCGCCCGCGTCATCGTCGGCTCGGCCGCGGTCGACTCCCGCAACGACCTGGAACGCTGGACCAGCCGGTTCGGATCCCGGCTGGTCTTCAGCCTCGACACGCGCGACCGCCAGGTCCTGACCGAGGGGTGGCGGACCCGGTCCGCGCTCGAGCTTGTGACCCTCGCGCGGCAGCTGAGCGCGGCGGGCGCCGCGCGCTTCATCCACACCGACACGACGCGCGACGGCACGCTTTTAGGCGTCGACCTCAGCGGGCTGGCCGCCCTGCTCCCCCTCGGCGTCCCGGTCCTCGTGGCGGGCGGCGTCGCGAGCTATGCCGACCTGGAGCGAATTCGGGACGCGGGCGCGGAGGGCGCGATCATCGGGAGGGCGCTGCTCCAGGGGACGATCGAGCTCGGCCGCGCCCTCGCTATCGCCGGTGCGCCCGCTGCCAGGCGCGCGCGTCGTGAAGGAAGTTCTCGAGCAGCTCGTGGCCGTACTGCGTCAGGATCGCCTCCGGGTGGAACTGCACGCCGGCCAGCGGATGGCGCCGGTGGCGAAGGCCCATCACCGTGCCGTCCTGCGTCCAGGCCGTGACCTCCAGCTCCGCCGGCAGGCGGTCGCGCCCGACCACGAGCGAGTGGTAGCGCGTCGCCCGAAACGGGCTCGCAATGCCGCGAAAGATCGACTTCCCCTCGTGGTAGACATCCGAGACCTTGCCGTGCATGACCTGGGTCGCCCGCCCGACCTCGCCCCCAAACGCGTAGCCGAGGCACTGATGACCGAGGCAGACGCCGAGGGTCGGGAGCGTCGGGCCGAGCTCGCGCAAGACGTCGTTGCAGATGCCGGCCTCACGTGGGGTCTTCGGTCCCGGCGACAGGACGGCGGCGAGCGGCTCGAGCTCGGCGATCTCTGGAAGCGTGATCTCGTCGTTCCGGCGGACCACGGTGTGCTCGCCCAGCTCGCCGAGGTACTGGACCAGGTTGTAGGTGAACGAATCGTAGTTGTCGATCACCAGGACGGCTTCCAACCGGCTCATGGCTGATCGGCCCGGGCGAGCGCCTGGAGCAGCGCGGACGCCTTGTTCCGGGTCTCCAGGTACTCCTCCGCTGGAATCGAGTCGGCCACGATCCCGGCGGCCGCCTGGACGGTGGCGAGCCCATCCTTGACCACCATGGTCCGGATCGCGATGCAGGTGTCCAGGTCCCCGGTGAAGCTCAGGTAGCCGATCGCGCCCGCGTACACGCCCCGCCGCTCCGCCTCCAGGCCGGCGATGATCTCCATCGCCCGGATCTTGGGCGCGCCGGTCACGGTGCCCGCCGGGAAACACGCGCGCAGCGCATCCATGGCGGTGCAGTCGGGTCGGAGGGTCCCGGTGATGTTGGAGACCAGGTGCATGACGTGCGAATACCGCTCCACCGTCATCAGCTCGGTGACCTTCACGCTGCCCGTCTCGCAGACCCGTCCGAGGTCGTTGCGTCCGAGGTCCACGAGCATCACGTGCTCGGCTCGCTCCTTTTCGCTGCCCTTGAGCTCCTCCTCCATGCGCTGATCGGCGGCGGGGTCGCGTCCGCGCCGGCGCGTGCCCGCGATCGGCCGGTAGCGCAGCTGGCGGCCGTGCACGGTCACCAGGATCTCCGGCGAGGTCCCGATCACGGTGACCCCGGGCAGCTCGAGGAAGTACATGTACGGGGAGGGATTCAACGCGCGGAGCAGCCGGTACACGTCGAAGGGCCTGGCGCGCAGGGGTTCGGTGAAGCGCTGCGCCAGCTGGACCTGGTAGACGTCGCCGGCCAGGATGTATTCCCTGGCCTTCTCCACCGCCTCGAAGAACTCGGCCTTTGAGAGCCGCCCCTGCGGGTCGACGCCGGAGACCGCGTCCACCGGCGCCAGCGCC
Organism: Candidatus Limnocylindrales bacterium; assembly: GCA_035632635.1. Classification (GTDB taxonomy): domain Bacteria; phylum Chloroflexota; class Dormibacteria; order CF-121; family CF-121; genus CF-120. The sequence goes on from DASQGL010000010.1 coordinate 30,486, forward strand.
GGCAGCTGGACCGGCTGGCTCAGGCGACGTTCGAGGGCGTCGATCCGGGCCAGCGCCTCGGCGTAGCAGTGCTCGATCGGTCCCTCCTGCGCGTGGACGTGGGTCACCAGCTTGAGGCGGTGGCGGACGTGATCGAAGCAGGCGAGCGTGTCGCTGACCAGGAAGATCGCGTCCGGCAGCTGCAGCGGGTCGGCCTCCGGCAGGGGCAGGCGCTCGAGATAGCGGGCCGCTTCGTAGCCGAGGTAGCCGACCGCGCCGCCGCAGAACCCCTCGGGCAACCCCTCGGCCGGCTCGGCCCGCAGGCTGCCGAGATAGGTCTGCAGCGCGGCCAGCGGATCCGGCCCGGGCAGCTCCCGCTCCCCCCGGCCGTCCTGGACCCGCGCCCGACCGCCCCCCACCGTGACGACCGCCATCGGATCCGCCCCGACGAAGGAGTAGCGCCCCAACCGCTCGCCCCCCTCGACGCTCTCCAGCAGGTAGGCGCGGCCGTCGCGCGCCAGGGCCGCGTAGGCGGTGACCGGCGTCAGCGCGTCGGAGAGCATGTCGCGGAAGACCGGGACCATGGGCGCGCGCCTCGCCCGCTCGCGGACCTCGTCGAGCGTCAGGGAGATGGCCACGCGGTCCCGCTCCTCATGACAGAGCAGGATACGGATTGGGTGCCCGCCTTAGCGCATTCTTCGGATTCCCTCAGGGGGATCTCATGCGCGGCGGCCAACAATATGAGGATGACGGCGCGGTGGCGGCGCCCGCTGGAAGCCTGGAGGCGGCTTCGCCCCTGGGTCTGGCCCGGCCTCGCGCTCCTGGGATTCGCCTACGCGATGACGCATGCGCACCTCGACCCCGGTCAGATGGGGCGGCTGTTCACACGGGTCAACCTGGTGAGCTACGGCGCGGCGCTCCTGGTCTTCTACCTGGCCTCCGTGCTCCGAGCGGGCCGCTTTCGGATGCTGCTCCGGAACGCCGGCCAGCGGACGGCGCTCGCCACCGACTGGAAGGCCATCATGACCGGATGGCTGATCAACGGCCTGATCCCGGCCAAGACCGGCGACCTGTATCGCGCCCAGGCGATCGGGCGCGCCTACCCGATCTCCGTCTCCCGGACGCTGGGCACGATCGCGGTCGAGCGGCTGGTCGACTTCGCCGTCCTGCTCCTGCTCATCGACGGGTTCGCCGTCCTCCTGTTCCGGGGCAGCCCGCCCCCGCCCTTCCTCGGGATCTTCATCGCGATCGCCGTGCTGGCGTCCTCGATCCTGGGGGCGCTGCTCGCCAGCCGTCACCTCGGGTGGAGCGTCATGGGCCGCCTGCCGCAGCGGGTCCGCGGGCCGGTCGCCCGCTTTCGGGCCGGCTTCCAGGACGCCCCCGGCAATCTCCCGCTGCTGGTGGGAACGACCGCCGCGCTCTGGCTCTTCGAGTCGGCTCGCCTCTACCTCGTGCTCCACGCCCTCCCGCTGCCGGCGCTGTCCTTGACCCAGGTCTCGCTGGTCGCGCTCGTGGGATCGGCGCTGACCGGCGCGCCCGGACTGCCGGGCGGCGTGGCCCTGGTCGAGGGCGGCATCATCGCGGTCCTCATGTATTTCGGCTTCAGCGCCACCGCCGCGCTGTTCGTCGCCCTGCTGGACCGCGCCATCAACTACTGGAGCGTGCTGCTGCTGGGGGCATGCGTGGTCTTGGCCGGCCAGATCGTCGACCGTCTCGCGCATCCTCGCCGGCCGGCGCTCGCGCCCGTTCCCGTCCTGGAGACGCGCGCCGCGGTCTGAGCGGCGCCCCGCAGGCGACCCGCCGTCGACCGGCTGCCGGTCATCACATGTGATGATTGACCGTGGGGCCGGCCGCCTCGCACCGTGGAGGCAAGGAGGTTGTGCAGCATGGCAACCCGGATCGCAACCATCAAGCTCAACAAGACGGCCTATGAGCACGCCCGGCGGCTGTTGGCGCGCCGCGAGGTGGTGCTCGACGAACGCGATGCCTGGAGTGAGCATCAACCGTCGGCAGCGCAGGAAAACGACTATATCGCGTCCCATGGCATGGCCGAATACGGCACGTGGTACCTGGGCGTCGACGAGCGGGAGAAGCCGGAGGTCAAGGCCCACTACAAGTTCCCCTACGGCGACTTTCGCAAGGTGCACCGGTGTGGCGTGCTGGCCGCGGAGTCGCGCGCCGGGCAACGCAAATACGCGGACATCGAAGCCGCCGCGGCGCACCTGCACGGCATGCTGGATGAGCTGAGCCACGGCCAGGGCACGGGGGCCTGACGTGGACGCCACCCTGGCGGCCGGTCTGCTCGTGCTCCGCGTCATCTTCGGCCTGACGGTCGCGGCCCACGGCGCCCAGAAGCTGTTCGGTTGGTTCGGCGGCCCGGGGATCGAGCGGTTCGGCGGCATGCTCGAGCAGCTGGGACTCGTCCCGGCCTCGAAATGGTCCTGGGTCGCGGCGCTCGCCGAGTTCGGCGGTGGACTCCTGGTGGCCCTCGGGCTGCTCTCGCCGATCGGGAACTTCCTCGTGATCGGCGGCATGCTGACCGCCATCCTCCTCGTGCATCTGCGCAAGGGGTTCTTCAACGCGAAAGGCGGGATGGAGCTCCCCTTCCTGATCGCCGCCGGTGTGCTCGGCCTGAGCCTGACCGGTCCCGGCGCGTGGTCGCTCGACGCCGTCTGGCGGGTGAGGCTTCCCGAGCCGGCCACCTGGCTGGCGTGCGCCGTGCTCACGCTGCTGGGGGTGGCGTTGGCGATCGGGGTACGGGCCACCCGCACGGCGAACGTGCCGCGGCAGGCGCGGGGCGCAGCCTCGTAGTCCGTCGGGCCGCC
>DASQGL010000011.1:0-37098 GCA_035632635.1 Candidatus Limnocylindrales bacterium
GTCGATCAGGAAGACCCAGGGCTCGCTCTGCAGCCGCCAGTCGATGACCGGCTGGGCGAGCGTCCGCTTGGCCGGGTCCGGCTTGATGTTCGCGTAGACCTCGACGTGGATGAAGGTCAGCTTGCCTTGATAGTCGGGCTCGAGCGACTTGACGACGTCGACCTCCGGCCCGCAGATGCGGCTGGTGCAGAATGCCGGCGACGCGAAGATCACCAGCGTCGGCCGGTGCTGGGCGATCGCGTCCGCGATCGAGATCTGGTGCATGTCGTCCGGGGGAGTCCCGGAGTCGATGTAGGAGACGTCCGGCACGTCGGCTGCCGTCTGGTTGTGCGTCCGCGGCGCGGGCTGCCCCGGCGCCGGCACCACGGCGCTGGCCACCACGGTGAACGGCACGCTGGTCACGCCGTGCTCGCCGTCTGGGCGAAGGGCGGTGACGTCCACGCGCCAGGCGCCCGCCACGTCGAAGGTTGGATCGGCGACGTACACGCCGGCTCCGTTCAGGCCGCCGCCCTTGAAGGGGGCGTCGAATTCACCCTTCTGCGTCGCCCCGCCGTTGCCCAGGTAGAAGACCCGCACGTGCACGGTGGCGTCGGTGACCGGCGTGTTGTGATCCAGGATGCCGATCGGCAAACGCTGGTGCTGCCCTACCAGGACCTCGCTGGAGACGATCACCGCTTGCAGGCTGGGAGTCGGCTGCGGCGGTGGACCCGTCGACGTCCCGCAACTTCCGAGCATGAGGGCCGCGCCCGTGACGGCCGCGGCGGCAAGGCGCCGGTGCACGTCCTTATGGTACTGAGCGCGCCAGCTGGCCCAGCAGCCCGATGCCATCCATGTCATCCAGGTCGAAGTACTGGAGCATCACGCGCTGGACGCCGGCGGATTCCCACTCGCGCAGCTGCCCGGCCACCACCTCCGGGGTGCCCACCAACCAGCCGCGCTCGCGCAGGACCGCCGCCACCTCGACGGCGGAGGCCGCGGCCAGGGACGGCAGGAAGGCCTTGAACCATCGCCCGCGCTCCGCCACGCCGGCCGGATCGCTCGCGATCAGGACGCCGGTCATCAACGACCGCGCAATCGCCTGTGGATCGCGTGAAACGGCGCGGCAGTGTTCCTCGAGTTTCGCCCGCTTGTGGCGATAGGCGTCCACGCCGTGGGCGTGGCTGTTCCATTCGTCCGCGTGCTGCGCCACGATCCGCAAGAGGCGCTGTTCGCCGTCCCCCCCGATCAGGATCGGTGGGCCGGGCGATTGAGCCGGCCGCGGCAGCCCGGTCGCCCCCCGGAGCGGGTAGTAGCGGCCCTCACGGGTGACCGGGCCGCCGGTCCAGAGGGCCCGGATCACGTCGATCCCTTCCTCCAGCCGATCCATCCGCTCCCGCATCGGCGGCAGCGCGATCGCGTAGGCGGCATGCTCCTCCTCGTTCCAGCCGGCGCCGACCCCGAGCACGAGCCGGCCGTTGGACAGGAGGTCGACCGCGGCAGCCATCCGCGCCAGCAGGGCCGGGTGCCGGAAGGTCATCGGGCTGACCAGCGGCCCGAACCGGATCCGTCGCGTCCGTTCGGCGAGCGCTGCCAGCGAGGTCCAGGCCTCCAGGGATGGGCGCTCCGGGCGCCCCATCACGCTGAAGAAATGATCGGACCGCCACAGGGAGTCCAGGCCGGCCTCCTCCACCCGGCCGGCGATCCGGAACCAGCGCTCCCAGGTCAGCCCCTCCTGGCCTTCGATCATGAGGCCGATGCGCATGCCCATCACGGTACTTCGTCACCGGCGCGTCGCGCCGGCGTGACGCCGCCGTGGCCGGCGTTTGACCGCCTCACGGCAAGCGCCTACACTCCCAGACGGGCGCGACCGGAACCTTTCGCGCCGGCCAGCGTCTGAATACTGGATGCCTGCCCACCAAGGTGTGTCACGCCGGGCAAGGCTGGCCCTGGCGATCGGTCTCGCCGTGCTGGCTGTGCCGCTGCTGCCTGCGGCCGGGCATGCCGCCTCGCCGGCGCTCGCGCTCGCCGTCCACCTCGGCTACCACGACGTCATCAAGACGGGGCAATGGATGCCCGTGGCGATCGACGTCCAGAACGCCGGCCCGGATTTCCGCGGAACGATCGAGGTCCAGCTTCAGGACAACCCGTCGCGCGGGATCCCGCCCAATTACGTCCAGCCGCAGGGCGCCGTCTACCAGCTGGACTTCACGCTTCCCGCGGGCGCATCGAAGCACGTCCGCACCTACGTCGTCTCGGACGTCCCCGGCTCCCCGGTCACCGTCCGCCTCGTCGGCGACGGCCGGGTGCTGGCCACGCAAACGGCCTCGGGCGCGACCACGGCGAACCTGCTCGTCGGGGTCCTCAGTGACGATCCGACCGCCTTCGACGAGTTCGGCGCCCTCCGGTTCCCGGCCGGCAACACGGCGCAGGTCGTGCACCTGAATGCCGGCGACCTCGCGGGCAGCGCGGTCCTGCTGCGGGCGTTCGACCTGATCGCCATCGACGACTTCGCCAGCGACAGCCTGACCGCCACCCAGCGGAGCGCGATCGAGGGGTACGTGGCCATGGGCGGCAGCCTGCTCCTGGGCTCGGGCTCGAGCTGGCGCAAGACGCTGACCGCCCTGCCGGCCGCGCTGCTGCCGATGCGGGTGAGCGGCACCGTCACCCGGCCCGAGCCGGCCGCCTTCGGGTCGAGCTTGGGCGTCGAGCTGGCGGCCGGCACGTCCAGCGGCGCCGCCTGGCTGCGCGATGGCGCCCAGCCGCTCGTGCTGGAGCGGGCCCTGGGCAGCGGCCTCGTCACCATGGCGACGTTCGATTGGACGCAGGAGCCGGCGGCCTCCTCGAGCGGCACGCGAGCCCTGCTCCGGCAGGTGGGGGTCCGGAGCGGCTTTGGCAACCAGTCGGGATCGGCGCCCGGCATCGGCGGCGGCGGCACCTTCTGGCTCCCCATCGCGGTGCAGTCCGGATCGGTGACGCAGCGCGGCAACCTGTTCATCCAGGCGCTCTCCAACATTCCGGCCCTCGACCTCCCATCCTTGCGGCTGACCGGCCTCCTGGTGCTCCTCTACGTCCTGCTGATCGGGCCGCTGAACTACCTCATCCTCCGCCGCCTGGGGCGGCGCGAGCTGGCCTGGGTGACGGTGCCGGTGATCGCCGTCGTCTTCGCGGCCGGGGCCTACGGCATCGCGCTCGGCACCAAGGGCCGCTCCGTGCAGGGCACCCAGATCGGCATCGTCCATGTCATGAGCGGATGGGACCAGGCGTATCAGGAGACCTACACGGGGATCTTCGCCCCGACCCGCGGCGACTACACGATCACCGTCGCGGGGAGCAGCCCCGCCATCGCGCCGATCGCCACCGTCTACGGGGGGATGGGCCCGATCGGGGGCAGTACCCGGGTCCGCCCTGAGCACGCGCAGCTCGACCTGCTCGGTGTCACCGCCTTCACGCTGCGCGGGTTCGCCACCGAGTCGACGGTGGCGGCGCCGCGGCTGACGGGATCGCTCAGCCTGCGCAACGGGCGGCTCAGCGGCGTGATCCACAACGCCTCCACCCTCACGTTCACCGACGCGGTGGTGATCGCCGGCGATGGGTACCAGACGCTCGGCGAGCTGAAGCCGGGCGCGGACCAGGCGGTCGACGTGCTCGCCCAGCCGATCTCGGTCTTCGGGGCGCCGCCCGCGATCTTCCGCGTCTACCCGAATACGATGTACGGACCGCCGGCGGCCGCGACGGTCAGCCAGCGGGAGGGCGAAGAGCGGACGGCGGTCATCCAGGACCTGCTCAACGGCATCAACGGACCGGTCACCCCGCGGATCGCGCCGATGGTGATCGCGTGGACGCACGACCCGGTCGAGGCGATCCAGGTCAACGGGGTCACGCCCCGCTTGCAGATGGAGAACGCCGTCGTCCTGCCGCTCGCGATCACGGAGGTGGCCTCGGGCGCCCTTGCCGCCGGGCTCGTGCCGGCCCGGCTCGTCGACGCCAGCGGCGACGTGCAGATCGGCCCGAGCGGCGTCTTCCTCAACGGGGGAACGGCGACCTACGAGCTGACCGCACCGCTTAAGGCGGGGGCCCGCATCGTGGGCGCCGCCATCACGAGCGCGAACCCCTATGGCCTGAAGTTCGCACCGGTCGCCCAGCCGCTGACGCCGGGCGGCTCTCCGGTCACCAGCGGCGGGACGCAGCCGGCGACCCTGACGAGCGAGCTGTGGAACTGGCAGACCGGCGCCTGGATGCCCTACGCGCTCAAGGACAACGCCACCACGGCGCTGCCCGACGGCGCCCTGGACCCGTCCACCGGGACGGTCCGCGTCCGGTTGACCGGGACGACCGGCTCGGTGCCGGCCCAGATGGGAGCCATGAGTCTGACCGGGAGCGTCCAGTGATCGCCGTCGATCAGCTGGTCAAACGCTATGGGGCGATGGTCGCCCTGGATCGCGTGACGTTCGAGGTGCCGCGCGGCGAGATCTTCGGCTTCGTCGGGCCGAACGGGGCGGGGAAGACGACCACGATGCGCATCCTCGCGGCGCTGCTCCAGCCGACCGCCGGGCGGGCCTTCGTCGACGGCGTGGACGTCGATGCCCATCCTGATGCCGTTCACCAGCGGCTCGGCTACATGCCCGACTTTTTCGGCGTCTACGATCAGCTGACCGTGTCCGAGTACCTGGACTTCTACGCCGCCTGCTACCGCCAGCCCCGGGCGCGCCGCGACAAGATCGTGCAGGACCTCCTCGAGCTCGTCGGTCTGACGGACCGGCGCCGGCAACCGGTCGACACCCTGTCGCGGGGGCTCAAGCAGCGGCTCTGCCTGGCCCGCGCGCTCGTCCACGATCCGGCGGTGCTCCTGCTCGACGAGCCCGCCTCCGGGCTCGATCCGCGCGCGCGCGTCGAGATGCGGGAGATCCTGCGCGAGCTGCAGCGCATGGGCAAGACGATCGTCATCTCGAGCCATATCCTGCCCGAGCTCACCGAGCTCTGCAGCATGATCGGCATCATCGACCACGGCCAGATGCGGGCCACCGGTTCCGTCGCCGAGGTCGTCGGCCGGTTGACCAGCGGCCAGCGGCTGCGCATCCGGGTGCTCGGCAAACGGGAGGAGGCGCTCGCCGCCTTGCGGGCGATGCCGGCCGTCCACCAGGCCACCGATGCCAATGGCGAGCTGGAGGCGGCCTTCGACGGCGACGATCGCGTCGCCGCGGAGATCCTGCAGCGGCTGGTGGCCGCAGGGATTGCCGTGGCGTCCTTCGCCCGGCAGGACGGCGGCCTCGAGGGCGCCTTCCTGCGCGCGACCGCGGAGGGAGACCCGTGAGCGTCCGCACCCTGCTCTGGAACCCGATCGTCGCCAAGGAATACCGCTCCCGGATGCGCACGATTCGGTCGCCTCTCGCCATGACCCTGTACGTGCTCGCCCTGGGCGGCCTGGGCTGGGCGGTCTTCTCCAACCTGGCGTCGTCCGCCTCCATCGGCCAGGGCGGCGGCGCAGGGAGCTACGGACAGAGCCTGTTCATCTTCCTCATCTTCTTCCAGATGGTGCTGCTGACCTTCATCACGCCAGCCCTCACGTCGGCCGCCATCAGCGGCGAGCGGGAGCGGCAGACCATCGACCTCCTGTTCTGTACGCGCGTCCCGCCCTTCAGCATCCTCTGGGGCAAGCTGCTCGCGTCGATGTCGTTCGTCATCCTGCTGCTGGTCGTGTCGGTCCCCATCTTCAGCCTCGTCTTCCTGTTCGGCGGCATCGAAGCCGACCAGGTCCTCATGGCGTTTGCGGTGACCGCGATGAGCGCGCTGGCGCTGGGCGCGATCGGCATCTTCTTCTCCACCCTGATGCGGCGCACCCTGGCCTCGACCGTCCTCTCCTATGCGGCCGCCTTCACGCTCGTGTTCGCCACGCTCGGATGGGGACTCCTCTTCCCCACCGAGGTCACGCCGCTGTCGACCCAGGCTCCCGCGCCGCCCGCCGTGACCTACGCGAGTCCGCTGTTCGGGCTCAGCTGGATCGCCGGGCAGGGATTCGGGGGGCAGTATGGGGTTCGGTACGCGGCCGGAGGCGCGGCGGCCGTGACGTCGGTCGCCGTTCCCGGCAAGGGCGTCGCCACGCCCGCCATCAGCACGGTCTACCCGCCCATCGTCACGACCACGTCCGGATCGAAGATCCCGAGCGGTCTGTTCGCCGGCTGGGACTACTGGCAGGCGACGATCGCCCTCCAGGTCGCCATCACGCTCGTCGCGCTGGCGGTCAGCGCCTACCTGCTGCCGCCGATCCGGCGCGTCCCGTGGCGACGGAAGCCCGCCGGCGCGGGCGTTGCAGGTGCAGATGCCCACGCTTGATCAGCTGGTCCGCGACCTGGCCCGCGCGGCGGGACGGGCGCGGGCGGCGCGCTACCTGGTACGGGCCGGGGCAGGCGCGGCGGCCTGGGCCGCCCTGGTGCTGCTGGTCGCGCGTTTCATCCCGATCGAACGGGCGCCGGCGATCGCGCTCGCGGGCGTCCCGGTCGCGCTGGTCACGGCCGCGCTGCTCTGGGCGGTGCGACGGCCCGGCCCGGCTGTCCTGACCCGCGTCGCCGACGTTCGCCTGGACCTCCTGCAGCGGCTCTCGACCGCCTGGGAGCGGCGGACCTCCACTGGCGTCATGGACGCCCGGCAGCGGGAGGACGCGTTGCGGCGCGCGGCGCCCCTGCGGATGGCGGCGGCCTTCCCCCTCCGGGTCGAACGCGGTGAGGCATCGGTCCTGGCCGCGCTCGTGATCTTCGCGCTCGCGCTCAGCGTGCTGCCCAACCCGATGGATCGCGTGCTCGCCCAGCGGCGTGCGGATCAGCGCAGCCAGGCGAAGGCCGCCGCCGGCGTGCAGCGCACCGCGGCCCAGCTGCACGCCGCATCGCCGGCGCCCTCCGTCGACCCCCAGGTCCAGCGCATCCTGCGCGACGCCCAGGCCCAGATCCGCAGCGCCGCCAACCCGCGCCAGGCGCTGCAGACGATCACCCCGGCCGAGCAGCGCCTCGCGCAGCTCTCCGACCCCTCGACGGGGTCGCGCGCCGCGGACGCCCAGGCCCTGGCCAGCGCGCTGGGCGCGACCGCCGCCGGCCGCCCGGCGGGACAGGCGCTGTCGGCCAGTCCCGCAAGAGGCGCTCAGGCCCTGCGCAACCTCGCCGCCCAGCTGCCGTCGCTGACCCCGGCCGACCGCGCGGAGCTCGCCAAGGCGCTCGCGCAGGCCGCCCAGCAGACCCATGACGCGCGGTCCGCCCAGGATCTGCAGCGAGCCTCCGACGCGCTGCAGGCCGGGAACACGACGGCCGCCGCCTCGGCCCTGAACGATCAGGCCTCGCAGCTCGACTCCCTCGACCAGGCGGTGCGCAACGATCAGGAGATCGCGTCGGCGATCAACGGGTTGGAGTCCGCGCGCAACGAGCTGGCCCAGCAGGCCGACCGCGACGCCAGCGGCCAGGGTGGGCAGCCGGGAGCCTCCGCGACCGCATCGCCCTCGGCGTCGGCCTCGGGATCCGGCGCCGGCACCGGAACGGGAACCGGGACCGGGACCGGGACCGGCAGCGGCACCGGGACGGGCACCGGCACCGGCACCGGGACGGGCACTGGGACGGGGACCGGGACCGGGGCGGGATCGGGATCCGGCAACGGAAGCGGCGGGTCTGGCGGCCAGGGCTCGAGCGGATCGGGCTCCGGGACCGGGTCGGGCGCCCGCAGCACGGAACGCGTCTACGTGCCGGGGCAGCCGGTGCCGGGGCAGTCGGAGAATACGCCGACCCCGCTCGGCCCCGGGCAGGACGTGCCCCTGAGCCCGTACACGCAGGTCATCCCCGCCTATGAGAAGGCGGCGCTCGACGTGATCGATCACAGCCTCGTGCCGGGCAGCGAGAAGGACCTCGTCCGGCAGTACTTCTCCTCCCTGGGCGAGGGCGGGTCATGATCGCCGGCGAGCCGAAGCTCGATCCCGCGAAGGTCACGGACGTCGCCGGCGCGATCGAGGGCGAGCTCCGCAAATTGATCGTGGGCCAGGCCGAGCTCGTGCGCGGGACCCTGATCGCGCTGCTCGCGAACGGGCACGTCCTCCTCGAAGGTGTCCCCGGCCTGGGCAAGACCGTGCTCGTCCGGTCCCTCGGGCACGCCCTCAACCTGCGCTTCGCCCGCGTCCAGTTCACGCCCGACCTGATGCCGGCCGACATCGTCGGCACGAACATCATCCTCGAGCACGACGGCCGCCGCGCCTTCCAGTACCAGGCCGGACCGATCTTCGCGAACCTGCTGCTCGCCGACGAGATCAACCGCGCCACGCCCAAGACGCAGAGTGCGCTGCTCGAAGCGATGCAGGAGCGGACCGTGACCGTCGGGACCGAGACGCGACCGCTTCCGGATCCGTTCTTCGTGCTGGCGACCCAGAACCCGATCGAGCTCGAAGGCACCTATCCCCTCCCGGAGGCGCAGCTCGATCGCTTCTTCTTCAAGTTGCTCGTCCCCTTTCCGTCGACCGACGAGCTCCTCGAGATCGCCCGCCGGACCACCGGCGAGGCGGTCGCGGCGTTGACCCCGGTGGCGGACGCGGCCGCCATCCTGTCGGCGCAGCGCGTCGCGCGCGAGGTCCCGATCGCCGAGCACGTGCTCCGCTACGCCGGACGCGTGATCACCGCCACGCATCCCGATCGCTCCGAGGTCGAGATGGTCCGCAAGTACGTCCGCTTCGGCGCCAGCCCTCGCGGCCTGCAGACCATCGTGCTCGCCGGCAAGGTGCGGGCGCTGCTCGAGGGCCGGTATAACGTCGCCTACGAGGACATCACGCAGGTGTCCCTCCCCGCCCTGCGCCACCGCGTCTTCCTCCAGTTCGAGGCTGAGGCGGATGGCGTCACGTCCGATCGGATCCTCGGCGACGTCCTGGAGCAGATCCCGAAAGAGCCGGCGAAAGCCTGATCGGCGGGACCGGTCTGAGGATGCCTTCCGCCACGGTGCTCCTCGAGCGCGACGAGCTGCGCCGGCTCGAGAACCTCGCGCTGCAGGTGCGCCGCGCCGTCACCGGGCAGATGGCCGGGGAACGGCGGTCGCGCCGCCACGGGCATTCCGTCGAGTTCGCGGACTTCCGGAGTTACACCCCCGGCGACGACTTCCGCCTGATCGACTGGAACGCCTATGCGCGCCTCGATCGCTACCTCCTCCGGCTCTTTACCGCCGAGGAGGAACTGCCGCTGTCGATCTTCCTGGATCTGAGCGGCTCGATGGACTGGGGCGAACCGAACAAGGCGTGGGCGGCGCGGCGGCTGGCCGGCGCCCTCGCCTACGTCGCGCTCGCCGGGCTCGACCGCGTGCGCCTGACCGTCTTCGCCGACGGACCGACGTCCGGTGGACCGCCGTCCCGCGGCCGGCATGGCGCCGCGCAGCTGTTCGAGCGGTTGCAGTCGTTCCCGGTCGGCGGGCGCACGGACTACGCGCGCCTCACCTGGCCGATTGCGCGGCAGCGCCCGGGCATGAGCGTCCTGATCACGGACGGACTCGGGGAGGCGCCCATCGAGCCGGCGCTGATGGCGCTCCAGCGCGCCCGCCAGGAAGGGGCGCTGCTCCAGCTGCTCGCGCCCCAGGAGATCGACCCGGACTGGGCCGGGGACGCCCGCCTGAAGGACGCCGAGACCGGCGAGGAACGGGAGTTCACCGCGACGCCGCTCACCCAGGCCGGCTATCGCGCCGCCCTGGCCCGCCGGACCGCCGAGCTGGAGCGCGCCGCGCATCGGCGCGGATTGCGTTTCGCACGCCTTCGGACCGCAGAGCCGATCGACGCGATGGTCCAGCGCACGCTGCAACAGATCGGACTGCTGCGGAGGGTCTCGGGATGACGCTGCTGGCACCGGCGGCGGGCGTGCTGGCGGTCAGCATCCCGGCGATCCTGGCGCTCTACTTCCTGCGGATCCGCCGTCCCACGCGGGTCATTCCGGCGCTGCACCTGTGGCCGCAGCGGGTCCAGGACCGGCAGGCCAACGTGCCCTGGCAGCGGCTGCGACCGAGCTGGCTGCTCTTCCTGCAGCTGCTGGCGGCGGCCCTGCTCGTCGGCGCGGCGCTGCAGCCGGTGCTCCCCGTCGGGGCCGGCCTCGCCCGCCACACGATCGTGCTGCTCGACACGTCCGCCTCGATGCAGGCGCGTGATGTGACCCCGACCCGGCTGGACGAGGCGAAGAGCGAGGTCGCACGATTGATCGACCAGCTCGCGGCAGACGAGCGGATGACCCTGATCTCGGTCTCACCGACGCCGCAGGTGATCGCCTCCGCCGTCGGCGATCGCGGCGCGCTGCATCAAGCCCTCGGCGCGGCCACGGCCTCGAACGGACCGGGCGACCTGTCGGCGGCGCTCACGCTGGCCGCCGGGCTCGTCCGGCCGGGCGACGACGCGACCGCCGTGCTCTTCAGCGACGGCATCCTGGGCCCCGTGAGCAGCGCGTTCACGGACGGGCTGCCCTTTCCGCTCGCGTACCACCGCATCGGCGTCTCCGGCGAGAACGTCGCGATCACGTCGTTGACCGTTCGAACCAGCACGACCTCGCGCGCGGCCCTGCTGCGGGTCGAGAACTTCGGCCAGCAGACGCGCGCCGTGAGCATCGACTTCCGGGCGGATGGACACCTTCGCGACGTGCGCGCGGCAACCCTCAAGGGTGGGACCGCGCAGGATCTCGCCTTCGCGGTGCCCGCGGACGCGACCGTGGTGACCGCCCAGATCGAGGGGGGCGACCTGTTCCCGGTCGACGACCAGGCGACCGCGATCGCCCGCGCCCCGCGTCCGCTACGCGTCCTCCTGGTGACCCCGGGCAACGTCTTCCTCGAGCAGGCGCTGCGCCTGCGGGGCGACTTCCAGCTCGACGTCCAGGCCCCGTCCGCCTACCGGCCGGGCACGGCGTACGCCATGACGGTCTTCGATCGCTTTCTCCCTCCCACCGGGCTCAGCGGTCCGGCCCTGGTCATCGATCCGCCGGCCGGGTCGACGCTCGCCGGCGGAACGCCGGTTGGCATCGGGCGCGTCCGGGCGGTCGACGCCGGCGACCCGCTGCTCGCGCACGTGGACCTGCAGGACGTCCATGTCGCGCGCAGTCAGGACCTTCGGGCGTCCAGCTTCGGCCGCGCCCTGATCACCAGCGCCCAGACGCCACTGGTGCTGGCGCGTGACCAACCGTTCCGGCAGGTGCTGGTCGGCTTCGACCTGCACGAGTCGGACCTTCCGCTCCGGGTCGCGTTCCCGATCCTGATGGAGAACCTGACCGAGTGGATGCTGCCCCCGAGCGTGCCCAGCCACAGCTTTCATCCGGACGAGCCGGTCACGATCGTGCCCGAGCCGGGGGCCCGGTCGGTGACCGTCCAGCGCCCCGACGGCAGCCGCCTCACGATCGCACCGGGCGGGATCACGACGTTCGCCGCCACCGACCAGCTGGGCCTCTACACGGTGGTGCAGGCCGTCCCGGGTCGGGAGGACCGGTCCTGGTTCAGCGTCAACCTCTTTGATCCGTCGATCTCGCAACTCAAGCCGGTCGATCGGCTGACCCTGCCACCGTCGCGCGTCCCCTCCGGCACGACCTCGACCCGGGCGGGACAGTTCGAGCTATGGCCCTGGCTGCTGGCACTCGCGTTGCTCGTCCTCCTCGGCGAATGGGTGGCCTTCCATCGTGGGCTTTGAGCTGACCGAGCCGCTGGCCGCGGTGCTCGGCCTGGCGGTGATCGCGGCGCTGGTCGCGACCTGGTGGTGGATGCGGCCGCCGCTCCCACCCCGCCGGGCGCGCCTCTCGCTGGGCCTGCGCGTGCTGATCGTGATCCTGCTCGTCGCCGCGCTCGCCGGCCTGCAGGTTCAGACCACGCCCGCGGCGCAGAGCCTCGTGGTCGCGGCCGACCTCTCGGCCAGCGTCCAGGGCGCCCTCGACACCGAAGCCGCCGGCGTCCGGCAGATCCTCGCCCAGCGGAGCGGCAGTGACCAGGCCGGCGTCGTCTCCTACGCCCGGGACCCGCAGGTCGAGATCCCGATCTCGAAAACCCCCGCGTTCACGGAGTTCCAGAGCCGTCCCAACCCCCACTTCACCGACCTGGCGGCCGCGCTTCGGCTGGCCGGGTCCCTGTTGCCCGCTGACACCCGCCGCCACATCGTGCTCATCGGCGACGGGCGCGCGAACCTCGGCGACGCGGTCGCCGAGGCGCGCCTGCTGCATGCCGAGGGCGTCCGGGTCGACACGGTGGCGCTGCCGGTGCCCGCCGGACCGGAGGTCTTCATCGACACGATCGACGCCCCCGCGACGCTGCACGCGGGCGAGCGGGCCGACGTGCAGGCGCATCTCGTGTCGAACGTCGCGACCGCCGGGACCGCCCGCTGGTACCTCGATCGGACGCTCGTCGCGAGCCAGGCGGTGACGCTGCCGGCCGGGGACACGACCATCAGCCAGGCGTTCGCGCCCACCGAGCCCGGCTTCCATGCGGTGCGGCTGGTGATCGAGCCGGAGCGCGACACCTACGCGGAGAACAACCTGGGCGAGGCGTTGATCCAGGTGCTGGGGGCGCCACGGATCCTGGTCGTCGAAGGCGCGCCAGGACGGGCGGCGGGGCTGAATGCCGCCCTCGCGTCGATCGGGATGACCGCGGTGACCGTGGCTCCCTCGGGCCTGCCCCGGACCGCCGCCGACCTGGCCGCCTACCAGGCGGTCGCGCTCGTCAACGTGCCCGCCGCCGCCCTCGGGCCGGATGCCATGGCCCTGCTCCAGACCTCGGTGCGCGATCTCGGGATGGGCATGGTCGTCATCGGTGGCGACGAAAGCTATGGTCCGGGCGGATACGCCGGGACGCCGCTGGAGGCGTCGCTGCCGGTCCAGATCCAGCTGCCCCAGGACATGCAGAAGCCGCCGGTCGCGGTCGTCCTGGCGCTGGAATCGACCGAGGGCGTCCAGGGGGACCAGATTCTGCGCGGCGCGGCCGAGGCGGTCGTCGACCAGCTCACCCCGCGCGACCTGGTCGGCGTCACCGGCGGGAACGGCCTCGGCCCGGTGGTGCCGCTGGGCCCGCTGACCGACAAAGCGGCGGTCAAGCGCCAGATCGAAGCCATGGCGCTGGGCGACCCTGGCTCGTACCAGCCCGACCTCAGCAGCGCCGCCCAGGCGCTCGCCGCGGCCCATGCCTCGGTCAAGCACATCATCCTGCTCGGCGACGGCGATGCGTTCGACAACTACCAGGCGATCATCCCGGGCATCCACGACCGCGGGATCACGGTGTCGGCGGTCGCGATCGGCGCCGACCCGGGCGGGGCCGCCGTGATGCAGCAGATCGCGAGCCTGGGCAAGGGCCGCTTCTACCAGAGCAACAGCCTGGAGGACATCCCGCAGCTCTTCCTCAAGGAGACGCGCGAGGCGCTCAAGCCGTGGATCGTGGAGGGCACGATCGCGCCACGCCTCGCCTCCCTCGCCGACCTGCTGCCCGGCGTGCCGGTGGACCGCTTTCCGACGCTGACCGGCTACGTGGCAACGACTCCCCGGGCCGCCGCAGACGTCGTGCTCAAGAGCCCCCAGGGGGACCCGCTGCTGGCGTCCTGGCAATACGGCCTGGGACGCGTCATCGCCTGGACGAGCGATGCCGAGGGACGCTGGACGGCAGACCTGCTGCGCTGGCCGTCATCGAACCGCTTCTTCGGTGACCTCGTCCAGGCCGCCCTGCCCGCGCCCGGCGATCCCGCGCTCGTGGTCGAGACCGTGATTCGCGGGGACCGCACCCACGTCCTGGTCACGGCGCCACCGCTCAACGGGGCGACGGTCTCCGTCAGCGCCGTGGCGCCCGACCTCGGCCAGCGGTCGGTGACCCTGTCCGCGACCGGCAGCGGGCGCTTCGAAGGCGACATCCTCACCGACCAGGTCGGGAGCTACCTGCTCCACGTGACGGAAAGCGTGGGCGGCGCCCTCGCGCACGCGACGACGAACGGCCTCGTGGTCCCGTACTCGCCGGAATATCGCGATCTCGGAACGGATCTCGCCAGCCTGCGCGCGATCGCGTCGGCGGGCGGCGGGGCGATGGTGACCGATCTGAGCCACGTGTTCCAGCTGCCGGTGCCACCCGTCGAGTCGCGGCAGCCGGTCGCCGAGCTTCTGCTGGCGATCGCGATCCTGCTGCTTCCCGTCGACGTGGCCGTCCGGCGGCTGATCTTCCGGGTGGAGGACCTGCCGGCCTGGCGTGCCGCGGTGCGGCGGTCGCCCGCGGCCAGGGCGACGGCGGCGGCGGCCGCCGCCCCCACGGAGGCCACCCTCGCCCGGCTGCGGGAACGCGTGGCCGGCGTCCGCGCGCAGCAGCAGCCGGTCAAACGCCCGCCGTCGTCGCCCGCGCCGCCACCGGCCCCGGAGGATCCGACGGGCGACCTGCTCACCCGCCGCCGGCGCGGTCGATAGCCCCCTCCGGGACGATCGGCGCGCGCACAGGGCTGATCTATACTGGCGCCGATGTTGGCGCTGGGCGTGCCGCTCGCGATCGTCTCGTTGATCTCGCTGCTGATCACGCTCCTCATCGTGGCGATCCTGATTCGCGTGATCCTCACCTATTTCCCCGGGATGAGTTACACGCCGCTCGGCCGCGCGCTCGGCGTGGCCACGGACTGGATCGTGGAGCCGATCCGGCGGATCGTCCCGCCGCTGGGCGGGCTGGATTTCTCGCCGGCCATCGCGATCGTCCTCCTGTACGCGATCCGCATCCTGATCGTGTCCGGCGACCTGGTCGGCGCGCTGCTCAGCATCGTGCTCACCGTCCTGCTGATCCTGATCATCCTGCTGTTCGTTCGCGTCTTCTTCAGCTTCTTCCGGATGGATCCCTGGCACCCGGTCGTGCAGATGGTGGTCCGAGCGTCGGAGCCCTTCGCCCGGCCGTTCCGGGGCTGGTTCCCCCAGCAGCGCCGGCAGCCGTACGGCTACGGGCGCAGCAGCAGCGGCGGGTCGAGCATCGACCTGGCCCCGATCGCCGCGCTGGTCGTGCTGCTCGTCATCTGGATCGCCCTCAACTACCTGAACGGCCACCGGACCTTCTAAGCACCGGGCCGTCGGCGCGCCATGGTGCCTTGGGGCTCGGCGGCGCCCTCGTCGTCCCGGCTCGGGCCGCGACTCCCGGCCGGCTCGCCCTGCGTGCTGGCTACACCGGGCTTGACGCCAGCTGGCGCTGGCGGCCGTTCGGCTGGCGCTCCGGCGCCTTGCGCCGGATCACCTCGACCCGCCAGACGGGGCGACCGAAGATCGCGTTGATCTCGCGCTGGGCGCGCTCCCCGGCGGGGCCGCCGCCCTGGACGCGGAAACGCTCGCCGAGCTCCATGTCGGCAACCCCGTCCTCGCGCTGCAGGTGGAGGACGACCCGGTCGGGCCCGGGGCAGGCGCGGAGCGCCTCCTCGAGGCGCGCCAGCTGGTCGGGCGCGCTCTCCGCCGGCACGTCCAGGTGGACGACCTGGTTGCGCGTCCAGCCGTTCTGGTCTCGATCGTCGAAGGCCATGACGTCATCGGCGAGCACCTTCGGGGTCTCGGTCCGCTCTTCGTCCTCGGCCGTCCCGCCGCCGGCGGCCCGGGCGTCGACCTTGCCGCGGACGATCACCACCCGGTCGGGCTCGAGCAGCAGACGGCGCTCCTCGTACACCCTGGGGAACACGATGACCTCGATGGTCGAGGTCAGGTCCTCCAGCTGCACGAAGGCCATGGCCTTGCCGCTGCGCGTGATCACCGGGCGGATGGCCTTGATCATGCCGCCCACGCGCACCTCGAGGTTCTCCATCTCCGGCGTGATCTCGTTCGCATAGGTGTCGACCCGGGCGTGCAGCGCCTGCTCGATCTGCCGGAGCGGGTGGTCGGAGACGTAGAGGCCGAGGAGCTCCTTCTCGCCGCGCAGCCGTTCGTCCTGCGGCATCGGGGGCACGCCCTCGACCAGGCCCACCCGCGGATCGTCCAGCTCGTTCGCCTCGGGCAGCATGCCGAACAGCGACGTCTGCCCGCTCTCGCGCTCCTGGATGATCTGGGCCGCCCGATCCGAGACCCGGTCGATCGAGGCGAGCAGCTGACCGCGCTCGCCCAGGCAGTCGGTCGCGCCCGATCGCACCAGGCTCTCCAGGACGCGCTTGTTCAGCTCGCGCGGATCGACGCGCACGGACAGGTCGAGCATCGAGGTGAACGGACCCTTCGCCGTCCGAGCCGCGATCAGCAGGTCGACCGCGTGGGTCCCGACGTTCTTGATGACGGCCAGGCCGTACCGGATCCGGCCGTCTTCGACCGTGAACCCGGCCTGGGAGCGGTTGACGTCGGGCGGGAGCACCTCGATGCCACGCGCGTGGCAGTCGAGGACGGCCGCCGCCACCCGGTCGGCGTTGCCGGCCTCGTTGTTGAGGAGGGCGGCCAGGTACTCGAGGGGGTAGTTCGCTTTCAGGTAGGCCGTCTGGTACGAGAGCACCGCGTAGGACGCGCTGTGGGACTTGTTGAAGCCGTAGCCGGCGAAGAACGCCATCAGGTCGAAGATCTCGGTCGCCTTCGCCTCGGTGACTCCCCGCTGGGTGGCGCCGGCGATGAACTTCACCCGCATCTTCGCCATCTCTTCTTTCTTCTTCTTGCCCATGGCCGCCCGCAGCACGTCTGCCTCGCCCAGGCTGAACCCGGCCAGCCGGGACGCGATCTGCATCACCTGCTCCTGGTACACGATGACGCCGTAGGTCTCTTTGAGGATCGGTTCCAGCTCCGGCAGGGGATAGACGATCTCCTGCTCGCCGTGCTTGCGCTTCACGAATTGATCGACGAGGCCGCCCTCCAGCGGTCCCGGCCGGAAGAGCCCGTTCGCGGCCGTGATGTCCTCGAAGCTCGTCGGCCGCATGTCGACGAGCAGTCGCCGCAGTCCCGGCGACTCGAGCTGGAACACGCCGTTCGTATCCCCCGCCTGGAGCAGCCGGAAGGTCGCCGGGTCGTCCCACGGGATCTCCGCGAGATCGAGGCGCCGTGCCTGGGTCTGTTCGATGTTGCGCAGGCAGTCCTCGATGATCGAGAGGTTCCGAAGCCCGAGGAAGTCCATCTTCAGCAGGCCGATCTTCTGCACGGCGTTCATCTCGTACTGCGTCATCACCGCGCGCTTGACCTGGCCGTTGCCGTTGCCGTTGCGGTCGCCCCGGGTGATGCTCGCCTGGAGCGGGACGACTCGATGCAGCGGCTCGGGGGCGATCACGATCCCGGCCGCGTGGGTCGACGCGTGCCGGACCAGCCCCTCGAGCTTGCGCGCGTTCTTCAGCAGGCGCGCATAGGCCGGGTCCTGTTCGGCGGCGGCCAGCTCGGGCACCATCTGGACCGCCTTCTCGAGCGTCATGTTCAGCTGCGGCGGGACCAGCTTGGCCAGGTGATCGACGTCCCGCAGGGGCACGTCGAGAGCCCGCCCCACGTCGCGGATCACCGCCCGCGCCTTCATGGTGCCGAACGTGATGATCTGGGCCACGTGGTCCTGGCCGTACCGCTGGGCGACGTAGTCGATGACCCGGTCCCGGTTGCGGTCGTCGAAGTCGATGTCGATGTCGGGCATCGAGATCCGCTCCCGGTTCAGGAAGCGCTCGAAGATCAGGCCGTGCTGCAGCGGGTCGAGGGTCGTGATGCCGAGCGCATAGGACACGATGCTGCCCGCCGCCGATCCCCGTCCAGGCCCGACCGCGACGCCGTGGGTTCGCGCGTACTCGATGAAGTCGGAGACGATCAGGAAGTAGGCCGCGTAGCCCATCTCCTCGATGACGCCGAACTCCATCTCGAATCGGTCGCGCACGGCCGGCGTGATCGCCGGGTAGCGCCGCCGCAAGCCCGCTTCCACCAGCGTGCGCAGATAGCCCTCCGCGGTGTGCCCGGAGGGCACCTCGAAGCGTGGCAGCAGCTGCCGGGTCTCGAGCGTGAGGTTGCAGCGCTCCGCGATCCGCAGCGTGTTGGCGACGGCCTCCGGAAAGTCGCGGAACCGCTCCTGCATCTCGGCCGGCGACTTCAGATAGAACTGGTCGTTGTGGAACCGCATCCGCTTCGGATCGGAGACCACCGTCCCGGTCTGCAGGCAGAGCAGGATGTCGTGCGCCTCCGCATCGTCCTGCCGCGTGTAGTGGGAGTCGTTGGTGGCGACCAGCGGGATGCCGGTCTTGCGGGCGAGCGCGGCGAGTCCTTCGTTGACCCGCGCCTGCTCCTCCAGTCCGTGGTCCTGGATCTCGAGGAAGTAGTCGTCGCCGAAGATGCGCCGGTAGTCGAGCGCCGCCTGCTCCGCCGCGGCGGCATCTCCCTCGAGGAGGCGGCTCGCGACCTCACCCCCGAGACAGCTCGAGAGCGCGATCAGCCCCTCCGAGTGCCGGGCGAGCAGCTCCTTGTCGATGCGCGGCTTGTAGTAGTAGCCCTCGAGATGCGCGATCGAGGAGAGCATGATCAGGTTGCGGTAGCCGGTCAGGTCTTTGACCAGGAGGATCAGGTGGTGCGGATCCCGGTCCGCCCGTCCTTCCTTCTGCGTGTAGGAGCGGGCGGCCACGTAGACCTCCTGCCCCAGGATTGGATTGATGCCCGCCGCCCTGGCCTGGAGGTAGAAGTCCACGGCGCCGTAGAGGACCCCGTGGTCCGTGAGCGCCATGGCCGGCATCCCGGTCTCGACCGCCGTGCGGATCATGTCCGAGATCCGGCTGGCGCCGTCGAGCAGGCTGTATTCCGAGTGGGTGTGGAGGTGGACGAACGACACGGTCAGGGTCGCTCCAGCTTGACGACGGCCTCGATGTGGTAGGTCTGCGGGAACATGTCGACGAGCACCACCTCGGACAGCCTAAACGTTTCTTCGGCGCACAGACGTGCGACGTCGCGGGCGAGCGTGGAGGGCTCGCAGGACACGTAGACCACGCGCTCGGGATGCAGCGCCCGGATGGCCGCAATCGTCCCTTCCGCGCAGCCGGCGCGCGGCGGATCGAGCACGACGGCGGCGACCGGGGGGTCGACCGAGGCCAGCGTCGCCTCCACCTTGCCTCGCCGGTAGCGGACGTGCGGGCAGCCGTTCAGCTGCATGTTCAGCTCGCCGAGGCGCACGCTGTACGGGCTCTCCTCCAGGCAGACGACCTCGGCCGCCCGGTCGGCGAGCCGCGCGCTGAGCATCCCGATCCCGGCGTAGGCGTCGACGACCCGGTCGCCCGGCCCGAGCGCCGCGAACCGAACCGCCGTGGCATAGAGCGTGTCCCGCATGCGCCAGTTGACCTGGACGAACGCCTCGGGGCGCACCCGGAAATGGCGGCCCTGGTCTTCGATCCCGATCGAGTCGTCGTTCAGGTTCAGGTCCGGCGCCACCGCCGCGGCGCGGGCGCCGAAGGCGGGATCGGCGCTGCCGGGCGGATAGGGCGCCCAGAGCAGGTCGCGCGTGCCCGGCGCCCAGGTCAGCTGGATCGCCTGCACCCGCCGCGCCGCCTCGTGCCCCGACGCCGCCGCGAAGGCGGGGAGCGCGCGCTCGATGGTCTCGGCGTGGATCAGGCAGGCCTCGATCGGCAGCGTCTGATAGGTGTGCTTGCGGTAGAACCCGATCCGTGCCTGGCCGGCCTGGTGCAGGACGTGGAACTCGCCTCGCAGCCGGTAGCGCCAGGGGTCGTCCATCCCGAGCACCTGGATCTCCTCCTCCGCCCATGCCAGCCGGGCCCGGAGCAACTGGTGGTGGAGCACGCGGCGTTTCTGGGCGAGCTGCACGGCGTAGGCGAGGTGCTGGACCTGGCATCCGCCGCAGGCGCCGTAATACGGGCAGGGCGGCGCGACCCGGTCCGGGGACGGGGCCAGCACGGCCCGCGTCTGGGCCCGCCAGAAGTCCTTGCGGCGATGGGTCACCTCGGCTTCGACCGTTTCGCCGGGCGCTGCACCCTCCACGAAGATGACGCGCCCGTCGACCCGGGCGATCGCCTCACCGCCGTGCGCCAGCTCGGGCTCGACCGTCAGCTGCACTAGCCCGACAGCTGCTCCCGGAGCAGCGCGTTCACCCGCTCGGTGTTGGCGCGACCTCGGGACAGCTTCATGGCCTGCCCGACCAGGAATTGAAAGGCCTGCTGCTTTCCGGCCTTGAAGTCGCTCACCGACTTCGGGTTCTCGGCGATGACGCGAGCGATCAGCGCGGTCAATTCGGACTCGTCCGAGATCTGGCCCGAGCCCCGCGCCTTCTCCAGCTCGGACGCCGGGTCCTGCGAACGGTACATGGCCTCGAAGGCCTGCTTCGCCATCTTGCCGTTGATGGCGCCGGTCCGCACCAGCTCGAGCAGGCGGGCGAGGTGCTCGGGCTTGATCGCGGCGTCCGAGATCTCCTTCTTGTCGGCGTTCAAGAGCCGGCTGAAGTCCCCGAGGATCCAGTTCGCCGCCTGCTTCGGATCGGCGCCCAGTCGCCGGGTTTCGTCGAAGAAATCTGAGATCGCTTTCGACGACGAGAGCAACGACGCATCGTAAGCACCTAAGCCCATGTCCTTCATGTAGCGGTCTCGGCGAGCGGTGGGCAGCTCGGGGAGAGACTCGCGTAGGTACGTCACGGTCGGGCGGGTAATGGTGAGTGGAGGCAAATCCGGTTCTGGAAAGTACCGGTAGTCGTGCGCGTACTCCTTGCTCCGCTGTGAGACGGTCTCCCCTTTCGCGTCGTTCCAGCCTCGCGTCTCCTGGACCAGGGTGCCGCCGCGGTCCAGCACGCCCGCCTGGCGTTCGATCTCGAAGGCGATCGCGCGGTGGATGGCGCGGAACGAGTTCATGTTCTTGATCTCCACCTTGGTCCCGAAGGCGGCGCTCCCCACCGGCCGCAACGAGACGTTGGCATCGCAGCGCAGCTGGCCCGACTCCATGTCCCCGTGATTGATGCGCAGGTACTGCAGGATGGTGCGCAGCCGCATGACGTACTCGCGCGCCTCGTCCGGGCTGCGCAGGTCGGGCTCGCCCACGATCTCCATCAGCGGGACGCCGGCGCGATTGAGATCGACGAGGGAGCTCTGCGCTTCGTGGATGGCGCCCTCGTGCAGGAGCTTGCCCGTGTCCTCCTCGAGGTGCACCCGCGTGATCCCGCAGCGGCGCGGCTCGCCGCCGACCTCGAACTCCAGCCATCCGTTGCGGCTGAGCGGGAGATCGTACTGCGAGATCTGGTACCCCTTGGGCAGGTCGGGATAGAAATAGTTCTTCCGGTCGAACTTCGTGAACTCGGGAATCTCGCAGTTGAGGGCGAGCGCGGTCCGGATGGTCTGCTCCACCGCGCGCCGGTTGATGACCGGGAGCGAGCCGGGCAACCCCAGGCACACCGGGCAGGTGTTCGAGTTCGGCGCGGCCGTCAGGTAATCGGTGGCGCAGCCGCAGAACATCTTGCTCTGGGTGAGGATCTGGGCATGGACTTCGAGCCCGATGACGGCCTCGTAGCCGGTCGCGATCACGCGACCGCCGCCTCCATCAGCGGCGAGCGCAGCGCGCCCAGCCCGGCCGCGGTTTCGAAGGCATAGGCCACGCGCAGCGCGAGGTCCTCCCGGAAGGCGGGCGCGATGATCTGGAGGCCGACCGGCAGGTTGTCGGCCAGCCCGCAGGGCACCGAGATCCCGCAGACGTTGCCCAGGTTCGCCGGGAGCGTGAGGATGTCGTTGAGGTACATCGCGACCGGATCCTGGGTCTTCGCGCCGATCGGAAACGCCACCGTGGGCGAGGTCGCGCTGATCAGCGCGTCGACCTGCTGGAAGGCGCGGGCGAAGTCCTCGATGATCAGCGTCCGCACCTTCTGCGCCTTCAGGTAGTAGGCGTCGTAGTAGCCGGAGCTGAGCGCGTAGGTCCCCAGCATGATCCGCCGTTTGACTTCCGGGCCGAATCCCAGGGCGCGCGTCGCCATGTACTCCTCGATCAGCGTGCGGCCGGTGCCGGCCTGCAGGCCGTAGCGGGTGCCGTCGTAGCGGGCCAGGTTCGAGCTCGCCTCGGCGGGCGCGATGATGTAGTAGGCGGCCAGCGCGTATTCGCTGTTCGGCAGGCTGACCTCGACGATCTCGGCGCCCTGCTGCGCGTAGAGGTCGATGGCGGCGCGGATGGCGGCCTCCACCTTCGGCTC
Organism: Candidatus Limnocylindrales bacterium; assembly: GCA_035632635.1. Lineage (GTDB taxonomy): Bacteria > Chloroflexota > Dormibacteria > CF-121 > CF-121 > CF-120. The sequence continues at coordinate 22,015 of DASQGL010000011.1, forward strand.
CATGCCCTCGACGAAATACTCCCTGGGCACCCCGAGCCGCAGCCCCTGCACGCCGTCGCCGAGGTGCGCCAGGTAATTGGGGACCGGCCGTGGCGAGCTCGTCGAATCGCGCGGGTCGTGCCCGGCGATCGCCTGCAGCAGCAGCGCGCAGTCGACGACGTCCTTCGTCATCGGCCCGATCTGATCCAGCGAGGACGCGAATGCGATCAGGCCGTAGCGGCTGACCCGCCCGTAGGTCGGCTTCATGCCGACGATGCCGGTGAGGGCGGCCGGCTGGCGGACGGAGCCGCCCGTGTCCGACCCGAGGGCAGCGATCGCCTCCCCGGACGCGACCGCCGCCGCCGATCCGCCGCTCGACCCGCCGGGGACCCGATCGAGCGCCCACGGGTTGTGGACCGGCCGGTATCCGGAGTTCTCGTTCGAGGAGCCCATGGCGAACTCGTCGCAGTTCGTCTTTCCAAGGAAGACCGCGCCCTCCGCCTCCAGCCGCTCGACCACCGTGGCGCTGTAGGGGGGCGTGAACCCGCGCAGGATCTGGGAGGCGGCGGTCGAGACGATGTCTCGGACGCAGAGGACCTCCTTGAGCGCGATCGGGATGCCGGTCAGCGGGCGAGCCGTGCCCGCCTTGAGGCGCTCGTCGGCCGCGCGTGCCTGCCGGCGCGCGAGGTCCCGGGTCACGAGCAGGTAGGCGGCCGTCCGCTCGCCCACCGCATCGATCTGGCCGAGCACGTCTTCCGTCAGCTCGAGCGCCGAGATCTCGCGATCGACCAGCATCTGATGCAGATCGCGAACGGTTCGCTGATACAGGCTCATTCCTGGATTGCCTTGACCTTGAAGAAGCCCTTCTCGCGCATGGGCGCATTGCGGAGCGCCTCCTCCTGGGTCAGACACGGCGCCCGGTCATCCCCCCGCATGACGTTGCGCTCCTCGAGCGGATGGGCGGTGGCCGGGACTCGCGAGGTATCCGCCCGGTTGAGGACGTCGATGGCCGACAGGATGTTGCGCAGCTGGTCACGCAGGCGTGTCACCTCGTCCGGGGCGAGCCCGAGGCGGGCCAGCCGCGCCACGTGTTCCACCGTTTCCGTCGTGAGCGGGGAGTCTTTTTCGGGCAAGGCCCCATTATCGGGGAAGCCGTGGCCTCGTCAGTCCGCGATGGAGGACCGGCGGCTCCCCCGGACGGCGGATCGGTCAGCTCGCCGCGGCCGTCGCGGCGGCCAGCCGCTGCCACTCGCGCAGCCAGGACGCCAGCTCGGGCGCCGGCAGGGGACGGCTGACGAAGTAGCCCTGGAGCAGGTCGCAGCCCTGCTGCGCGAGCAGACCCCAGGTCTCAGCGTTCTCCACGCCCTCGGCGACGACGCACAGCCCCAGGTTGTGGGCCAGATCGATGGTGGAACGCACGATCGCGGCGTCGTCCCGGTTGGTGACGACGTCGGCCAGGAACGAGCGGTCGATCTTGATCTCGTCGAGCGGCAGGCGCTTCAGGTAGGCGAGCGACGAATACCCGGTGCCGAAGTCGTCGACGGACAGGCGCACGCCGGTCGCCCGCAGCTTCGTGATGGTGTCTTCGGCCGCGGCGGCCAGCATGCTGCGCTCGGTGATCTCCAGCGTCAGGCGCTGCGGGCACACCTGCCAGGTCTCGAGCAGCTCCTGGATGGTCTCGGGCAGTTCGTCGTCGAGCAGGTTGCGCGAGGAGAGGTTGACCGACATGCCGAGCTCCAGTCCGGCGCGCTGCCAGGCATGGAGCTGTCCGAGGGCTTCGTTCAGGATCCATGCGGTGAGCGGCTTGATCAGCTCGGTCTGCTCGGCCGCCGGGATGAAGTCGTCCGGGGGCAGCAGCCCATGGCGGGGATGGCCCCAGCGGAGGAGCGCCTCCACTTTCGTCACCCGGCGCGAGCGGACCTCGACGAGCGGCTGGTAATGCGCTTGCAGCTCGAACTGGTTGATCGCGTGCCCGAGCTTGCCGATCAGCGGCGCCCGGGTCGAGGCGGCCGCCTCCTGTTCCTCGATGTAGACGCAGTAGCCGCTGCGCGCCCGCTTGGCCGCGTACATGGCCACGTCCGCATGCCGCAGCAGGGCGTCCGCGTCCTCGCCGTGCTGCGGGTGGATCGCGATCCCGATGCTGGCGGTCACCTCGACGGCCTGTCCCGCAAGCATCATGGGGACTCGCAGCGCCTGGATGATCTTGTCCGCGATCACGATGCCCCGGCTGACGTCCGTCGCGCCGAAGGGGACGACGGCGAACTCGTCGCCGCCCAGGCGGGCGACGGTGTCGACCTTGCGCAGGACGCTCCGGATCCGCCGCGCGACGTCCTTCAGCACCAGGTCCCCGACCGCGTGCCCGAAGCTGTCGTTGATCCCCTTGAAGCCGTCGAGGTCGAGCAGCAGCACGCCGCCCGGCCGGCGCTCGCGCTCGGCCGCCCGCACCACGTCCTCGAGCCGCTCGCGCAGGAACGTCCGGTTGGCCAGCCCGGTCAGCCCGTCGTGCATCGCCTGGTACTGCAGGGCCTCCGTCTCCGCCTTGCGATCGGAGATGTCGCGGAGACTTCCGATCAGGAGCCGCTGCGAGCCCATCCGGGTGGCCACGAACTCGAGCGGGAACGTGGAGCCGTCGCGCCGGAGCCCGACCGTCTCGTGGAAGCCGAGCCCCATCCGGTCCCCCTCCGCGAGATAGGCGTGCAGCCGCCGGCGCAGGTTGACCCGGTGGTCGACCGCGATCAAGTCGGTGACGTCCCGGCCCACCAGTTCCTCGACGCTGCGGTCGAACAGCCGCTGCGCCGCGGGATTGATCGTCCGGATCTGGCTGCGCTCGTCCACCGTGATGATGCCGTCGGCCACGTTGTCGAGCACGGCGCGCATGCGGTCCCCGCTCCGGCGCAGGGCCTCTTCGGCGCGCCGCCGCTCGATGAACTGGCCGATCTGCGAGCCCATGTCGCTCAGCACGCGCAGCGTGCCCCGCTGGGGCGTGCGCGTGTCGGTCCGGTAGAAGGCCATCACGCCGGTGACCTCCCGGCCGTTCATGGTGGCGAACGCCAGGGCGCCGCGCAGGCCGGCGGCGGCGGCGGCGCTGGCCTGGGGGAGGTCCGTGTCGGCGGCGACGTCGGGCACGGCGATCGCCCGGCCCAGCGACCAGGCCCGACCCAGCAGCCCCCGGCCCCGGGTCGACGTGATCGACGCGCTGACGCGAGCGAACTCCTCCAGCGCCTGGGCGGGTCGATGCCACTGGTGCTCGAGGATGAGCTGGCGGGTTCCCCGGTCGACGGCCCAGAACTCTCCCCGCGCCCAGCCCAGGGTGTCGCAGATTCCGCGGATGACCTGGGGGGCGGCTTCGGCCCAGGTCGCGGCCGTGGCCAGCGGTCGGGTCACCGCGAACTGCGCCGCGCGCAGCCGCTCGGCTTCCCATCGCTCGGTGATATCGGTGACAAAGGCCACGAAGTTGACGTGCGAGGCCGACTGCCAGGTCGGCGACACGGCCAGCTCGATCGGAAACTCGCGGCCGTCCCGGTGGAGGGCCATCATCGTGACCGACTTGCCCAGGATCTTGCCCCGTCCCGTGTCGCGAAAGCGGGCCAGGCCGCGCTCGTGGGCGCGACGGTAGCGGCGCGGGATGATGGTCCCGCTCAGCGTCCGGCCCAGCGCCTCATCGCGCCGCCAGCCGAAGATCTCCTCCGCCTGGCGGTTCCAGCCCGTGATCTGGCCGGTCTCGTCGGCGGTGATCACGGCGCTGGGCGAGGTGTCGACGATGACGCTCAGCCGGCCCTCCGAGTCTCGCAGCCGGCGCACCAGTTCCCGCTGGGATCGCGCCTCCCGGTGCGCCACCAGGCACAGGCCGAGCACGCCCAGCAGGAGCGGCAGTGCCGGGAGCAAGATCAGCTGGCTCGGCAACACCCTCGTAATATGCGTCGCCGGCCGTGAAAGAAAAGTTAAGGACCTGTCACAAATCGTTTCAAATCTTGATAGAGGTCACTACCTGTTGTTTTAGCCGTCGGTGACCAGCTTTTGGAACGCCTCCTCGTTCAGGATCGGCACCTTGAGGCGCTCGGCACGCTCCAGCTTCGATCCCGGATCGGCCCCCACCACCAGGTAGTCCGTCTTCTTCGACACGCTGGAGCCGGCGACGCCCCCGAGCGCCCGGATCCGCTCCTCCGCCTCGGCGCGGCTCATGCTGCTGAGCGTGCCGGTCAGGACGAACGTCTTGCCGCTGAGCCGGCCGCTGGGGCGCTCCGGCGCCTGGATGCGGACGCCCGCGTCGAGCAGCCGGTCGATCAGCCGGATCGATTCCGGCTGCTGGAAATACGCGTGGACCGCCTGCGCCACGATCGGACCGATCCCGGCGACGGCCGTCAGCTCCTCGACCGAGGCCGCCCGCAGGCGATCGATCGACTGAAAGTGCTCGGCCAGCGCGGTGGCCCCCGTCCAACCGACGTGCGGGATGCCGAGCGCAACCAGGAAGCGTGCCAGGGTGGTCGCCTTGCTGGCTTCGATCCGGTCGAGCAGGTTCTGCGAGGAGCGGTCGGCGAAGCCCTCGAGCGCGAGCAGCTGGTCCTTTGTGAGGTGGTACAGATCGGACGGGTCGCGGACGAAGCCGCGATCCATGAGCTGGTCGAGGGTGGCATAGCCGAACCCTTCGATGTTCATCGAGCCGCGGCCGACGAAGTGGCGCAGATGTTCGCGGACCTGCGCCGGACAGAGCGGGTTGATGCACCGCGTGGCCACCTCGCCCTCCTCGCGGACGAGGGCGGTGCCGCACTCGGGGCAGCGCTCCGGCATGCGCCAGGGCCGGATGCCGGGCGACCGCTGCTCCGTGAGCACGCGGACCACCTCGGGGATGACGTCGCCGGCGCGCTGGATGATGACGCGATCCCCGGGCCGGACGTCCTTGCGCGCGACCTCGTCCTCGTTGTGAAGCGTCGCCCGGCTCACGGTCGTCCCGCCGACGGCGACCGGTTCCAGCCAGGCCACCGGCGTCATGACGCCGGTGCGTCCGACGTAGACCTTGATCTCGTTGACCCGGGTCTCCGCCTGCTCGGGCGGAAACTTGAAGGCGAGGGCCCAGCGGGGGCTGCGGGAGACGTAGCCCAGCTCGGCCTGCTGCCCGAGGTCGTTGACCTTGATGACGACGCCATCGGTCTCGTAGTCGAGGGCATGGCGCTGCTCCTGCCACTCGTCCAGGAAGGCGAAGACGCCTTCGATATCCGGGTGGACCCGGTAGGACGGATTGACGCGAAATCCCATCGCCTGAAGCTGGGTGAGGATCTCCGCCTGGCTGCGCGCGCCGCCCGCGGGATCGAGCGCGTACATGAAGGCGTCGAGACGCCGGCTGGCCGTGACCTTCGGGTCCAGCTGGCGCACGCCCCCGGCGGCCGCGTTGCGGGGATTCGCGAACAAGGGCTTCCCGTGGGCGGCCAGGTCGGCGTTGAGCCGCTGGAAGCTGCGCTTCGGCATGTACACCTCCCCGCGCACCTCGAAGGTCGCGGGAAACCGGCCGGGCGCCTGGACGCGGAGCGGCACGCTGCCGATCGTCTTCACGTTCGGCGTCACGTCCTCACCGACGTAGCCGTCGCCCCGGGTTGCCCCGACCCGATAGGCGCCGCCTTCGTAGAGCAGGCTCATCGCGAGCCCGTCGATCTTGAGCTCGGTCACATAGCTGACCGGCGCGGCGCCCAGCACGCGATGCACGCGGCGGTCGAACTCGCGGACCTCCTCCCGCTCGAAGGCATTCCCCAGGGACAGCATCGGGACCCGGTGCGTCACCTTGGCGAACGCCGCCGACGGCGCGCGGCCGATCCGCTGCGTCGGCGAGTCCGGCGTGATCAGCTCGGGATGCGCCGTCTCCAGCTCGGTAAGCTCCCGGAAGAGCGCGTCGTATTCGGCGTCCGTGATCTCCGGCCGGTCGAGCTCGTAGTACCGCTGGTTGTGATGATCGATCTGGCGGCGCAGCTCCGCCACGCGGTCCGCCGTGTCCTGGCTCACTCCAGAGGTGTCCGGGCTCACAGCCTCGTGATCGGGGCCAGGCTGACGGCGAGGATCTTCACGCCGACCTTGTCGAACTTCACGATCAGCTCTTCATCGGTGCGCGTCAGCGTGCTCTTGAGCACGCGGCCGCGACCCCAGCTGCGGTGCTCGACCGTGTCCCCCTGCCGGTAGTGCTGCGTCACCTCCACCGGGAGGCCGGGGCGCGCCGCTTCGATGGCGCGGGCCGGGGCGCCGTCCCCGGCGGGCACGCCGGCCGGGATCCCTGCCGGCGCATCGACGAGCTGGGGCGGCAGGTCCGCCAAAAAGCGCGAGGGCAGGTTCAGCTGGGCGTTGCCCCAGAGGTGGCGCCGAAAGGCGTGGAACAGGTAGAGGCGATCCTTGGCGCGCGTCATCCCGACGTAGGCGAGGCGCCGCTCCTCCTCGAGCCCGGTGGGCGAATCGAGGCTGCGGCTGTGAGGAAAGAGGCCCTCCTCCATCCCGAGCATGAAGACGACCGGGAACTCGAGACCCTTGACCATGTGCAGCGTGATCAGGGTCAGCCCCTGGGGTCGATCCTCGAGGCTGTCCACGTCGCTCATCAGCGCGACCTCTTCGAGGAAAGCCTGCAGGCCTTCGCCGGGAGGCAGGCCGTCGTACTCCGAGGCCAGGCCGTGCAGCTCGAGCACGTTGGCCCAGCGTTCCTCGCCGTCCGGGCCGGTTTCCTCGAGGTGCTGCCGGTAGCCGATCCGCACGAGCAACAGATCGATCACCTCGACCAGGCGTCGCTCCAGGCTCGCGGCGCGCAGTTCCCGGATCAGGTCGCGGAAGCCCTCCAGCGAGCGGATGGCGGCAGCCGGCAGCTCGGTCATGTCGGCCACGCGATCGAGCGCCTCCCAGGGGGTCAGGCCGTGCTCGTCGGCGAAGACGCCCAGCTGCGCCAGTGACTTCTCCCCCAGCTTGCGCCGCGGGAGGTTGATCACCCGGGAGAAACTCAGCGTGTCCTGCGGATTGGCGGTGAGCCGCAGGTAGGCGAGCACGTCTTTGACCTCCCGGCGCTCGTAGAAACGCGGACCGCCGATCAGGCGGTAGGGGATGCCTCGTCGGAGGAGCACCTCCTCCAGCGCGCGGGACTGCGCGTTGGTCCGATAGAGGACGGCGAGGTCGGCCAGGCGGTAGTCGCCCTGCGCCACGAGGCGGAGCGCCTCCTGGGCGACGGCCTGCGCCTCTTCCTGCTCGTCGTAGGTCTGGGCGACGACGACCTTCGCCCCACCCGTACGGTCCGTCCACAACCGCTTGGGCGCGCGGTTGGGGTTCACCTTGATGACGTGATAGGCGGCATCCAGGATCGTTTGGGTCGAGCGGTAATTCTGCTCGAGCTTGACGATGGTTGCCTCCGGATAGTCCCGTTCGAAGGAGAGGATGTTGCGGACGTCGGCGCCCCGCCATCCGTAGATCGACTGATCGTCGTCGCCCACGACCGCGAGATTGCGGTGGCGCTGGGCGAGGAGCTGCACCATCAGGTATTGCGCGCGATTCGTGTCCTGGTACTCGTCGACCATGACGTACTTGAAGCGGCCCTGGTACTTCTCGAGGACGTCCTCGTGCTCGCGGAAGAGCGCCACCGTGCGGACCAGCAGATCGTCGAAGTCGAGCGCGCTGTTGCGCTCGAGGAACGCCTCGTAGCGGGCATAGACCTGGGCCGCCAGCTCTTCCAGGTGCGTCCCCGCCTCCTGGGCGTACTCCCTCGCGCTCCGGAGCTCGTCTTTCGCGTGCGAGATCGCCTGCACGAACCCGCCCGGCGGATAGCGTTTCTCGTCCAGGCGAAGCTCGGCCATCGCCCGCTTGACGGCGGCCAGCCGATCGGCCTCGTCGTAGATGACGAACCGGCGATCGATGCCGGCGGCGGTGCCGTCGCGCCGCAGGATGCGCGCCGCGATCGCGTGAAACGTGCCCATCCAGATGCCGCTCGCGCTCAGGTTCAGGAGCTGCTCGACGCGCACCCGCATCTCGCGCGCCGCCTTGTTCGTGAACGTGACCGCGAGGATCTCGCCCGGCTGCGCCCGCCCCTGCTGGATCAGCCACGCGATGCGATGCGTCAGGACGCGCGTCTTGCCGCTCCCCGCCCCGGCGAAGATCAGCAAGGGACCGTCGCCGGCGGTGACGGCGGCGCGCTGCTCGGGATTCAGGTGACTGACGAGGTCCACCGCGCCCTGCGCGGCAACCGGAGTACTCAAGGCTCACACGAGTGTATCGAGCGCGGTCGATGAGTCGCGGGGGCCCCCGGCGGAAAGCCGCCGTGGCGCGTGTCCGTCCTGCGCTGAGCTGAAGAGCGGGTGGGCTGGCTAGCGCTTGCGGGGCTTGGCGCGGCCGCGCATGCTGCGGCCGGCGCTGAGCTGGTCCGCGTCGTCGTCGGCGAGCGTCGCCTTCGGGGTCGACTTGAAGGACTGTGAGAAGGCGCCCACGAACTGGTCGCGGAGTTCCATCGTCGATACCTCGAAGGCATCCTTCAGCGTCCAGTGGTCGTCGGGGGAGTAGCGGCGCTCGCAGGCCCAGAGCAAGAACTTGATCAGCTGCAGGTCGATCGCGGCGCGCAGGCGCGAGGGCTTCTTATCGCCCTTCTTCGATGCCCCCGCGGCCGACTTCACCGGGGGCGGCGCGACGGCGCCCTCGGCCGTGCGCACCTTCCAGTTCGTGGCTGGCGGCGTGGGCGCAGGCGCCTGGGCGACGAGACTCGCCCGGAGCGCCCTCAGGTCATCGACCGGGGGCGCGCTCGCGGGTTCGGACGCCGCGGCCGCGGGCGCCGGCGCGGCGGGCGCGGGAGCGGGAGCGGGCGGCTGGTAGACCGGCTGCTTCTTCGGAATCGGCATCGGCGGAACCGAGAAGCTGGGCGGCGTGGCCGGCCGGGGGACAGCCGGCGGCGGCGGCGCCGCCTGCGGTGCCGGTCCGCCCGGATAGACGCCCGGGAACGGAACGCCGGGATTCTGGCCTGCCGGCACGGGTCCGGACGGCGCGGGGGGGACAGGGGCAATCGGCGGCGCCGGTGGTTGAGCGGCAAAGGGCTGCTGGGGGACGGGTTGCCCGCCGGGCTGCGGATACGCCTGGGCCGGGAACGGTTGCGGGTACCCGACCGGCGCCTGGGGCCCCACGGCGGGTCCGGCCGGGTAGCCGGCCGGAAGCGGGCCGGGTTGCGGGTAGGCGGGCGGCCAGGCCGCTGCGGGGGCCGCCGGCGGCCGCTGCGGGGGCGGTCCCCAGCCGGGGACGCCACCGGGCGGTGCCGGATAGCCCGCCGCCGGCGCGATCGGGCGCTGTTGATCCGGCGCAATGTAGGGCGAGGCCGGACCCTGGATGGCGGCCTGGCTGCGCCGCAGCAGGTCGAGCAGGCGGCTCTTGTCGATGTACAGGTTCCCCCCCAGGCCGTGGCCGGTCCCCGGCGTGTACCGGTATTCGCCCTGCTGAAACTCCCAGAGCAGATCGAAAGCCTGCCGGGCGCCGCGAACGCGCCCGCCGCTGGCATGGGTCAGGGCGCCGCCCTGGAACGCGTACGACCAGGCTCCGCGCGGCTCCTGGAGCTCGAGCAGGCCGGACTGTCCCGCATTGACCACCTGGTCGAGCACGCTCAACAGGCCCATCCGGTCGATCGGCCGGAAGGTGGGTGGCGCCGCTTCGGCAGACGCGCCAGGACCCCCCTTGCCCTTGGCGAAGAGCTTCATGCGCCCCAACTATAGGGCCGGATCCTCCCGGGTCACTCCAAGAATTCGTCACACCTCTGTAAACGGTGTCGCGAATCGTCAACGCGACGTGACGAGCAGCGCCTGGACCTCCTGGTCCGTCACCTCGGGCCAGGAGTCGAAGAAGTTGCCCACGGCGAAGAACGGGTCGGGAGTCTTAAGGCAAACCCATTCCTCGACGAGCGGCGCCAGGAGGGCCGCCGTCTCCACCGGCGCGACCGGCACCGCCAGGACGAGTCGCTCGCCCCCCTGCCGGCGCATGGCCTGCACGGCGGCCCTCGCCGTCGCGCCGGTCGCGATGCCGTCGTCCACCAGGATGGTGATGGCCGGCGCCGGGCGGTCGTGCTCGCCTCCGACGTCGCGCACCCAGCGCTGCAGCTCATGCTGCCGGCGCGCGACCTCTGCCGCGAGCGCGCGATCGCTCACGTTCAAGCGGCGGACCAGCGGCCAATCGATGATCGTGGCGCCGGTCTCGTCGACGGCGCCGATGGCCAGCTCGGGATTCGAGGGTGCGCTCAGCTTGTGGACGGGGCATACGCCAAGCGGCAGGTCCAGGTCGTGGGCCAGCGTCGCCCCGACCACGATGCCGCCCCGGGGAATTCCCAGCACGCTGGCGTCGGCCGCCCCCCGGTAGGCGTAAAGGCGTGCGGCCAGCTGGTGACCGGCGTCCTCGCGGTCGCGGAAGAGCATCCGCTTACTCTGCCCTAAAATGGGATCGTGCCTGAAGAGCCGCGGGTCCCCACGGTTGGTGACCTCGCGCCCGACTTCACGCTGCCCGCCACGCCAGACGGCGAGCCCCTGACCCTGACGGCGTTCCGCGGTCGGCGGCACGTCCTCCTCGCCTTTTACGTCTTCGACTTCAGTCCCGGTTGAACGAAAGAGTTCTCCTCCTTGCGAGAAGATCACGAGTTCTTCGCGAAGTCGCACGTGCAGATCCTGGGCCTGAGCGTGGATCACATCTGGGCGCACAAGGCCTATGCGGTGAGCCTCGGCGATCTCCCCTTCCCGCTGGTCGCGGATTGGCACAAGACGGCGACGCGCGCCTACGGCGTGCTGCGAGAGGACGAGGGGGTGGCCCGGCGATCGATGTTCCTGGTCGATTACCGAGGTCACATTCGCTGGGCGAACCCGGCCTACAACGTGCGCGATGAAGAGCACTACCGGGCGCTGCAGGAAGCCGTGCTGGCGCTCCCCCGGATCCCGGGCCGGAAAACGAAAGAAGCCGGCGCGGCGCCGGCTTCTTGAGTCGCGTCCCGAAACCGATCAGGACTTGCCGTTCGAAACGACAGCGAGGATGTCCTTCTCCGACAGGATCAAGTACTCGGTCTCGTCGAGCTTGATCTCGCTGCCGGCGTACTTCGCGTAGACGACGCGGTCGCCGACCTTGACGTCGAGCGGCTCGCGCTTTCCGGTCGCTTCGATGAATCGCCCGTTGCCGACGGCCTCGATCAGGCCTTCCTGGGGCTTTTCTTTCGCCGTGTCCGGAAGGACGATCCCGCTCTTGGTCCTCTCCTCCCGCTCGACCGGCTTGATCACCACGCGGTCACCGAGTGGACGCAGCTTCATGCTCCTACCTCCTTGTCGCTCGCCCGCGATCTGGGGTGTGGCGGGCGCTTAGCACTCACCCAATGCGAGTGCTAATTGTAGCCGATCCGGAGGGCTCCTTTCAAGGCCCGTGTAACCTGGACAGGCACCCACCCGTTGGGGGAGGCACAGACGTCAACGCCGGATGGGAAGAGGAGGAGCACCGTGAAGGGACGGTTTGCGCTGGCCGCCATCGTCGCCGCAGCCGGCCTGCTGCTCGCGGGGGTCACCCCCGCCCTGGCACAGGACGGCCATCACGATCGCGACGGAACCTATCTCGCGCTCGGCGACTCGTACGCGTTCTCGTACAGCCCCCTGCTCGATCCGCGCAACGCCGCCAACTTCGTCGGCTACTCGGACTCGGTCGCGCATAGCCTCGACCTGGGGCTGACCAACGCCGCCTGCCCGGGCGAGACCAGCGGCAGCTTCGTCTCGGGGACGGCCCCGGACAACGGCTGTCACGAGAACTATCCGCCGCTGCCCCTGCACGTCTCCTATACCGGCTCGCAGCTCGCCTTCGCCGTCCAATACCTGAAGACCCACCGGCACACGCAGCTGGTCACCCTCCAGGTCGGCGGCAACGACCTGCTGATCCTGCTCGATCAGACCTGCCACGGCGACCTGACCTGCACCGCCGCCGGGCTCCAGGGCGTCGAGACCCAGATGGCGGCCAACCTGACCACCATCTACACGGCGATCCGCAGGACGGCGCACTACCACGGGGTGATCGTGAGCGTGCCCTACTTCGCGTTCAACTACAACGATGCGCAACTGGCCGGCCTCGCCGGCTCGCTGGACGGCGTCGAGTCAACCGTCGCCCAGCAGTTCGGCGCGCGCGTGGCCGACGTCTTCGACGCCTTCAAGACCGCCTCCGCCCCGTCCGGCATCCCGTGCCTGGCGGGACTGCAGGTTCCGACGCCTCCGACCTGTGACATCCATCCGTCGGCGGCGGGGCACGCCGTGATCGCGAGCGCGATCCTGGCGGCCCTGAGCGACGAGCACGGCGATCTCGGCGGCGACCACGGCAACTAAGACATTCCACGGGCAGTTCTTCCCCTATGAGCTGAAGCCGAGGCCCGGGTCCGCGTCGAACGGCGCGCGATCCGGGCCTTTCCGTTCCCATTCGACCAGCGCGGCGGCGCCGATCATGGCGGCATTGTCCGTGCACAGGTCGGGCGCCGGGATGACGACCCGCACCCGATCGCCGAGCCGCGACAGGGCCGCCGCGCGCAGCCGCCGGTTGCGTGCCACGCCGCCGCCGAGCACGACCACCGGGACCGGGGTCTGGGCCAGCGCGGCTTCGACGCGTTGGAGCAGGGCGTCGACGATCGCCTCCTGGTAGCTCGCGGCCAGGTCGGCACGGTCCTCCTCGCTGAGCGCCTCGCGCCGGCGGAGCTCGTAGAGCAAGGCCGTCTTCACCCCACTGAAGCTGAAGTCCAGCCCCGGCGCGCGCGGCCGGGGAAAGGCGACCGCCCGCGGGTTCCCGGACGCCGCCAGCCGGTCGATGGCAGGCCCGCCGGGGAAGGGCAGGCCGAGCAGGCGCGCCCCCTTGTCGAAGGCTTCGCCGGCGGCATCGTCGATCGTCCGTCCCAGGACCGCGATCGATCCGTCGGCCGACCAGCGGATGAGGTCGCTGTGCCCGCCCGAGACGATCAGGGCCAGCGCCGGCGGCCGCAGCGCCGGGTCTTCGAGGAGCGCGGCATAGAGGTGACCGGCCAGGTGACTGACGCCGATCACGGGCAGGCCGCGCGCCCAGGCGATCGCCTGGGCCGTCTGGACGCCGATCAGCAGGGTGCCGACCAGCCCCGGCCCGGCGGTGACCGCGAGCCCGTCGATGCCCTCCCAGGTCTCCCCCGCGACCGCGAGCGCGCGCTCGATGGTCGGAATCAGCGCCTGCAGGTGAGCCCGCGCCGCCAGCTCGGGCACCACGCCGCCGTAGGGCGCATGCAGCGCGTCCTGGGACCGGATGACGTTGGACAGGGCCCGCGGCCCGCGCTCGACGACCGCGGCGGCGGTCTCATCGCAGGACGTCTCGATCGCGAGCAGTCTCAGCGGCGTGCGGTCCTATTCGGCGACGGTGCGGTCGAGACCCTCGATCTCGAGGGCGTCGAGGATCTCCTTGAAGCGGGTCTTGAAGGAGGGCGAGTGGATCGAGTCGGACCACATCACGATCGCATCCTCGTTGTTGTCGGTGTAGTAGCCGCGGCGCCGGCCGATCACCTTGAAGCCGAACTTCTCGTAGAGCCGCACCGCGACCTCATTCGAGGGCCGCACCTCGAGGGTGAGCCAGCGCGAGCCCAGCTGGTAGGCGCGCTGGATCAATGCGGCCATCAGCGCGTGTCCGTAGCCTTTGCCCTGCTCGCCTGCCCGGACCCCGACGGTCGTGATGTGCGCCTCGTCGCTCATCTTCCACAGCCCCGCATAGCCGACGATCGCCTCGTCCCGGCGCAGGACCAGGTAGTACGCGGAACGGTTGTGGTGCAGCTCGCGATAGTAGGCGTTCTTGGGCCAGGGCGTCGGGAAGATCTGGCGCTCGATGAGCTGGACCTGGGGAATGTCCTCTTCCCGCATGGCGTCGACAAGGACTCGAGACTTCAACTGCATCATCTGCTGGCCTTCCGTTCCTCTGCGGCCGCCGGCTGGACGTAGAGGGGTTCCAACTCATGATATCGCACCGGTTTTGCCGATCCGAAGGCCTCGATCGCGACTTCGGCGAGCGCCTGCGGAAATGCGCGCCGCGCTTCGAGCGGAATCTCGCGCGCGCCATCACCGGTCCACCGATCGAGCCGCCCCGGCGGATCGACGACGACCCGGGTGGTCGACGCCAGGACCGCGCGGAGCGCCTCGCCACTGAGCCGCTGCGGCGCTCGACCCCGTCGCGCCACGTACGCCTCGCCTCGCCCGGCGTCACGCAGCGCGACCTCGGCATCCGATGCCTGGGCGAGCAGGATCGCCAGGCTCTCGATCAGATAGAGCGGGATATCACGGCCGTAGGCGATGCCGCTCGCGACCGACAGCCCGACCCGCAGCCCGGTGAACGAGCCGGGGCCCCGGCCGGCGGCGATCGCCTCCAGGTCGCGGCGATCACGCCCCGCGGATGTGAGGAGCGCCTCGATCCGGCTCAGGATGGGCGGCGTACCGGCCCCGCGCGTCGGGGCCCAGCGATCGGCCGCCAGCAGGCGCGATCCATTGAGGAGCACGATCGCGTGCTCGCTGCCCGCCGTGTCAAGCGCGAGACGGCTGCCCATGAAAGCACGCCCGCACGGCGTCCGATCCCTTGATGCAGGTCAGGCGGCGGCGCTGCTCGTCGATCGCGTCGAGCCGGATCCGGACGTCGGCCCATCGTTCCAGCGGCGCCGCGCGCTCCGACCACTCGACCACGCTGACCGCATCCGGGGCCGGCTCGTCGAGCCCCGCGTCCGCCCATCCGAGTCCTTCGAGGCGGTACAGGTCGTAATGATCCAGCGGGACCGGGCCGCGATAGCGGTGATGCAGGACGAAGGTCGGACTGTGCACGCCATCCCGCACCCCGAGGGCCTGCGCGATGCCCTGGACGAGGACGGTCTTGCCGGTGCCGAGCTCGCCCTCGAGCGCGATCAGGTCACCGGGTGCGACGGCCTGGCCCAGGCAGCGGCCGAGCGCCCGCGTTTCCTCGACCGAGCCGGTCTCAACGGAAATGCTGGTATCCACCGGCTGCGATGGGCCGCTCGGCCCCGTCGTCGCGGAGTCGAAGTCCGGGCGCACGCGTGAATCGTCCCACGATCGTGAGCGGAAGGCGAAGCTCGCGGCGCAGGCGCTCGGCGGCCCGAGCGAGCCGCGG
>DASQGL010000012.1:0-3186 GCA_035632635.1 Candidatus Limnocylindrales bacterium
TCGCAGCCCTGCGCGACGGCGGGTCGTCGATCGTGCTGGCGACCCATGACCAGGCGTTGCGCGCGGCGCTCGCCGACCGGGTGCTGGAAGTGTCGGGCGGGCGGGTCCGTCAGGCGACCCGTGAGGCGGTGATCGTATGAAAAGGGCCATCCCCGTCGGCGCTGTCTCGCTTGCCGGGCTCGTGCTTTTCTGCTGGCCCTTCATTGGCAGTGGCCTGCCCGCCGCGACTCCGGCGTGGGCGCTCATGATCGCGTGCGTCGGGGGCCTGCTGCTGGTCGAGGCCGGTTCGCGTCAGCTCGACGCGCGCGCGATTGCTCTTCTGGCGGCGATCGCGGCGATCGACGCGGCGCTGCGGCTGACGGTGATTGTCGGCATTGGCGGCTTCAATCCGATCTTCTTCCTCGTCCTCTGCGCCGGATACGTGTTCGGGACCTCGTTCGGTTTCATGGCCGGCGCGCTGTCGATCCTCGTCTCCGCGGTGATCAGCGGCGGTATCGGTCCCTGGGTTCCCTACCAGGTGTTCGGGCTCGGATGGGTGGGCGTCGCGGCCGGGATTGCCGGCCGCTGGAGGAGCCCGTCTCCCGGTTGGCGCGACATCGTCGTCCTGGCCGCGGTCGGCGCGCTGATGGGTTGGGTCTTCGGCGCGCTGCTCGACGTCACGGACTGGGTGCCGGCCTATCGCGGCAACCCGACCATCGGTTGGTCGCCTGGCATGACGCCCGCGACCACGCTCCTCCATTTCGGGCGCTACTACCTTCTGACCTCGCTGGTCTACGACACTTTTCGTGCCGCGGGCAACGCCCTGATGGTGGTCGCGCTCGGGGCGCCTGTGCTCGCAGCCCTGACGAGGCTGCGCGGCAGGCTGACGTTCGAGGTGGTGCGGGCATGAAGTTCGAGTCGTTTCGGCGACTGTGCCTTGCGCTGCCCGAGGTCGAGGAAAAAGAGACGTGGGGCGAGGCGACGTTCCGGGTCCGGAACCGGATCTTCGCCATGGGGTCGCCTGATGCCGGCCGGGTGTCGGTGAAGGCTTCACTGGACGACCAGGCCGGGCTCGTCGCGATGGACCCCGAAACCTTCGCGGTGTCGGCCTACACCGGCCGGTTCGGGTGGGTGAGCGTGAGGCTTGCCGGGGTGGGCCCGGAGCTCGCCGCGCGGGTGGTCAGAAACGCCTGGGAGCGGACCGCCCCCAGGCGTGTGGTCAGTCGGTACGAGGGTGCGGCGAGCCCTCAGAAAGCTCGGCGCCGGTAGCCGGACCGGCCGCCGCCGACGAGGCGGACGATGAGCAAGAGAAGGGCCGCCCCGATGAACGCCATGATCATCTGGGGGAGGATCGGGTGACCCGCGACGCCGATGCTGATGTGAAGCAGACCGAGCAGGACGAAGCCGCCGATGAACGCCCCGATGATGCCGATCACGATGTCCCCGAAAAGGCCGAGTCCGTGACCCAGCGCCAGGTGGCTTGCTAGAAACCCCGCCACCAGGCCGACCAGGGCCCAGATCAGGATCGTGTCAAGGTCCAAGGTGATCGCTTGACCGTTGACTGTGATGACCATATGGATAACGCCCCCAAGATGAACGGCTGACGGTTCACACAGACAACGCACCGGGCCAGGTAAAGACCCGTGTGGAAACCGGTCAGCTCAGCTTCGCGGCGAGATCCGCCAGTGCTGCCCCCAGCACCCGGTTGAAGGCCGGGAACGGGTGGATCACGTCGGCCAGGTCGCGAACGGGCAGCGCGAGCCTTACTGCCGTCACCAGCTCGCCGAGGATCTCCCCCGCCCGCGGCGTGACCATCGTGGCCCCGATCAGGACGCCGCGTCCGCGATCTGCCACGAGCTTGAGTGTTCCACCGTGGAAATCGTGGATGTACCCGCGGGCGGTCTCGGCCGGGTCGACCGTCACCACGGCGACGTCGACGCCGTGGTCGCGGGCCACGGCTTCCGACAGCCCGACAGACGCGACCTCGGGGTCGGTGAATGTCACGCGTGGCACCGCGGTGTGGTCGGCGCGCGCGTTCTCGCCACGCAGACGGCGGGCCACGACCTGACCGTGGTAGTAGGCGAGGTGGGTGAAGCCTCCCAGGCCGGTGACGTCGCCCGCACCGTAGACGCCGGCGTGCGCCTCCAGGGTTGCGGGGTCGACCTTCAGCCATCCGCGCTCCGTCTGCGGCAGGCCGCTGGCGCGCCAGGCCTCGAAGTTCGGCCGGCGGCCGGTCGCCACGAGCAGCCGGTCGGCGGAGACGAGCGCTCCCGATTTCATGTGGGCGATCACCTGGTCGCCCTGCTGTTCCACCGCGACGCACGGGTCGCCGACGATGAGCTCGATCCCGTCCGCCTCGATGTGAGGGCGTAGCGCAGCACCCGCTTCCGGCTCCTCGAGACCGAGAAACCGCGGTCCGGCCTCGACGATCGTGACCTTCGAGCCGGCGCGGGCGAACGCCTGGCCGAGCTCCACCCCGACCGCGCCCCCGCCGAGCACGGCGAGCTTGGCCGGCAGCTCGCGGGGCAGCGCCGCCTGCCGGTTGGTCCAGAACTTGACAGTCTCGAGTCCCGGGATGGGAGGGATCGCGGCTGTGCTGCCGTTGGCGATCACCACCGCCTTGCGCGCGGTGAGACGCTCACCACCGACCTCGACGGTGCGCAGGTCGACCAGCTCGCCCGCGCCGCGTATGAGCTTCGCGCCGGTCGCCTCCAGCGCTGCCGCCGGGCGCGTGTCGTCCAGGTCACGCGCCATCCAGAGGACGCGCTTGGAGATCTTGGCGAAATCGACGTCCCAATCCACGCGCGAGGCCGCGATGGTGCGGGCGCGGGCGGCCTCGACGAGCGTCTCACCGGAGCGCAGAAAGGTCTTGGAGGGGACGCAACCCCAGTAGGGACATTCGCCGCCGACCAGCTCGCGCTCGACCACGGCGAGCGTCAACCCGCTCCCCTCGAGACCGCCGGCGATCGCCTCCCCTGCCACGCCGCCCCCAAGGCACACGACGTCAAACTCCTGGGCCAATCTGCTCTCCTCCGTCGGTGTTGGCGCGGCGCAGCGACTCGAGAAGCGAGGTCGCTGTGAACGTGCCCACGAATCGCTCGCCGTCGTAGACCGCGGCGTGCTCGGTCGGGCTCGCGAGGGCGGCGGCGAAAGCCTCGGTGAGGCTGCCCGTCACCTGCACGTGTGGCTCGCCATCGACCGCGCCGT
>DASQGL010000013.1:0-10266 GCA_035632635.1 Candidatus Limnocylindrales bacterium
ACGGCGACGGCGCCGGCGCCAAGCGCCTTGCCGAAGAGCGGACCGGCGTTGCCCCATCGCACCGACTTGAGGAAGTGCATGAAGGCGTCGCCGGCCTTGACGATGCTGCTCAGGCTCGCCCACGCAGCCTGGATCGACTGCACGATCAGCAGCGCGGCGCCCGCCGCCGGCACCAGCAGCGAGACGATCTTTTCGATCAGGATCGAGATCAGGGTTGGCGGGATGGCGGCCTTGAGCCCGTCCCACAGCATCTGCCCGACGTCTTTCATCGCGATGCCACCGCGGCGCAGCGCATCCCAGACCGCGCTGGTGAGGCCGAGCACGTCGTCGACCTTGCCCTCGACCCATCCGCGGACCGCGTCCTGCAGGTCGGGCCACAGGTGGTTCCGGATGCCGTCCTGCGCGCCCGCGGCCAGGTTGCTCACCCACTGAACAGGGTTCGCGGCCACGTCGCGAACGATGGGGGCGAAGGCGCCGAGTGCCTGGATCGCCGAGCGGGCAAACTGGACCGCGCCCTCGACGACCGCGCGCACGCCGCCGAGCGTGGCACGCCAGCCGGCCTCCAGCCGCTGCACGCTCGCGGCCATCGCCCTGCCGCTGGCGTCGAGCGCTCGCTGCAGCTTGTGCTGAAGCGCGCTCATCAGCCCGCTGACGGTCGCCCTGGCCCGTGCCACGCGCTCGAGGATCGCGGTGCGGAACCGGTCGCGCGCACCATTCAGGAGCGTGCTCGCCCGGGTTCTCGCCGCCTCGAACGCGCCGGCCGCCACCCCGATCGTGGCGGCGATCATACGCCGGCCCTTCTCGATCGCCTGGGCCGCGACGTGTTCGGCTTGCTGGAGAACGCTCGTCACCGTCTGCCGCACCCGGTCCATGACGGCGCTGACGGCGTGGCCGACCTGGCTGACCACCGACTGCGCGGCGGATCCGATCGCGCCGAGAATCCCGCCTGGCTGCCCGCCCTGCGCCTTCTTCTGCTCCTGCGCCGCCTGCTCGCGCCCGTGCTGCTCGGCGGCCTCGGCCTGGGCCTTCCCCTGGGCGCGGGCGGCAGTCGCTTCACGTTCCGCCTCGGCGTGCTGCTCGGTAATTTGCGAGCGCGCCGTCGCGGCCGCAGCCACTCCCGCGGCCGTGCTTTCCGCGAGCGCCGTTCGGTGCTCGCCCTGCCACGCCTGGCGGAGGCCAGCGACCTCGGTGCCGGCGGCGGCGCGCTCGGCATTGCGCTGCCCGCGGTTCTCCGCCTCGAGCGCAGTCATCTCGCGATGGGCGTCCGCCTCGAGGTCGGCCTTCGCCCGGGTATGCGCTGCCTGCTCCGCCTCGAGCGCCGGCACTCCGCCGGCGATGGCGGACCGGATCTCCGGGCCGCGTTCATCCTCGGCCACCCTCGACACGCCTTCGTCTCCATCCGCAGGCGTGACCGGCTCGGTGACGGGAGCGGACCGGCCGGGCATCGCGGCCACGGCGGTCGCGGGCGGTCCGCTCGCCGCGATCGCGTGCTCGCCCAGGGGCTCTACCGCCTGGCGCGCGTGCATCGCACCCTCCTGCTGCAAGAGATGCTGGAAGGCGGCATGGCGGTGCGCCAGGTCCTCACCTTCCGGACCGGCGCCCGTTCCCGGACTGCTCTCGACGACGACGGCTTGCTCGAGCGCAGGCGTGGGGCCGCGAGCAGGCGGCTGACCCGTCGGCAGATCGGGCTGCGCCGTCCAGCGAGGGGCGGCCGCGCTCAGGGCGGCGTGTTCACGTTCACCCGCTTGGGCGATCGCGGCGCCGACCCCGCCCAGGCTTTCGAGCAGCTGGAGCGGAGGGAGACGGCCGGCGCGGGAAAGGGCGTCGAACGGGTTGAGGCCGCCGAGGTCAGGACTGGCCGCCGGCGGGCGCGCCTCGATGGCCCCGCCGCCGAGCAGCTCGGTGACCGCGGCATTGCCGGCTGATGCCTGGAGGCCGAGGACCGACTGGACGTCGGGCCCGAGGGTGGTCTCATCGCGCGCGGCGCCGTCCGCCTGCCGTGCGCCCGCCTCGCGGGCGGCGACGGCAGACCGCGGCTCGGCCTGCTTCTCGACAGCCGGGGTTGCCACGCTCGCCCCCTCGACGGGCGCTAGATCAGACCCTGCCTCAAGGCATAGGCAACCGCCTGGGTGCGGTTGCGCAGGTTGAGCCGGCTGGTGACATCGTGGACGATGTTCTTGACCGTGCGCTCCGAATAGAAGAGGCGCCGTCCGACCTCTGCGGTGTCGAGACCCTCGGCGAGCAGCTTGAGCACCTTGACCTCGCGATCGGTAAGCACCGCGAACGAGAGCCCGCGCGGATTGAGCACCTGGCGCTGCAGGCGGCCCACCTGGTCGAGCAGACGTCCGAGCAGATCGGGCGGCAGCGCGCCCTCGCCGCCGGCCGCGGCCCGAACGGCCTCGAAGAGGTTCTCCGGGGTCGCCTGGCTGCGCCGGAGGACGCCGCGCGCGCCCGCTTCCAGCGCACTCAGCAGCCCGCTGTCGTCGACGCGCGTCACCACCAGCACGACCCGTTCGATGCCGCGCCGCTTGAGCGCGCGAATCGCCTGCGCCGCGTCCTCGTCCATCTGATCGGCTACCACGAGCGCGACCACGTTCGCCTCGAGCTGGCGTTCGTCGACGATCTCGAGGCCGTGGTGCCCGCGCAGCTGGCTGGCGATGCCCGCCCGCGAGACCGGATCGGACGTGGCGACGAAAACCTGAATGCGGTCAGCGAGTATGGTCGGACGTGTTGCGATCACCCTGACGATCCCTCCCTGCTGCCTCGCGCCGCTCCGGACGGCACGTTCTTCCCTATTCAAACGGGTACTCTCCGCGTCTCACTTTCCGGGCATTCAACGGGGACTTAACGGGCACTCCGTCCTGCCCCGAGGTCTACCTTTCCGGCACTGGTCCACCCAGAGTGGCGCGACTACGATGGCCGAGCTATGGGCGCGACCGCCACCCTGACGACGAAGGCTGCCACCGTGCAGCCAGGCGGCGAGACGTCCTGCGAGATCCGAATTCGAAACTCGGGCACGGTGGTCGATCAGTTCACCCTCGAAGTCCTCGGCGACGCGGCCGGGTGGGCGATCGTCGAGCCTGCCACCCTCTCGCTCTTCCCGGGCGCCGAGGCCACCGCGCGGATTCGCTTCAAGCCGCCCAAGGTGTCGAGCGTCCAGGCGCGGGCGATCCCCTTCGCGGTCCGGGTCAAGTCCCGCGAGGATGCGCGCGCGTCCATGGTGGAGGAGGGCGTGGTCGAGGTGGGCGCCTTCACCGACACCTTCGCCGAGCTGATCCCCCGCAGCGCCCGGGGCAGCAACAGCGCCCGCGCCCAGCTGGCCCTCGACAACCGCGGCAACACGCGCATCAATGCGCGCCTGACGGCCTCCGATCCCGATCGCAAGCTCAACTTCAGCATTTCACCGCCGGGGATCGTGGCCGAGCCGGGCACCGCGAGCTTCGCCCGCATCCGGCTGAGCCCACGCCAGCGATTCTTCACCGGCCCGGTGAAGACGCTGCCCTACAAGGTCTTCGTCCACCAGGACGGGCAGGCGCCGCTGGCGGTCGACGGCGTGATGATCCAGGAGGGCCTGCTGCCGGGATGGCTGATCCCGGCGCTGGTCGGGTTGCTGGCGCTGGCGGTGGTCGCGGTCGTGCTCTGGCTCACCGTCCTCCAGCAGGCGATCAAGAGCACGGCGATCAACGCCATCGCTTCGCCGGTGGCGTCGGCGTCGGCGGCCGCCAGCCGAGCCGTCGCCGCGGCGGGCGGGGCAACCAGCACCAGCGGTGGCACGAAGACCGGCGGCGGCGGGAGCAACCCGGTGGGGGGCAGTCCGACGAGCGCTCGGATCACGCCGAACAGCCTGGCGACGCCCTACGATCCGCAGGGCGCGCTCGCCATGACCGACCTGATCTTCGAGAATCCCAACGCGAACTCGGGCACGCTCACCCTCGAGAAGGTGACCAGCTCCGGGCACAACGTCCTCCTCCAGCTGCGCCTGGAGAACTTCCGGGACCTGGACTTCCACTTCGTCAGCCCGATCGTCCTGCAGAGCGGTGACAAGCTGGCGCTCGAATGCGTCCCGCAGACCGCGGGCGCACCCTGCGACGCCTCGCTCTACTACTCCGGCTATCTGAAGTAGCGATGCGCCGGCCGCTCAGGGTCGCGCGCACGACCGGGATCCTGATCGTCATCGGCGTGCTGGCCAGCGTCTCGGGGGGCGTGCTGGCCCGCGCGGCGCTCGTCGTGCCCGCCCCGCCCACCCGCATCAAGGTCGACCCGGCGACCCAGGACGTCAACCTCTCGCCGCCAACCGCGGTGACGCTGACCGCCACGGTCGTCGATTGGAAGAACGGGCCGATCGCCGGCATCAAGGTGCAGCTCACCGTGCTGTCGGGCCCGGATACGAAGACGAGCGCATCGGGCGTGACCGGCAGGACCGGCCAGGTGGCCCTGACCTACAAGAACACCGGCGGCCCCGGCGTCGACGTGGTCCAGGCGACCTTCAGCGATGGACTCGAGACCCACAAGAGCAACCGGCCGTTCGTCAACTGGCTGAGCGGGCAGCCTGCCACGGCGATCCGGTCGCCGGCCACCATCAGCATCACCCCCGACTGCTTTCAGCCGCTGACCGCCGCGGCGCTGGCGTCCGACCAGCTGACCGCTGTCCAGCCCGTCCCGTCGCCGAGTCCGTCGGCGACCCCGGCTCCGACCTACGCCATCCAGGTCACGGGCGACAACTTCAATCCGTTCACGGCCGTCCTGGTCACCTTCGACGCCGGCCCAGGCGGCCGCCCGCAAAGCTTCCAGGCCAAGACCGACGGCTTCGGGCATTTCGCGCTGCCGATCAACCCATCGACCCGGGCCGAGGGGACCCACCTGGTGCGGGCCGACGACTTCCGCGAGCGGGAGGCGACCGCCACCTTCACGCTGCCCTGTTTCCAGCCCTCGCTGGCCTTGAACCCCGCGATCGGGCCGCCCGGTTACGTGCCGATCGCGTACGGGAGCGGCTATCCGGCGAACAGCCCGATCGTGCTGCTGGCGTGGGACCCGGGGTTGACGGCGAGCGTGATCTGCCTCGACGCCAACGGCAATCCCAAGCTGGACGCGAACGGGGCGCCGCAGGCGAGCCTGCAGACGGACGGGAAGGGCGCCTTCGCCTGTGAGGTGCTCGTCCTCTATCACGACCAGCTCGGCCCCCGCCTGCTCCGCGCGATCGTGCCCAATCCGAAGGGGCCTGACGCGGGCGCCGCGATCGAAGCCGACGCGCCCTTCCTCGTCACCCCGGGGCGGCAGCAGCCGCCGGACTTCGTCTACCGGCGTTGAGGGCGGCTTGAGGTCAGCAGTATGATGCGGGGAACAGACCGCCGGTTCACCCACGAGGGGAGCGCATGAAGCTGCGGAGGCCGGTCATGCGGAGCGGACGCTCCGTCCTGCTGTCCGCGCTCGCGCTCGCGCTCGCCATCCCGCCGCTGACCTTCACTCGATCGGTGACCGCGGTGGCAGCGGAGCCGTCGCCGGCGCGACCGGAGATCGCCACCTACGCCGGGCAGCCGATCGGGGGCACGCCGACCGAGGTCGCGCAGCAACCGTACGCCATCGCCACGATCGGGCGCTCGACCTACGTCGCGGACCCGACGAATCACGTGGTTCGCCTGCTCCTGGACACGAAGGAGTTCGCCTTCGCCGGCAACGGCGGCTTCAGCGTTGAGGGCGATGCCGGCGACCCGAAGCAGGCGCAGGTGGCGGGCGCGTACGCGGTGGCGGCCGGCAAGGTCACCCGGGTCGGCCTCCAGGTCACCGGCTTCGACATCTACCTCGCCGACACCTTCGGCCACAAGGTCCGACGGGTGACGGTCTCGATCCCGCCGGTGGATAGCCAGAACGGGGCGCCGTCCGCCACCATCACCACGATCGCGGGCACCGGGACCTTCGGCTTCGCCGGCGATGGAGGCGCGGCGACCGCGGCGCAGCTGAACTCGCCGTACGGCGTCGCCTGGGATGCGATCAGCGGCACGGTCTACGTCGCCGACACCCTGAACAACCGGATTCGCGCGATCGCGAGCGACGGCACGATCAGCACCGTGCTCGGGGCGGGCGCCCCGTCCGCCGCGCTGCAGGTCGCGCTCAACCAGCCGCGAGGCCTGGCCATGGATTCGCTGGGGCGCCTCTACGTCGCGGACACCGGCAACCACGTCATCCGCCGCTACGACCCGCGGCCCTTCAGCTCCACGACCGGGTACAACCGCGCCACGGCGACCGTGCAGACGCTGGCCGGGGATGGCAACCCCGGGTACCTGGACGGGGTCACCGGCCCGAGCGCGCGGTTGCGCCAGCCCGCCGCGGTGGCGGTCGACGGCCAGGGCAACCTCTACATCGCGGACACCGGCAACAACGTCATCCGGGAGCTGGTGCTCGACGCCTCGAAACAGGACCTCACCGCGAACAGCTCGATCCGGACCGTGGCGGGCAACGGCACGTCCGGCTATGCGGGCGATGAGGGGCCGGCGACCCAGGCCGAGCTGAACGCGCCGTTCGGGGTGGCGGTGCGGGACGACGGTGACGTCCTGATCGCCGACACCGGCAACAACTACCTGCGGCTGCTCGACGCGGTGGCGGCGGCCGACGGCTCGCACCACATCCACAAGCTCGCCGGGAATGGGACGGCCAGCTTTGCCGGCGACGGTCAGGCCCCGGCCAATGCGCAGCTCGCCGGACCCGGCGCCATCGTCACCAAGGCGGCGCCGATTCCCGGGGTCACCGGCGTCGCGCCGCAGACGGCCGGCGTCCGCTACGTCGCCGACACGTTCAACCAGGCGATCCGCTGGTTCGCCACCTCCGGGACGGTGCAGACGCTGGTCGGCACGGGCGGGGTGGCGGGGCCGGCCGATGCGGGACCGGGTCATTCCACGCACCTCAACAATCCGATGGGGGCGGCGCTCGATCCGGCCGGCGCCATCCTCTATGTCGCGGACACCTTCAACAACCAGGTCCGGCGGGTCGACCTCAAGACGGACACCGTGTCACCCTTCGCGGGGACCGGGCAGGCCGGGTTCAGCGGCGACGGGCACGCCGCGGTCGACGCCCAGCTCAGCTATCCGACCGGCGTCGCCGTCGATGCGGGCGGCAACGTCTTCATCGCGGACGCCTACAACGCGCGCGTGCGGCGGGTCGATACGAGCGGGACGATCACGACCGTGGCCGGCACCGGCCAGCTCGGCTACACGGGCGACGGCGGTGACGCGCGCAAGGCGGATCTCTACTTCCCGTACGGGGTCACGGTCGACAGCGCCCAGCCGCCCACGCTCTTCATCACGGACAGCTTCAACAATCGCGTGCGCCAGGTCGACGGTCATGGCGTCATCACCACGGTCGCGGGTGATGGCACGCCGGACTTCAGCGACGCCGTGCCGGCCACGACCGCGCATCTCGACCGGCCCTGGTCGACCGCGATCGATGGGGGAAGCCTGTACATCGCCGACTTCCTCAATCACCGGGTGCGCAAGGTCGATCGGACGAGCCAGGTGATCAGCACCGTCGCCGGCGTGGGGACCTCGGGATTGCTGGGCGACCTGGGCAAGGCCGACCAGGCGGAGGTGGATGGGCCGCACGGCGTCCAGCCGATCGGCAACACCGGCGCCTTGCTGGTCGCGGACAGCTTCAACGATCGCCTCCGCTGGATCGGCGTGACGCAGACGGGGGTCTACCGGTCGGCGGTCCAGTTCGCGGCCCAGAACCTGGCAACCTCGAGCCCGAACCAGAGCGTCACCGTGACCAGCATGGGCACCGGCTTGCTCGTTCTCGGACCGGTGAACGTGGCGCCCGGGGCGCAGGACTTCGTGCTCGATCCGACCGGCGACGCGTGCAGCCGCCAGCGGCTGGAACCGGGGGTGAGCTGCAGCTTCGCCGTCTCCTTCATGCCGCGCGCGCCGGGCAACCGGGCGGGATCGCTGCTGATTCCCGACGACGCCGCCAACGCCCCGCAGCAGGTGACCCTCTCCGGCCGGGCGACCGCGCCGCAACCCGCCTTCAGCGTCTCGAGCCTGGGCCTGCGGCAGACGCTGGCCGGGGTCAGCGATCCGCAGAGCGTGACCCTCAGCAACAGCGGTGATGGCGCGCTCAACGTCACCGCGATCACGATCGAAGGGAGCGACTCGGCCCCGAGCCCGGACTTCGTGCAGAGCAACGACTGCCCGAGCAGCCTGGCGCCGGGCTCGAAGTGCACGATCACGGTGCGGCTGAACCAGATCCCGAGCGGGTCGCGGGCGGGCATGCTGACCATCGCCGACAACGCGACCGGCAGCCCGCAGCGGATTCCGGTGACCGGCGCGGTGATCGCGCCGACCGTGACCCTGACGCCGTCCGGCCTCGGCTTCGCCTCCAACGTGGGGCAGACCGCGCGCGCGCAGGCGGTGCAGCTGGTGAACACCGGGGAAGGAGCGCTCACGCTCTCCGCGATCAAGGTGATCGGATCGTCTGACTTCAGCGCCGCGAACAACTGCCCGACCGTGGTCACGCCGCATGCCTCGTGCACGCTGACGGTCAGCTTCACCCCGTCGGGCACCGGGCAGCAGCAGGCCACCATCCGGCTGGCGGACGATGCCCGCGACAGTCCCCAGCAGCTCCAGCTCCTCGGCTTCGGGACGATGCCGGCGGTCCGGGTGAGCCCGCGCCAGCTGGGCTTCAGCCAGAATCTCAGCGACCCGCTGCAGACGCAGCCGATCACGTTCACGAACACCGGCGACGGGCCCCTGACGATCAGCAACCTCGCGGTGACCGGCGACTACCGGCAGACGAACAACTGCCCGGGCGTCGTCTTCGCCGGGGAGAGCTGCACGATCCGGATCACGTTCGCGCCCGCGACCACCGGCCAGCGCAACGGCAGCCTGATCCTCACCGATGACGCGGACAGCGTGGCGGGGAGCCAGCAGGTCGTGGCCTTCAGCGGCACGGCGTTTGCCCCGGCGGTCGCGCTCTCGCCGACCCTGCTGGCGCCGTCGGTCAATGTGCACGGCACGGCGCCGCCGCAGACCGTCATCCTGCGCAACAGCGGCGACGGGACGCTGCGCGTCACCGGCGTGGGGCTTGCGGGCAGCGCCGCCGGTGAGTACACGATCGTCGGCAATGACTGCAGCAACCCGATCCTTCCCGGCCAGACCTGCTCCATCACGATCAGCTTCAGTCCCAGCGGCGCGGGCCTGCGCCCGGCGACGCTGACGATCACGGACGACGCGCGGGGCAGCCCGCATCTCGTGCTGCTGCGCGGCGTCGGCACCGGGCCGGTGGTCTCGCTCAGTGCGGCGACCCTGGGCTTCGGGACGGTCCCGGCCAATACGACGTCGGCTCCGCTCAGCGTCGTCCTGACGAACACGGGCAACGGTCCGCTCGCGATCTCGACCATCAGTTCGCCCGCCGGCGGCGAGTTCTCGGAGACGAACAACTGCCCGAGCAACCTCGGTCCTGGCGGAAGCTGCACGATCACGGTGACGTTCACGCCGGTGACTGCGGGGCCGCGACCGTCTCAGACGGTCGTGATCAGCACGAATGCGCTGAACGGCGGGGGCGTCTTCACGATCACCCTGACGGGGTCGGGCAGCTAGGTTCGATTCGCTCCTGCGGAAGCAGCGTGCGTATTCGCGGCCGAGCCAGGCCGTAAGCAGGCTCAGCATCGTGCGTTAGGAAGGGAGAACCAATTTCCTACGCAGGAGGACAATGCATGCGATCACGATGGATCATTGCGGGCCTGACGGCGGCGCTGGTCGCCGGCGCGTCGTCGGTCTACGCCGCGGACTCGCACGGGAAGGCGGTCAGCACACTGGCCCGCACCACGGCACTGGCGGGGCAAGCGCACGGCGAGGCTGTGAGCGATCTGGCAAGCAAGCATGCCGCAGCTGGCTCGACCGAGCTCAACAGTGAGCCGGTCACCGTCGCGCCCACGGTGATCAAGGTCTTGCAAATCGTGAAAGCCGCACAGACGCCGGCCGCCACGACAACGGACTGCGCCACGGCGAAGGCCGCGCTGACGAGCCTGCGCACCAACGACCGGGCGGAAGACACCTCGGAGCGTCAGACGGCTCCCGCCGACGAACAGACTGAGGACCAGGGCGAGCAAGCCGCGCTGCGCGCCGCCTGGACCGCCGTCAAGACCGCGTGCGCCGGGCAGGACACCGACGTCGAGGCAACCGAAAGCGAGAATGACGGGCGCCACGCGAGCGCGGACTTCAACCGCAACGTCAGTTGGGGTGGGCGCAACGAGAATGGGGGCGGACGGTCCGGCCACTAGAT
>DASQGL010000014.1:0-12614 GCA_035632635.1 Candidatus Limnocylindrales bacterium
ACCGCTTCTGTTCGAGGGCGCCGTGCTGACCATCTACCGCAATCATCCCGCGCCCACCCTGCTGCCCCTGTATTGGCAGCGGCCTTTGGCGAGCACCCTCTTCTGGGCGGCTATGAACAGTGTGATGGGCGCCTACCTCGGGGTGGAGAGCACCAGGAAGGAAGTGACCGGTCAGGCACCTTCGCAGTCCTAGGCTGACCGCCGTCGCGCGGCTCCCCCGCCCACATATTGTTGACAAGACATATGTGTCTGCAGTAATATGTCGCCCATGCCCGACGTCTTCCAGATCCTGGCCGATCCCACCCGCCGCCGCCTCGTGGACGCGCTGCGCGGTGGCGAGCGCTCCGTGAGCGAGCTCGTCGACGAGGTGGACATCGGTCAGCCCGGCGTCTCCCGGCAGCTCGCCATCCTGCAGGAGGCGCGGTTCGTGAACGTCCGTCCCGAGGGGCGGCGGCGGCTCTACGCCCTGCGTCCGGAACCGTTCCAGGAGCTGGACGACTGGATGGCGGGCTATCGCGCGATGTGGGAGGGACGGCTGGACCGGTTTGCGGCGGAACTCGATCGGAGGCGCAGGACGCGCTCGAAGAACAAGGAGGGACACCGATGACGCAAGGACGCTCGGAGGCGACGGCGGTTGGCGGCACGATCAAGGTGGAGAGTGTGCGACCCTGTTTGACGTTCAAGGACCGCGCCGAAGAGGCGGTCACCTTCTACATCTCGCTGTTCCCGAACTCCCGGGTGCTCAGCCTGCTGCGCAGCGAGGGCATTGGGCCTCTCCCGAAAGGCAGCCTCCTGCATGCCAGCTTCGTGCTCGACGGGCAGGAATACACGGCATTCGACGGCGGGCCGACGTTCGCCTTCACGGAGGCCTTCTCCATGGTCGCGACGTGCGAGACTCAGGAGCAACTCGACGAGGTCTGGGCGCGGCTGTCCGAGGGTGGAGAAGCAGGGCCCTGCGGCTGGCTCAAGGATCGGTTCGGGGTCTCCTGGCAGGTCGTCCCGGCATCGCTGGGACGGATGCTGTCCGATCCTTCGTCCGGGAACCCGGGCAGAGTCATGGAGGCGCTGATGAAGATGGGCAAGCTGGACATCGCCACCCTCGAGCGGGCGTATCGGAGCGGCTCCTGATTTGGCGCCGCAACCCCGGCCGGCGCGCCGCAGGATCACGATCGAGCGGGTCTTTCCGGTCCCCATCGAGCCGGTCTGGGAGCTGTGGACGACCAGGGACGGCATCGAGTCCTGGTGGGGCCCGGATGGGTTCGTGGTGAAAGTCCGCAAGCTCGAGGTGCGCCGCGGCGGCGAGCTCCTCTACGACATGACGGCGATCGCCCCCGACCAGATCGCGTTCATGAAGAAGGCGGGGATGCCGCTGACCACGCCTTCCCGGGTCACCTACGTCGAGGTCGTGCCGATGAAGCGGCTCGCCTTCACCCAGATCGCCGACTTCATCCCCGGCGTGACACCCTACGAGGTGGCGCATGCGGTCGACTTCGAGACCACCCCGCGGGGCGTGCGGATGGTCCTGACCTTGGACGCCATGCACGATGAGCGCTGGACGAAGCTGGCGGTCATGGGCTGGGAGAATGAGTTCGACAAACTCGGCAGGCTGCTGAAGCCGGTCTGACCAGAGTCCCGGATCGCGATATCGAGCGTGCCGCACCCGACGCTCGATCCTGTTCCCCGCGCCGAATCGCTGGCCACCGGCGAACCTATGATGGAGGAGGATTCCCATGGCCACAGCCGGTGAGCAAGCGGTGGATGCCTATATCGCCGCCGCCCCCAAGGCGGTGCAGCCCATGCTCCGCGAACTCCGGCAGGCCATCCGGAGCGCGGCGCCCAGGGCCGAGGAGAAGATCAGCTATCGCATGCCGTTCTACGCCTACCACGGACGCCTGATCTACTTCGCGGTTCACGCGAAGCACGTCGGGATGTACCCGATCATCGGCCGCGAAAAGGCCCTCTACGCGAAAGAGTTGAAGCCCTACCTGGCGTCGAAGGCCACGCTCCAGTTCCCAATCGGCAAGCCGCTCCCGATCGCGCTCATCAAGAAGGTCGTCCGGGAGCGTGCCAGGGAGAACGAGAGCAGGGCGACCGCCAGGCCGGCCACCGGCCGGACGAAGAAACGCGGATGAGCACGCTCACCTCGAAGGACGGGACCAGGATCGCCTTCGACTGACGTGGGCGGAGTGGTGCTCTCCACTCCGCCGCCGTGCTCGTCGATGCGCTCGACCTCACGCGAGTGCCGCGGCCCCTGGAGCGCGTCCTGGCTCACGTCTGACGGACGAGCCGGCGACTCAGCGCTGACGGACCGCCTGGTAGGAGCGCAGCTTCTTCAGCTTCGGCTGGGCGTTGACCAGGATGTACGGATTCCACGGGTTGCGGGCCGCGTAGTCCTGGTGATAGGTCTCGGCTTCGTAGAAGGCGGGGAGCGGCGTCACCTCGGTCACGATCGGCTGATCGAAGACGTGGCTTCGCTCCAGCTGCTCGATGTAGGCCTCCGCGACCCGCTTCTGCTCCGGGTCCACGGTGAAGATGGCCGAGCGGTACTGCCGTCCGACGTCGGGACCCTGCCGGTCGCGCTGGGTGGGATCGTGCGCGATGGAGAAGAACACCCGCAGGATCTGGCCGAAGCTGACCCGGCTCGGGTCGTAGCGCACCTCGACCGACTCCGCATGGTCCGTGGTCCCGCTGCACACCGTCCCGTAGTCGGCCGTCTCGGCGGTGCCGCCCGCGTAGCCCGAGGTCACCGCGGTGACACCGTCCAGGTTCTTGTAGACGGCCTCCACGCACCAGAAGCAGCCGCCCGCCAGGATCGCTCGCGCCTCGCCGGGGACGCTCGCCAGGGGGATATCGACCTCCGGATTGGGGAAGTCTTCGGGCGACACCCGTGTCATCAATCCCGATTGTACGGCGGGTGCGGAAGGTCCTCTAGGA
The DNA here is from genome assembly GCA_035632635.1 of Candidatus Limnocylindrales bacterium. Classification (GTDB taxonomy): domain Bacteria; phylum Chloroflexota; class Dormibacteria; order CF-121; family CF-121; genus CF-120. The sequence continues at coordinate 2,935 of DASQGL010000014.1, forward strand.
TGGAAGCAGGGATCAGTTCGAGATGCAGGCGGCCGGCTTCCCTGACTGTGCGATGGCCAGCGCGCGGATGTGACGCCGGCGCTCCTGGCGGCGTTCACGCCAGCCCACCAGCCGTACCTGGACGAGGCCCGGCAGCTTCAGGCGCTGTCGTTCACGATGCACATCCCGCTGGTCTGTTTTGCCCTCGCGCTGCCTCTGCTGGTCGTGTTTACGGAATGGCTCTCCGTGCGCACCGGTGATCCGCTCTACCGCATGCTGGCCCGACGCTGGTCGAAGGTGATGATCGGGTTGTTTGCGGTCGGGGTGGTGACCGGGACCGTGCTCAGCTTCGAGCTCGGCTTGCTCTGGCCGAATTTCATGGCCACCTTCGCGAACGTCTTCGGGCCCGCCTTTGCCGCGGAGGGGTTCTCCTTCTTCACCGAGGCCATCTTCATCGCCATCTACGTCTACGGATGGGACCGCTTGTCGCCCCGCCTGCACCTGCTGACCGGGGTTCCGGTCGTGCTGGCGGCGATGTCGGGTTCGCTCTTCGTGATCTCGGTCAACGGCTGGATGAACCATCCCGCCGGCTTCGTCTTGCGCAACGGCGTGGCGGTCGACGTCGATCCGATCGCGGCGCTCTTCGGCAACCCCTTCTTCTGGCACGAGCTCGTCCACATGTACCTGGCCGGCTTCATGGTGACCGGCTTCGTCATGGCCTCCGTCTACGCCTGGGGATTCTTGCGCGGCCGAAGCGGGCGCTACGAGCGGACCGCGCTGATCATCCCGCTCACGCTGGCGGCGCTGGCGTCCCCGGTGCAGGGCGCCATCGGTGACTGGTCCGGCCGGGTGGTGGCGGCCCAGCAGCCGATCAAGCTGGCGGCCTTTGAGGGCCTGCCCACCACGACGAAGGCCGCGCCCGAGCACATTCTCGGCTGGTACGACGGCTCTCGCATCGTCTACGGCATCGCCATTCCCGGTCTGCTCTCCTTTCTCGCCGACCACGACCCGAATGCGACCGTGACCGGGCTGGATGCGGTCCCGGCGAACAGCCGGCCGTCGGTCGTCCTGATCAATGTCATCCGCTTCGCCTACCAGGGCATGGTCGGGATCGGCATCCTGCTGGGCCTGCTGGGCGCCTACTTCGTCGCGGTCTGGTGGCGCAAGCGGCGCCTGCCGCGGGGGCGGTGGTTCTATCGCGCGCTCGTGCTCGCGGGGCCGTGCTCGATCATCGCGCTCCTGGCCGGCTGGATGACGACCGAGCTGGGTCGCCAGCCATGGATCGTCTACCACGTCATGCTGACCACGGACGCGGTCACCGGCGCGACCGGGATCCCGGTCGGCTATGCCACCCTGGCGCTCGTCTACCTGTCGCTCGCGGTCGGGGTGGCCTGGATGCTGCGCCGGCTGGCGCGCGCCCCCCTGGAGGTCGCCGCCGGTGCAGCTGGCTGACGCGCCGGTCGTCCTCATGCTGCTGGGCCTGACCGCCTACATGGTCCTGGGCGGGGCCGACTTCGGCACCGGCATCTGGGAGCTGACCGCGGGATCTGGCGCGCGAGGGCAGGCGCTGCGCGACTACGCGCACACCGCCATGGCGCCCGTGTGGGAAGCCAATCACGTCTGGCTGATCTTCGTGCTGGTCGTCTTCTGGAGCGCCTATCCAGTCGCGTTCGGCTCGGTGATGTCGACGCTGACGGTTCCCCTCTTCCTGGCCACGGTCGGCATCGTCCTGCGCGGGTCGGCCTATGCGCTGCGCACGGTCGCCTGGGGCCATCGCGAACGGGGCCTGATCGACAACCTGTTCGCGCTCTCGTCCGTCCTGACGCCCTTCGCCCTCGGCGCGTCGATCGGCGGCATCGCGTCCGGGCGGGTCCCGATCGGCAACGCGGCCGGCAACCTGCTGACCAGCTGGCTGAACCCGACCTCGATCGTGATCGGCGCGATCGCGGTCGCCGCCGCCGCGCACCTGGCCGCCGTCTACCTGGCCGCCGACGCCACGCGAGCGAGGCAGCTCGCGCTGGTGCCGGCGTTCCGGGCCCGGGCGCTCGTCTCCGGCATGGTCACCGGGGCCCTGGCGCTGATCGGACTCGCCGTCCTGTCGGGGGACGCGCCGCACCTGTTCGCCGGGCTGCGCACCGGCCCCGGGCTGGCGGCCGTCGTGGTCTCCGGCGTCGCCGGGCTGAGCACGCTGGTCCTGGTATGGGCGCAGCGCTACGAGCCCGCCCGCTATGCGGGGGCGGGGGCGGTGGCCGCGATCATCGCGGGCTGGGCGGCCGCGCAGCAGCCCGACATCCTGCCCGGTCTGCCGGTGACCGCGGCGGCCGCGGGCCGATCGACGCTGATCACCATCCTCGTGATCGTCGGGGTCGGCGGGCTGATCGTCGTGCCGTCGCTGGCGCTCCTGTTCTCCCTCTTCCTGCACGGCCGGTTCGACCCCGGCGTCGAACCGGCGCCTGCCGTGGCGGCCCCCGCCGGCGGCCCGCTGCCCCGGACCCCGGCCGCGATCCTGATCGTGCTCCTCTGCGGCGGCGTCGGGCTGACCATCTTCACCGACGGCGGCTGGCCGCTCTGGCTCGGCATCGTCGCGCTGCTGGTCTTCGTGCTGGTCGGCTTCTTCGTGTTCACCACCGCGATCGCGGGCACGGCAGACCGGCGATCCTAGGTGGTTTACTGGCATCAGCCGCACCCGCGTGCGGCATGGATGGCCAGGGTTTCATGAGGAGTCAAGCATGAGCGGAGTACGGGTGCTGGTCGGGACACGCAAGGGCGCGTTCATCCTGACCGCGGACTCGAAGCGCGAGCGGTGGGACGTCAACGGGCCGCACTTCGGCGGCTGGGAGATCTACCACGTCAAGGGGTCGCCCGCCGACCCGAACCGGATCTACGCGTCCCAGACCAGCGGCTGGTTCGGGCAGATCATGCAGCGCTCGAACGATGGGGGCAAGAGCTGGGAGACGGTCGGGAACAAGTTCGTCTACGAGGGGGAGCCGGGCACGCACCTGTGGTACGACGGCACGCCGCGCCCCTGGAAGTTCACACGCGTCTGGCATCTCGAGCCCTCGCTGCACGACCCGGACACGGTCTATGCCGGGGTCGAAGACGCGGCGCTCTTCCGTTCGCAGGATGGCGGCCAGACCTGGGAGGAGCTCAGCGGCTTGCGGCGCCACCCGACCGGACCGCAGTGGGCCCCCGGCGCCGGTGGGATGTGCCTGCACACGATCATCCAGGATCCGCAGAACGCCCAGCGGATGTTCGTCGCGATCTCCGCGGCCGGGACCTTTCGCACCGACGATGGCGGCAAGACCTGGCGGCCGGTGAACCACGGCCTGCGCTCCGAGCAGATCCCCAACCCGACCGCCGAAGTCGGCCACTGCGTGCACCGGATCGCGATGCACCCGTCCCGGCCGCAGACGCTGTTCATGCAGAAGCACTGGGACGTCATGCGCACCGACGACGCGGGCGAGAACTGGCGGGAGGTCAGCGGCAACCTGCCCACCGACTTCGGCTTCCCGATCGACGTGCATCCGCACGAGCCGGAGACGATCTACGTCGTCCCGATCAAGAGCGATTCGGAGCATTACACGCCCGACGGCAAGCTGCGTGTCTACCGCAGCCGCACCGGCGGCAACACCTGGGAGGCGCTCACCAGGGGACTGCCCCAGAGCAACGTCTACGTCAACGTGCTGCGCGACGCGATGGCGGTCGACGCGCTCGAGTCGGCCGGCGTCTACTTCGGGACCACCGGCGGGCAGGTGTACGCCTCGATCGACGCCGGGGACAGCTGGACCCCGATCGTGCGGGATCTCCCGGCCGTCCTCTCGGTGGAGGTCCAGACGCTTCCATGATCCGGGTCGTCCTCCCGATGCACCTGCGCCGGCTGGCGCAGGTCTCGGGCGAGGTCCAGCTGGACGTGGCTCCGCCGGCGACCCAGCGCGCGGTGCTCGACGCGCTCGAGGCCTCCTATCCGACCCTGCGAGGCACGGTCCGGGACCAGGTCACGCATCAGCGCCGTGCCTTCATCCGCTTCTTCGCCTGCCAGCAGGATCTGTCCAACGACCCGCCGGATGCACCCTTGCCCGAGGCGGTCGCCACCGGGGCGGAGCCGTTCCTGGTCGTCGGGGCGATGGCGGGCGGCTGAGGTCGCTTAGAGGGTGCCCTCCCGCTCACCCAGGAAGCCGGCCCGCTGGGAGCCGCCCCCGGCTCGCCGGGCGTCAACCCCCGCTCGCCGCTCCCAGCCCCAGCGGCGGCGGCCCGCCGCCCGGGCGGCATGGCAGTCGCCGGCCGTGCTGGGGGGCGCCGCGGTCGGCCTCGTCGTCCTCGGCCTCATCCTCTTCTTTGTCCTCGGCGGGGGCAGGCCGACGCCGAGCCCGACCCCGACGAACCAGGTCCCGGAGGTCGTGCTCAAGGCCGTCACCAGTCCGAGCCCGGCGGTCGTCGCCGCGGTCGGCACCGGCGGCAACCCGGTCGACCTGACCCGGGTGGCGGCGACCACGACCCTGAAGGATCCGAGCGGCAAGCCGCTGGTCGTCTACGTGGGCGCGGAGTACTGCCCGTTCTGCGCCGCCGAACGCTGGAGCCTGATCATGGCGCTGGCCCGCTTCGGCACCTTCCACAACCTGAGCGAAACCACGTCCTCCTCGACCGACGTCTATCCGAACACGAGCACGTTCACCTTCCACGGCGCAAGCTACACCAGCCCGGACGTCGCCTTCCAGCCGGTCGAGATCCAGGATCGCAACGGCCAGCCGCTCGAGACGCCCCCCGCCCAGGTCTCGCAGCTGTTCGACACCTACGATCAGCCGCCCTACACGGTGACCAGCCGGGGCATTCCCTTCCTCGACATCGCCGGCCGGTTCGTGCTCAAGCAGACGAGCTACTCGCCGCAGGTGCTGCAGGGCCTCACCTGGGACCAGATCGCGGCCGCCCTCTCCGACCCGAACAGTCCGGTGACGCGCGCGATCGTGGGGAATGCGAACACGCTCACGGCCGCCGTCTGCAGCGTCACCGGCAACCAGCCCTCCGCGGCCTGCGCCCTCCCCGCGATCCAGGCCATCGAAACGGAGCTGAACGCGCTGCCGCCGGTGGGCGGCTGACGGAGGACGACCCGTACTCACCTTCCCCGCCATCACCACCGCGGACGCCGTGCTGGCGCTGGTCGCGGACGCGCTCGTCGTTCTCTGCCTGGCCGCCTTCGTCGTCAGCCGGACGTCCGCCACCCTGCGAGAGGGGGGGGCCCAGCTGCGGGCGCGGGTGACGCCGTTCGCCCTGGTGGCCGCCTGGCTGGTCGCCGCGCTCGCGATGCTGGGCAGCCTCTATCTCTCCGAGATCGCGCACCTGACGCCCTGCCGGCTCTGCTGGTACCAGCGCATCTGCATGTATCCGCTGGTTCTGCTGCTGGGGATCGCCGTCTTCCGCAGCGATGTGTCCACCGCCCGGCGCTATCTGCTGCCGCTGGCCGGGGTCGGGGCGCTGATCGCCGCCTATCACTATCAGCTGGAACGGTTCCCCCACCAGCCGACCTTGAGCTGCAACCTCGACGCGCCCTGCTCGCTGCCCGTGCTCGACATCTGGGGATTCGTCTCGGTGCCCTTCATGGCGCTGGCCGCGTTCCTGCTGATCAGCACCCTGCTCCTCCTCGCCCGCGACCCGGCCGACCCCGGCGACGCAAGCCTGGGCGGCGACTGACGGCGTCGCCGGGTAGACTGTCCCGACATCGATCACGCCATTAAGGAGACCCGAGTGGACATCCTGACCATCTCGACCACGTGGGGTACGACTGACGCCACCAAGGCGACGATTCCATTCCACCTCGCGCGGGGCGCCAAGCAGACCGGCGTGGACGTGCGCATCGTGCTGGCCGGCGACTCCACCGACCTCATCCGTTCGGGCGTCGCGGAGACCGTGCGGGGCAAGGGCGTGCCGCCGCTCGTCGAGGTGCTCGCCTTCGCCCGGGACAACGGGATCCCCATCCATGTTTGAAAGGCCTGCGCCGAGGCCCGTGGGGTCTCGCAGGCGGACGTCGAGGCGGTCCGCGGCCGCTGGATCGATCCTCAGGGTTGGACGCGGCTGATCATGGAAGGTCGCAACATCACGTTCTGACCGGTGGCCGACGAACCGCTGAGCACGCTGGCGGCGCGCAACCTCGCCGACTGGCACGAGGTCTCGGTCGAGGCGCTCGGGATCGCCTCGGAGCGCTGGCCCTCGGCCTGGGTCAGCGACGGCCATGCCCCGCGCATGTACTTCGCCGCGGTCCTGACCGCGCGGCTGTCCGGCAGCGACCAGGCCCGGCTCACCCGCGGAATCGAGCATCACTTCGCGGCGACCACCTCGACCATCGACGTGTGCGATCCGTTCCAGCAGGTCGACCTGGTCGGGGCCGGGTTCGGGCTGAGCCGTCTCGATCCGTGGATGGTCCGCCACCCCGGCGGGGGCCCACCCACCCCGCCGCCCGAGCTGGAGATCGTCCCCGTGCGCGACGCCGACACCTTGCTCGAATTCGAGAGCACCTCCGCGGCGGGTTTCGAGGTGCCCGTGCGCATCCCCCCGTTCAGCCTGCACGCGCCCGCCATCCTGAACGATCCCCGCATGCGGCTCTGGATCGGCCGCCGCGCCGGCCGCCCGGTGTCGGTCGCCATGGCCTACCTGGGGGATGCGGTCACCGGGGTCTACGGGGTCGCCACCATCCCGGCGGCGCGCCGGCACGGCTACGGGGAAGCGCTCGCCTGGGCCGCCACCCTGGCCGCGCCCAACACCCCGGCCGTGCTCGAGGCCAGCTCCATGGGCGTCTCGACCTACCGCCGCATGGGCTACGAGCCGCTCGCCGAGTTCGCGGTCTGGACGCGGCCGCCGGTCTTCGCCTAGCGGCTCGACCCGACCGTCCGCCCGGCGGCCTCGGCGATCGCGGCCACGTGGGCGGGTGACGAGCCGCAGCAGCCGCCCACCACCTGGGCGCCGGCGCGAATGAAGCGCGCCGCGTAATCGGCCATGGTCTGCGGGCTCGTCTCGTAGACGGCGACGTCTCCGGCCATGCGCGGGAGGCCCGCGTTGGGCTTGATCCAGAGCGGGACGCCGGCCCGCAGTCCCGCCATCTCGGTGACGATCGCCTCCATGGCGTCGAGCGACTTGCCGCAGTTGGCGCCGAGCGCCGCCACCCCGAGCGGCGCGATCGCCTGCACGACCTGGGTCGGGCTCACGCCCATCATGGTGCGGGTGCCCTGGTCGAAGCTGAACGTCACGACCAGGGGGAGCGCGGTGGCGCGGCGGACGCCCTCGATCGCCGCCTGCGCCTCCTCGAGCGCGAAGAACGTCTCCAGCAGGAGGAGGTCGACGCCGCCCTCGGCGAGCGCGGCCGCCTGCTCGGCGAAGGCTTCGACCGCGGCGGCCTGGGTCAGGTCCCCGAGCGGTTCCATCAGCAGGCCGGTCGGTCCCATCGAGCCCGCCACCAGCACGCCCGGGCGGGTGGCCGCCGCCTCCCGGGCGAGCATGGCCGCCTGGCGGTTGAGGTCGCGCGCCCGGTCCGCGTAGGGTGACTCGCGCAAGCGCGGAGCCGTGCCGCCGAAGGTGTCGGTCAGGATGATGTCGGCCCCGGCCGCGACGAACGCGCGGTGCAGCGCGCGGACCTCGTCCGGCTGATCGAGGATCCACTCCTCGGGCGCGACCCCGATCGCGAGTCCCATCTGCTGGTAGTTCGTACCGGTCGCACCGTCCGCGACCAGGATCTCGCCGGCGCGCAGGCGTTCGACGAAGGGGGTGGTCACGGTGGCGGCCTCATCAGCGCAGTCTAGGGCGGGAGGCGGCCGCAGCGGGTGGCGCCCGCGCAGCGCGCTCAGGTATAGTCGAGCCCGGAAGGCATGCCCGGCCCCGGGCCGGGCTCACGATGGACCGCCATAGCAGTCGTTTCCGCTATTGGCTCGAGACCACCGTCCTCGAACCGTACCAGCTGATCGGGGTCATCGGGCTTGCCCTGATGATGCTCGCCCTGGTGGTCCTCTTCGCCGTGCTCGGGCCGCGCTATTTTGCCCGCGGGAGCGCCGATCCGCCGCCCCGGCCACGGATCTCTCTGCCGGTGACCGGCGCGTCACCATCCGCGACCCCATCGCCCACGCCGTCGCCCAGCCCGAGTGCGGCGGCCAGCGCCGCCACGCCGAGCCCCCCGCGGGCAACCGCCCGGCCGACGCGACGGCCCACGCCCCGGCCCCTCGCCACCCCGGCGCCCACGCCGCCGCCCCAGCCCAGTGCGACCCCGCTTCCTTCCATCGTCCCTTCGCCGCTGCCGTCCATCCTGCCGACTGTGACGCCAGCCCCGTCGCCCACTTAACCGGACCTTCGCAGGACCGTCGCGGGATCCGGCCCGTCCCGGCCGCCTCCGGCGCGTTGCGTCGGGGAGATGCCCGCGCGCCGCGTGCCGGCCGGCCCGCTCCTGGTCCTGGCCCTGGTGACGATCACGACCCTCCCCGGCGTCCTGGGATCCCGCGCCCAGGCGGCGCCGGTGACCGCGCCGCCGGGTCGCCTGCTCGATGACCCCGGTCCGGTCTACAGCCTGCCCCGGCACGGCCCGGAGCTCAGCCTCGAGACCGCCGTCGGGGCGATGATCGGGGTCAGCTTCTTCGGCCCGCAGATCACGCCGGGGCTGCGCCATCTGATCCTCGACGACAAGGTCGGAACCGTCTTGATCTTCGCCGACAACTTCTCGGATGCGGCGAGCCTGCAGCGGCTGACCGCGGACCTGCACGCGCTGGGCCGGGAGGCCGGGCTGCCCGCGCCGCTGATGGTCGCCGTCGATGAGGAGGGCGGCCGGGTGATGCGGATCCATGACGGCGTGGCGCCGCTCGCGTCCGAGTATCAGGTCGGGCTCAACGGTCCCCAGGCGGTTCGCGCGGCGGTCGCGGCGACGGCGGCGGGGATGCGCGCCCAGGGCATCGCCCTGGACCTGGCCCCGGTGGCCGACCTGCGGACGAATCCGGCCGACGCGGTGATCGGCGACCGCTCCTTCGGCGGGGACGCCGCGCGCGTCGGACCGCTGGTGGCGGCCGCGGTCGGCGGCCTGCACGACGGCGGCGTGGCCGCGACCCTGAAGCATTTCCCCGGGCTGGGCGGCGCCGCGGGCGATCCGCACAGCGCCATCCCGACGGACCCGGAGAGCCTGGCGCAGTGGGGGCAGACCCAGGCGCAGAGCTTCGCCGCCGGCATCGCGGCCGGCGCGGATGCCGTGATGACGACCTCGGTGTACGTGCCGGGACTCGACCCGAGCGGGTCCCCGGCCCTCTTCTCCGCCCCGGTCGTGCAGACGTTGCTGCGCCAGCGCCTCGACTTCGCCGGCGTGATCGTGACCGACTCGCTCGGGATGGGCGGGATCGCGGCGCTCTACTCCCTGCAGGACGCCGTGCTGGCCTCGGTCCGCGCCGGCAACGACCTGGTCCTGCTCGGCAGCGGCGATCCGGACGCCCAGCACGCGGCGATCGCGGGGCTGCGGGCGGCGGTCGAACGCGGGGTGATCTCGATCACCCAGGTGCGGGCATCGGCCGCCCGCGTGATCACCATGAGTCGCCGCTACCCGCCGGCCACCTAGCCCGCTCCAGGGCGTCCCCGGACACCCGGAATCCGATCGGGCAAGGGGCTGCGCCCGATCGGGCACGATCGGTCGGAGTTGCGCGCAGGAGCCTTGACGCTCCGTGAACCCTCCTCTAATGTCGGGGCTCGCC